>JAVJSV010000013.1 GCA_040219235.1 Rhodospirillaceae bacterium
CACTTGCGGCGAACTCTTAAGAACTATGCCCGATACTACAATCGTACCCGGACGCATCTGTCCTTAGAGAAAGATTCCCCTACTTCAAGGCCGGTCGAGCGAGAAGGTGACATCGTTGAATGTCCCCATCTTGGTGGATTACATCACGAATATCGGCGGATGAAGTAAAAAGAAGGGACAGCCTCTAATCGCAGGAAAAGTGTTCCTTGAACGCATTGGCAACTAGGCGAGCAGTTTCTGACGCGCCCATACTCACAGCGGTTAACTGGGCGGAATGATTGCGAGCATAACTGCTTAGGGCCTCTACCATGTCTGCCTTTTGAAAATCGCTAGGCAGACAAAATGGCTTTTGAGATACAGGCGAACCAATCACTTGCCCCCAGTATAAGCCTTGCAAGTATCCAAGGCAGTATCCGAGTTGAACCTGCCAGTTTTCTGATTGGGTATGATCCGCTTCACACCAGTTCATGTAAACGTTGTAGTCCAAAGAGTTTTTTGGAGCTGCTTGAGCCGGAGCTGTGCTGGCAAACTGTGAGTCCACTGCCGCTGAGGCTACTCCAGAAAAGGCTAGGGTTAGGACGCAGGTGAAAGCAAAAATTATTTTGTGTCTTAATAGTTTAAGCATGTCCATCACCAATGTGCGTCAGAAAAGAAGTGTTACGTTTGAATGACGGCAACTTGGGCAAAAGCATCAAAAACAGCAATAAGCTCACCTCATTATTCATGGAAGTGTCATCTAAGTATTCACGAGGAACGTGCTGCTTTTTCTGATGATGTTAAAGGGGCTTGGAGTTCTCAATGGCTTACCCTAAGCGCGTACTGAGGTCTGATTTAGTCTTGAAATATTTCTGTAATTTTAAAGTAAAGATTCTGTAATAATCCGCAGTATTAAAGTTAAATTACATCAAGTACTTGATCCTATGCAGAAAAAATAAACTCTGATAGTTCGTCCCCAACACTTAATCCAAAACGGGCAAATCACTTTCAAAGCCCAACTTCATTTCTTAGTCACTGACATGGGGATATCATGACCAGCGCTTCACCACTTCTGCGAATTCTACTCGCAAGCTGTCTTGCACTTTCAGTTGCGGCTTGCAGTGACAGTTCTACCGAAATTGCCTCTCCAGGCGATTCTGGTCCTAACCCCGGCGTTGGCGGCGGCGGAAATGGTGGCGGTGGCGATGGCGGCGGCACACCGCCTCCAAGCGCAGGAACGTGCCCAACAGGGACCGCCGAAATAACAGTTGGGTCCTCGACTCACTGCGAATTGTCTGGAGTGATAACATCGGATGTTACGTTAGAGTCCGGCAACTTGTATTCATTAAACGGTAAAGTTGTCGTCGGTGAGAACGCAGCCTCGGACGGGTCTGGCGGCACGGCAGCCACCTTAACCATTCAGCCGGGTGTCACGGTTTACGGACAAGATCTGCAGTCGTATCTGGTGGTTTCTCGCGGTTCACGTATTGAAGCCGCTGGCACTCAGTCTAGTCCAATCGTCTTTACCAGTGCCCAAGACCTAAGTATAGCGGCGGAGTTTGGTCAAACCCAACGCGCCGTTTACACCGGCGAAGCTGCCAATGACCCGAATACTTCAGAGTGGGGTGGTATCGTAATTAACGGCTTAGCCACGCTCAACACATGTAACCAAGTCGGGGTTTGTGAAGAAGAAGGTGAAGGCGATAGCGGATTGTACGGCGGCAACAACAATGCTGACGATAGTGGTACGCTTCGTTATGTTGTTGTCAAATATGCGGGCAACCCAATCACGTCCACCGACGAGCTAAATGGCATTGCATTCCAGGGTGTCGGTAGTGGGACCACCATTGATTATTTGCAAGTCCATAACGGTGCGGACGACGGCGTCGAATTCTTTGGTGGTACTGTTAACGCGCGTCATGTCGTCATTACTGGCGCGGATGACGACTCCCTTGATTGGACTTTTGGCTGGCGTGGCAAGGTCCAGTACCTGCTTGTTATTCAAAACCCCAATCAGCCAAACTCAGACCGCGCCATCGAAGCTGATAACCTGGAAGGTAACAACGATTTCCTCCCGCGCTCAGCTCCCCTAATTTCAAATGCAACCTTGATTGGTGGATCTCCGTCGGTTGGTGACACCGGAATTGTGCTGCGTCGTGGAACAGCAGCAAGGCTTTGGAACGTAGTTGCAACCGGTTGGCGCGATGCATGTTACGATCTTGATGATAATGCCACGTTCTCTGTCGCGGGAACGAACGCGAGAAACCTTTCTGGCGATACTACGATACAGTCTTCATTATTTGATTGTGATGACCCGACAGATGACGAGGCCGGCGATCCTTTCAGCCTGGAACAATTCGTTCTTAGTCAGTCAAATAATGTCTTCGGCAATTCATCGTTATCAGGTTTCGTGAATGGTACGGCTGAAGCGGCAGTTACGGCAACGGACGTCAGTGCCATTGACAGCTTCTTTGATAGTGTTGACTACATTGGCGCTATTTCGACTTCTACAGCACCGGGTAACTGGACCCTTGGTTGGTCCTTTGGCTTAAATCCGGCCGCAAGCTGTCCCGTAGGCACAACAGCTTCTGGCAGTAACCAATGCATCATGGAAGGCGTTTACACTTCAGACATTCGCCTTGTTGCTGGCTTTGATTACATCTTACGTGGTCGTGTGGATGTCGGCATCGATGCTGGGCAAGATCCGGCTACGCCTTTGGCTTCTGGTAACACGGCCATTATGACCATTGATCCAGGCGTGCGTGTTCTTGGGGAAAATGTTCAATCTTACCTCGTGGTGACACGTGGCTCACAACTTCGTTCTAACGGTACGGCAACGGCTCCTGTTATTTTCAGTGCAATCAGCGATGACACCGCTAACCTTGATACAGATACCAGTCTATGGGGTGGCCTTGTGATCAATGGTCGTGCGCGTCTGAACACCTGCAACCAGGTTGGCGTGTGCGAGGAAGAGGGTGAAGGTGATAGTGGTCTGTACGGTGGTGTCGATGATACCGACAACAGCGGAAACCTGTTCTACACCGTTGTTAAATATGCTGGTAACCCGATCACAGCAACTGACGAACTCAATGGTATCGCTTTCCAAGGCGTAGGCTCTGGGACGTCGATTGATTACCTGCAAGTTCACAATGGTGCTGACGATGGTGTTGAGTTCTTCGGTGGAACGGTTAACGCAAAACATCTTGTGATAACCGGCGCTGACGATGACTCGATCGATTGGACCTTCGGATGGCGCGGCAAAATTCAGTATGCCGTTGTCTATCAGAACGACAATCAGCCAAACTCAGATCGTGCAATTGAGGCTGATAACCTGGAAGGTAACAATGACTTCCTGCCTCGGGCCGCAGGACTAATCGCCAACGCAACTTTTGTTGGTGGAACCTCAGTTGGTGATACTGGCATTGTGTTGCGCCGGGGTACCACTGGTCGTATTTGGAACACTGTCGTCACCAACTGGCGTGATGCATGTTACGACTTGGATGACACCGCAACGTTTACGGCTACCGGCACCTCTGCGACATCTCTAACTGGTGCGACGACTGTGCAGTCTTCCCTGTTTAACTGCACCGACCCAACAGATGACGAGGCAGGAGATCCATTTGACCTGGCGGCATTTGTCAATGGTCAAGCCAACAATGACTTGACGACAACGAACACATTGACGGCTGCTAACGGATCAACAGGCAACCGCAGGTTTATCAACGGCGCTGTTGAAAATGGTTTGACTGCCACGGATGTCAGTCTGGTCGACTCCTTTTTCGATAGCGTCAGCTACGTCGGCGCTGTGCAGAACGGAGGTAGCAACTGGACTCTTGGTTGGACCGTCTGGTTGAACGACTAAACACGTAGAGAGAAATTAGCCGCGGCGATCTGAGACATTCTTCCTCAATCATCGTCGCGGCATTTCCTGTTTTTTGAGAATATCGATTTTCTGGGTGGCAAAAATGATAGCGAACCGTTCTGGGCTCAAAGCGGCTCTACTGACATCTGCAATGATGGTTATGTCTTCTGCATTATCTGCACAGGAGGTGGAAGAAATTGTCGTTCAGGGCGTTTATATTCCTGATGAAAAAAGGGCCACATCAGAAATATCAAGTCTGATCGATGAAGTCGATTTTGCGCAATCTGGCGACTCAGAAGTCACTGGTATTTTGCAACGGGTTACCGGGCTCAGTCTTGTGTCTGGCAAATTCATATATGTACGTGGTCTTGGTGGCCGTTATTCCTATGCCACGTTAGATGGCTCTACCATTCCCAGCCCGGAGCCACTGCGTCGTGTTGTCCCGTTGGATATTTTCCCCACAAGCCTGTTGGGCGGGGTGTTGGTCCAGAAAACATATTCTCCTCAGTTTCAGGGTGAATTTGGCGGTGGTCTTATTGAGCTACGTACAAAGGCAGTACCTGATGAACGCTTCTTTGAGTTCGGTGTTTCTGGGGGGTACAATTCGGAAGCAACGTTTAAAGACGGCCTCAGCTATGATGGCCCAAATTCAGAAATATTCGGCTTTCCCGGAAAGTCTCGTTCAATCCCGGATATTATAGACAACAATGCATTGCTTGAGGGTTTGTCACCGTCTGAACTTGAAGCGGCAGGGGAATCTCTGCCTAACATCTGGTCGGTTGACAGTGAGCCAAATGCGCCTGATTTCGGACTTAACGCTGTCTATGGCGACAGATTCGATTTTGCAGACTCAAGCCTCGGTATTCTTGCGGCGATTGATTACAGCAGCGAGATGAGGAATGAGTTTGGTGAATTCCGTACATTTGAAATTTCCGGCGGCGAACTCACACCCAGCACCGATTTAGCTCCCGACGTCTGTGATCGATTTATCGGTGGAGGTGACGATTGTGGACTGCGCAGAACAGAGTGGGATGTCGGCCTCAATGGCATATTTACATTGGGTCTTGAGCTTGATCAGAGCACGCTCAAAGCGACGTCAATGGTGCTTCGGAAAAGTACCAAGCGCGTTCAGCTTGAAAAAGGCGAATTCGGCGCTGACCCGGGCACACTTAGAACATCTGTCCGTAATGAGTACATAGAAAACTATTTGTGGAGTAACCAATTATCCGGTGAGCACTATTTTGATGCGCTGACTGATAATTCTACCTTTGAACAAACCCAATTCAACTGGCGTGCATCATACTCTAAGGCCTCTCGTGAAGCGCCTTTCCGCCGTCAGTACCGCTACATTTATGATGATTTCGATAGTGTTTTCCGTTTACCGCTGCGGACGGATTCAGCCCTGACGAGTTGGAGTGATCTAAAAGACGACACCTATGATGGTGGTTTCGATGTTCTCCAGCCGATGTTGCTTGGTGACATGGCCGTCGACCTCAAGCTCGGTGCCGCTTACCTGGATAAGAGCCGCAACTCCGGCTTTGTCCAATACGGCTTTAACCCTCCATCTGGCGCAAATCTGGCGCTTCGTGAACTGATCCCGGAAATCATTTTCGGCTCTGTCAACATCGGCCCTGGTGGTTTTGAGTTGCGCGAATTCTTTGATGCGTCGGACACCTTCACCGCAAGTCTGGAAAACAAACAGGTTTATGGTGGTCTGGACATTCAGTTAAACGATTTTGTACGTCTCGCTGGCGGCCTTCGCTATGAAGATTCAAAACAGATCACAGCCACAGTAGACCGTGTGTCTCTTGATCCAATCACGGTGACGCAGCGCGGTGAGTTCGTTTTACCCGCAGCCACGCTGACGTGGGAATTCTATGACAACATGCAGATGCGTTTCGCGTTCAGCCAGACTTTGTCGCGGCCTGATCTGCGTGAAACGTCTTCTGCAATCTTCCTTGATGACCGTGGTCAGCAGACCCGTGGCAATCCTGAGCTGCAAATCGCTCAGATCGACAACTATGATGCGCGCTGGGAATGGTATTTCGGCCCCGGCGAGTTCGCAACGGTCGGCGTGTTTTATAAAGAGTTCAGCAACCCCATTGAGCAGACCTATCAGTTTATTGGCAATACACCGCTGCGCTCCTGGGCGAACGCCTTGTCGGCGGAAGTGAAAGGCATTGAGGCTGAGCTGGAAAAAGTTATCCCACTCAATGATTGGATGGACAACAACTGGACATCACGCCGCGAATTTTACGTCAAGGTCAACGGCTCTTATATCGATTCAAATGTGTCGTTGGATCCCTTAGAGGCAGGCCAACAAACAGACTCTCAGCGCAGTCTTGAGGGTCAGTCAGATTGGCTCGGGAACTTGCAGTTCGGTTGGGATGAAGTTGAAGACCGTGAAAGGTTTTCCATTCTCCTCAATTACACGGGCGAACGGATTATCGGTGTAGGACGCCTCGGCGCACCGAACGAAGTTGAGAAGCCTCCAATTAGTCTGGATTTAAATTATGCCCGTACGCTTACGACGTGGGGCAGAGATTATGAAGTCAGCCTGAAGGCGGCGAACCTCCTCAATGATGATTTTGTTATTCAGCAAGGCAACCAGATTGCAGAGCGCTACGATCTGGGTGTCACGGTATCGTTAGGTATTAAGACGCGGTTCTAAACTACACATTCCTTTTGCAAACTCTGTCACCCCCGTTCGGGGTGGCACAACCGGGTGGAGAGTATGCAAGATCAGTATAGCGGCGGTGCACCAGCACAGCCGGTCTTATCCTATGCCCAGTTATCTAGGGGTATACAAAGGTCTGTTGGCGCAATGCGCCAGAGCCAGCTTTTTGCTATGGCCGGGTTAAACCGCTCTGATTCAAAGTCACCTGTATGGGGCAGGAGGGCGGTAAATGTCGCTGCCATCTTTTGTCTCGGTATTATCTGGTCGCAAGTGATGTGGTTGATAGTGGATGGAACGTCTATTGAAACTACCGACGCTTTCTCCGAAAACAGCCCTGACTCTCAGCCTATCCTTTCACAAAATCTTGATCTCAACATCCTTAGCCGCAGCAATCCATTTACGGGCACGGTGGCGCAAATTGAGGCATCTGCGACAACGTCTGAGGCACCTGAGACAAATCTGGATTTGCAACTCTTTGGTATTCGTTCAGGAGACGGAAACTTGCCAGGAAGCGCGATCATTCGCACCCCTGACAAGCGACAAAGCATGTTTGTTGTGGGGGATGCCATAATCGATGGAGTGGAGATCGGAAGAGCGT
>JAVJSV010000014.1 GCA_040219235.1 Rhodospirillaceae bacterium
TATTCTCTGCTGCAAGACGTTTTTGAGTCTTACCCAGAGCCAAGATTGCCAGCAAGAAAAACGTCACGAATTGGATCATCTCAAGCTGGTTACAGATGATCCGAACCTATTTCAAGCGGATGAGGTTTTCGGGAAGGACAGCTTACACCAGAACGCAGTCTGCTGCGTATTGACCTGCATGGGGAACTCGCCGGCATCCTAAGCATCTGTTCTGGAAAGCAAAAAACCGCCAATCAACCGATTGGCGGCTTAAAGCAAGTAAAGATGGTTGCGGGAGGGCGCTACCAGCGTTGTCTACACCTGGATGAGGTGTGGTTAAAAAGCGCTACTACTTAAGCATAATCAAATCTTACGCGACAAGCGCATATGGTAATTCATTGCCAACGACACAAATCATACCCGCATGATTGGTCGCGATGGAGGCTTAAATCTTCAGTCCTTCAATTGATGCCGTTTCCATCTGGCACCACCTCCTACATACTAATATTATCCGATCGTATTGATGACATAAACCAGCACATTATCAAAAGCGCTCCGATATCGTCGACGATCAGTCTTATATCAGTCAGGGTGGCTATTACACCTACCGCAAACGCGATTCCTGACGGGGTTAGGAGTGTCTTTAGGAGTCCAGCACGAGATCTGAAATACCTGGTACTGCAAATTTTATTCTCCAATAAATAGGCGGCTATGCCATTCACTAAGGATATTGATGCCGCAGTAATTAGAAGCAGGTCGATCTCTATATGTGAAGGCTGAAATAGCCGTATGAAAAGAAGTCCCAAAATCCAGAGCTGAAAAATAATAGCCGCAACCAAAAGAAGATGCGACGAGGCCCGAACAAATTTCAAGATGTGCGTCGGACTAAACCGGCCTTGAGACCGTATTCCTTGGGCAAACACGCTGACCACAATGAAGTGAAGCTGAATTCCCAACGCCATCGCGAGCGCAACGAGGGTTAATGAATCAGCAGTTATTGCGGAGATAAGGGCACCTATAGCCGCAACCATGATCAACAGAATCGGGAGGCCGACCCTGATGAAATGACCGGGGCCGAACAGGTTTGACCACGCATACGATTTGGCGAGCATAGTATTTTCTTATCCCACCGCTTGGCATGGGGTTGTTCCAGGTAAACACGGGGGTGGACGTATCGAAGCTTTTTAAGCGAGGGGTTAAACCTCCCTCTCATGTATGACTATAGGCAGACTAGCGATTGGGGATGGGCTCACAGCCGTTAAGGGGGATGAGGCAGCCGTAAGAGAAAGGTTGGGAAGGA
The DNA here is from genome assembly GCA_040219235.1 of Rhodospirillaceae bacterium. Taxonomy (NCBI): domain Bacteria; kingdom Pseudomonadati; phylum Pseudomonadota; class Alphaproteobacteria; order Rhodospirillales; family Rhodospirillaceae; species Rhodospirillaceae bacterium. Next base: position 1,280 of record JAVJSV010000014.1, read on the forward strand.
CCTTTCTTACCAAGGCAGCGGAAAGGGGATCGCTGAAAAGGAGAACACTTTCGTTTTCCTTGCACCGAAATACCTGTGCCCTAGCACCCATATTCTTTTTTACTCCGCAAGCAAGGGACTGTCCGTCCCAGTCAGCTCAGTTTCAATTTCTTCTTTGCGCGGCATAAACCACGGATACAATGACGGTATAACAAGCAATGTCAGCGCGGTTGAAGTAAACAACCCTCCCATGACGACTGTGGCTAACGGTCTTTGGACTTCGCTCCCTGTTCCACTTGCAATGAGCAAGGGTAACAGACCAAGGGCGGTTGTTACTGCCGTCATCAGAACGGGACGTAGACGCAAGCGTGCACCCATTAAGCAGGCATCCCTGACCGGGTGTCCCTCTCTAACAAGTTCATTAATGTAGGTAATAAGAACCATCGCGTTTCCTAAGGCGATACCAAAGAGCGCGATAAAACCTACCGATGACGGCACCGATAGATTCTGTCCAGAAATCCATAGCGCAAATATGCCACCGACCAGTGCAAGCGGGATATTGAGGAGGATAAGAATTGAATTGCCTAACGAACCAAAGTTAATGAAGAGAACGAAAGCGATTGCTGCCAGCGTAATCGGAATGACAATGGCAAACCGGGCATTCGCCTCTTGTTGTAGCCTGAACTGCCCACCCCACGAAGTGAGATAGCCGGGCGGTAACTCAACATTTGCGTCGATGGCGGCCTGGCCCAGTTTAACAAAAGTACCAATGTCCAATCCGACGACATTCGCTTGTACGGTCACAAAGCGCTGCGTGTTCTCTCTTGTAATCTGGCGTGGCCCCACAATCTCTCTAATGTCCGCAAGCTGTGAAAGTGGCACGCGTGCACCAGTTGGGGTTTTTACTAGGATTTGACCAATTTTCTCTGGCGAATCTCTAAACTCTTCAGAAAAGCGGACGAGAATTCCGAATCTTCGAATTCCTTCGAACACTTGTCCCGCCTCAGCTCCACCCACAGCAGCACTGATGACATTCTGAACATCTTCAATATTCAACCCATACCGGGCTACAGCCTCCCGGTCTGGGCTAATCAGTAACTGAGGCGTTCCACTGACTTGGTCTACTTGGACATCTGCCGCTCCTTCAACCTGCCGCAGCACTCCTGCTATTTCGTTGGCCTTTTCTTCCAGGAGATCAAGGTCGTCCCCAAAGAGTTTGACGGCCAACTCGGCTCGCACACCTTCCAGAAGCTCATCGACGGTCATTTCTACGGGTTGTGTCAGATTGGCAACTATGCCTGGCATGACGCCGAGTTCATCTCGGATAATGTCCTCGATAAACTCCTGATCACCAGACTCACGCCATTCGTCTTCGGGCTTTAGAATTACATAAATTTCGGCAGCGTTTATCGGGTCTGCATGGGCCCCAACCTCGCCCCGGCCGATACGCGTAACAACCTCTTTGACTTCGGGAATCGCCAGAAGCCGCCGTTCGACAATCATGGTCGTTCGCTTACTTTCGTTAAGAGAGATGGATGGCGCCATTGTAAGGCGCACAACAATCGTTCCCTCTTTGAGTTCAGGCGTGAATTCCGAACCGAGAAAGGGGAAAATGACCAAACCCAACGCCACTAAACCACCTGCAAGCCACACGGATACTTTGCGATTGGATACAAAATACTCGAGCAGGATTGAGTACCGGGAGAGAATCTTACGGATGATGAAAGGCTCACTTGTTTCACCTTCTTCGCCCGCCGCAGGCACTTTCTGTTTTAAGAGCAGGTCGCTGAAAACGGGTGCAAGAAACAGTGAGAATATCAGTGACCCAGTGAGAGCCAGGGTGATGGAATAGGCCAAAGGACCAAACGTTTTACCCTCAACGCCTTCCAACGCAAACAACGGGAGAAACACAATAATGATGATCGCTATGGCAAATAGAATTGGCCTTGCCACTTCGCGGCAGGCTTTTTCAATAATTTGGCGCTTAGTCATACCAGGATGAGGTTCGCGCAACAGACGGTCGGCGTTTTCGACCATGACAATTGTGCCATCAACCAGAATACCAATGGCAATTGCCAGCCCCCCAAACGACATCAGGTTTGCCGAAAGGCCGAAGTAGCCCATGGCAATGATTGCAAATAGAATTGAGAACGGTATTGCGAGTGCAACCACGGCGCTTGGCCTGGCTCCACCCATGAAGGCGAAGAGAACGATGGCCACGAGTGCGATGCCTTGAAGCAGCGCATTTGTTACCGTGGTGACTGCTGAGTCTACGATGTCTTTCTGCTGGTAATAGGGAACGAGCTCTAGACCATCGGGGATAATTTCATTGATTTCCTCAATCTTAGCCTCAACGCGTTCAATCACCGAAGAGGCGTTAGTGCCGTAAAGCTTGACGACCATTCCGGCGATGACTTCCCCTTCACCGTTGCGAGTCTGTAGTCCCCGTCTAATCGCACCGCCAATCTGCACATCCGCGACCTGATCTAGATACACCGGACGCCCTTCTTCTGACTTCACAACGATGCGTCCTAAGTCCTCGATATTGGTCGCTAAGCCAACTGAGCGGACCACTAACTCCTCGCTTCCTTTCTCCAAAAACTGGGCCCCGACATTGCGATTGTTCGCTTCGATGCGCTCGATGATCTCGTCCAGAGTAACATCGTAGCGAAGCAAAGCGTCAGGACGTACGACAACGTGAAACTGTTTTTCAAATCCTCCAATTCCCAGCACTTCAGTTACACCGGGCACGGTTTGTAAATTGAATTTCACGATCCAATCGTGAATCGTGCGTAGCTCTTCAAGCGAATACGTGCCGGTTGTGTCATTGAGGTAGTAGAAAAGTATAAGGCCCATGCCGGTTGAAATTGGCCCCATACCCGGCGTTCCAAAACCATCCGGAATCTGCTCACGGGCTTCTTGTAGCCTCTCGTTGACAAGTTGGCGGTTGAAGTAAATGTCGGTCCCGTCGTCGAAGTAAATATTGACAACGGAAAGCCCGAAATTAGAGACGCTTCGTATCTGCTTCACGCCTGGCAAACCCGTCATAGCGGCTTCAACCGGATAGGTTACATATTTTTCGATCTCTTCAGGGGCCAAGCCATCTGTCTCTGTAAAGACTTGAACCAGGTTTGGAGATACGTCAGGAAATGCGTCCACCGGCAGTTGGCCATATGACCATATGCCACCAAGAAACACAGCTACTGCAAGCACACCAACGAGGAGTGGATTGTGAATCGATCTCGATACAAGATTTTCGATCATAATGAATGTCTACCTACTAGTGGGCGTGGCCAGCATGTTCGAGCCCGGAGCGACCCAATTCAGCTTTGAGAGCGAAGGCATTCTGGGCAACAAAAGTTTGGCCAGCCTTCAAGCCTGAAACGATCTCAACGTGTCTGTCATCCTGTCGTCCGAGTTGCACTACGACAGTCTCAAAAACATCCCCGTCTTGCACAAAGACTATTGTTTCATTGTCTATCGTTTGTACGGCATCACGCGGTATGACGACGCCAGCCCTGATGCTGTTAACCGCGATAACGGCATCTACAAACGTTCCAGGTGGCCATTGACCATCGGTATTGTCGAGCACGACCCGAGCGGTCGCCGTCCGAGTAGACGGATCAACCACGGGGCTCACGTATTCGATAACCCCTTCTGTCTGCGCATTCCCGTACCGGCTTGTCACGGTCACATTCTGCCCCCGACGAACGAGTGACAGCTGGGCTTCATACACAGTTAGGTCAACCCATACAGTGCTGAGATCGGCAACGATAAATGCCCGCGAGTCAGGATCTATGAACTCGCCTCGTGCTATGTTCCGCTCTATAACTTCTCCGTCGAGTGGGGCCTTGAGCTCAAAATGGGTCAGTTGATGTCCATTTCCGCTGGATATGTTCGACAGGTCATTAGGTGAAACATCGAGTGCAAAAAGCTTTTGTTCGGACGCTTTCAGCACAATTTCAGATTCACGAAATACATTTCGCACCTCAAGGTATTCCTGCTCAGAGGTAATCTTTTGATCCCAGAGACTTTGAAAACGTTCAAAATTCGTGTTGGACAAAGCGGCGCGCTCCTTAGCTGCAACATAATCGGCCTTGGCATCAGCGAGCTCACGGCTCTCAAGTTCGGCTAACGCCTGTCCCTCCTGAACTCGATCACCAAGGTTGACCAGCACCTTCTGTACATTGCCGCTTACTTTCGGAACGATATGGGCCGCCAGATTGTCATTTAGAACGACCTCGCCACTCAGGCGAACGGTCGCCCGGAGCACGTCACCATTTGCAGTGCCGGTTTCAATACCGAATTCTTTCATATCAGCAGGTGACACCCGGAGTGCGCCTTCTTCTTCATGATCATCGTGATCATCGTGATCATCGTGATCATCGTGATCATCGTGATCATCTTCCGCGTGTTCATCATGGTCATCTTCCGCATGATCGTCATGATCGTCGTCGTGGTCGTGGTCGTCTTCTGCATGGTCGTCATGATCGTCGTGATCAGGTTCCTGCAACATAGCAAACACAAACTCGTCCCTACTCAATTGTGGTTCATACTGAGTTGAGGGCACCATAGTCTCGGTGTCTCCAGCTGCAATTGCCATGGACGAAAACGCAATCAATGAAGCTGTCGCTAGAAGCACGGCCTTGCTCTTGATACGCATTGCTTTTTCCTTTCTGTAGGACATGTCTTATTCCCCCTGCCGGGCAACGAAACGCTCAAGTTCAGCACGGTTAAGGTGATAGGATTCAAGGGTGTCTAGATATTGCTCGCGGACGTCGAGCAAGGTCCGCTGGGCCTGGACCAAATCAAGAAAGCTGAGGCGTCCAGCTTGATAGCTAGTCAGAATCGTTTCATACGCTTCAGCAGCGGCGGGCAAAATTCCGTCCCGCAAAGTCTGAGCATTCTGAAAGGCTGATGCCATGCGGGTATAACTCTCGTTGAGCTTTACCTGCAAACTCAACAAAGCTTGCTGACGTTGATTGGCGGTTAGCTGACGCCTGGCTTGCGATGCCATTACGTTGCCTTGATTTCTATCGAACAGGGGTAGAGGAACTGAGACGCCAAATCGCACGGCTTTTCCGTCATCGACTTCGAACCGAGACCCTCCCAAGGAAACTGTCACATCAGGAATACGTTGGGATTTCTCAAGTGCAATGGTGGCGTCACTACGACTGACCTCTTTATCCCACCGCACGAGATCAGGGCTTTCGGCAAGCCTATCCGCATATACAGCCAGGGGACCGGGCGCTACGAACTGATCCATATTATAAATAGCGGCTTGTCTTAGCGGAGCGCTTGACCCCCAGGTTGCCGCTAAGTTTTGCCGGGAAACGCTCAGCTCTCTTTCTGCTTCAGAAAATCCAATTTCCGCACTTGAGAGTTCGAGATTTGCTCTGGTTTGTTCTGTCGGTGAGACCTGCCCTGCATCAATCCGGTTTTTAACTGAACTTGCTAGCTCACGGGCGAGTTCGAGTGTGTCTCTTGCAACTTCAAGACGCTCTTGTGCAGCGACGACACTGATAAAGGTCTGCGTCGTAACCAATATGACATCCAGCCGTGATCGCTGATAATCCAACTCAGCTATGTCTTTACCGTATGACGCAACGCGAACCCGTTTGCTGCGCTTGCCCCCCAACTCAAAAAGTTGACTAAACTCGACGTTGATTTGAGCTTCACGGAAACCCCGCCGAGCCCCAATGCCGCCAAATTCCTCGACTTCTGAAGACAGTTCCGGGTTGGGCAAAAGCCCAGCCTGAATGAGTTCACCCTCCTGTACGTCAACGGTTCTTTGCGCACTGTTGAGACCGGGATTGGACTCCAAAGCATAGCTAACCGCTTGGCTTAAGGTTAGTGCCTCAGCTGTCGGGCTTTGCGCGTTGTCCGCTTGGGCCAGCTGAGGTGAAATTGGCCAATTAGCATGAGATTGGCGCTGACCATCCGCCACTGCTGGTAAAGCAAACAGCAGTGAAGATGCGAACGTAACAACGAATGAAAGATGCATAAAAACCGACCACTAAACTAAGTTACAAACCCAAACAGGACGCGATACGAGGACGCGCTATTGCGTCCACGGTAAAATCTGCTGAGATGTCTTAGGTTAGGAGGACGGTGGTGGGTTTAATCTGAGTCGCGTAGTCGGACTCATTGTCAAAATTCGATTGAACCTGAAAGGCTTCAAAGGAAACTTCAGATGTGGGTCTCGGCTCCCAAATTACTGCTATGACCGGGGCGTCCGGGCGTTTGTCATTCAGGACCTTAGCAGCTGCAACGGTGCTGTTGTCTTCAATCACACTGTCAGAACAGTCGTCAACCAAACAGCTTAGCACTTCTTTGGTGTCCGAATCTGACATCAGGTCAGTGATGTCATGACTGAGTTCGATATGCGAATTGCCGTCCTGGTGAACACAAAGGACGTAAACATCTATGGCAAAAGAAGACAGCAAAGCATAGAACGCAGCCATTGAGACTACGGTCGCTTTCCTAAAACTATACCTGCGCAAAGATGCAAACACTGCTCAAACCTCTGTTTGACAAGAGTTAGAAACTAATTGGAATACAGTCAGTTTGTCCAGATTTTCTTCTCGATGGGCACCTATAGCCCAGTTTGCCTGGGGTTTTGGCCTAGGGCTTTTCATGCCCGGATGCCCTGAAGTTCCATTCGCGCTTGGCGGATAATCTGAACCGACGAGTTGAGAAACAGACTGGCCATGACGCCAGCAACCAGCAGATCGGGCCATGCTGTGCCGCTCGCAAACACGCCCCAAGCCGCAATAATGACAGCGACATTACCGATGGCGTCATTGCGACTACACAACCATACTGATCGCACGTTTGCATCGCCATCTCTATACTTCAGAAGAAGACCGACACTGATGAGATTCGCAGTCAATGCGAGCACACCAACAATGCCCATCACTTCTGCGGTCGGCGTCTTCAATACAAACACGCTATAGACCGTAGAGCCAATTACCCACACACCCATAGCTCCAAGGCTTAAGCCTTTGAACAACGCTGCCTTAGTCCGCCAAATCAAGGGCTGACCAATCACAAAAAGACTTAAGGCATAAGTTACTGTGTCGCCCAAGAAGTCCAAGGCATCTGCTTTAAGAGCCTGCGAGGACGCACCGAAACCAGCGACCATTTCGATACAGAACATTGTGCCATTGATGGCAATGACAGCCCACAAAGCCTTGCGGTAACCATCCGAAAGGCCATCGAACTTGATGTCATCGCCACAGCCGCAGCTGCTCATGTCTATTTTCTCTTTCCGTCTTAAATTAGCCGTTGAACAGCGTGATTGTTCATCTCATCTGACAACTATAATCTCTCTAGTAACTATAGGTTCAAGAAGAAAGAATTAGCATATGACAGCGCTTTCAATCGGCCAGCTTTCCGCCAGTTGCAACGTCAAAGTGCCGACAATCCGGTACTATGAGCAAATCGGTTTGCTGCCTCAACCACCGCGCACACACAGCAATCAACGGCGCTACACAGAACAACACCGGCAGCGTCTCGCCTTCATTCGGCACAGCAGGGAGCTCGGGTTTGCGCTGGACTCAATACGCGAACTCCTCAAAATGTCTGATCACCCGGATCAATCTTGTAAAACTGTAGATTCCATCGCCCGACGAAACTTGGATCAAGTGAAACATCGTATCCGTCGGCTCAATGCCTTAAAGCGTGAGTTATCACGTATGATTGAGGGCTGTGCTGGCGGCCAAGTTGGCGACTGCAAAATTATTGAGATGCTTGCAGATACATCACATGAAAAGTATCTTGGTAACAAGCATTAGGGCTCACATCTTCATTAGTTGCATCGTAAAACGACCGCACACAGGCGATAACAATCAGCTAGGCTTTTTCCCACCGGGTTGGACCACCTCAGTCTAGTAGTCAGCACTATGTGTGCGTTGCAAGACGCTCTGAACACCCAGAACCCTAAGAAGGTCCTGTATTATGGCCCATGACCATGGAATAGACCCTGAACAAGGCGACAAGCGCGTCGGCGTTGCTATTGTCGCGAATCTAATCTTAACCGCCGCTCAAGTAATTGGTGGGGTTTTAGCGGGCAGTCTGGCGCTGATTGCTGACGCGTTACACAACTTCTCCGACGTTGCTTCTTTAGTGATCGCCTTCGGCGCACGCAAGATCGCCCGTCGACCGGCCGACGGGCGCATGACGTTTGGATATGGCAGGGTCGAGATCGTAGCTGCTCTAATTAACTACACAACGTTGATCGTGATCGGCTTCTACCTGATATACGAAGGTGGTATGCGTTTCCTCGACCCGCCTGAGGTAAAGGGCTGGCTCGTCGTCATCTTAGGCAGTGTCGCCCTTGCAGTTGATGCCCTGACAGCGCTGCTTACTTGGTCGATGCAAAAAGGCAGCGT
>JAVJSV010000015.1 GCA_040219235.1 Rhodospirillaceae bacterium
TCAGCCTGCTGCAGCACAAAAGCGATCTGTGCATCCGTAAACTTCGACTTCTTCATGGAATTCTCCTTCTCCCAATACAGGGATAATAAGTGGAAAATTCCAGCCAAACATGGTCCGATTTAGTGGGGGCAGGTCAAAACATTCTAGATATTAGAGCTAGGTCTAAATAACGCTAATAGCGCCAAAACTAATCGTGGATTACTCTGTGCGAATAGAGTTTGTTATTTTCTTTAACAACTATGGTGCTGACATCTTATCGAATCACTTATGTCAGTCTAATAATGCCTTTTTGTCTAATCTTGTGCTAAATGCCAAAAATTGCACCCTCGACAGATCGTCACCGATAACACCGGGAGAATTATCGAATAGATTTTGCAGCAATAATATAATTGACTTACACGCCGCGCTGAACCGGTTGGTTGCTCTATGTTTTGCCACGGCCACTAGGTTACTCAATCGAACCTAGAAACTTTAGAACATCCCCACCCGTTCTAGTCGGGTCATAAATTGGCAACCAGTGCCCCCCGTCACCGTATTTTACTGCGTTCACGTCCGCACTTTGCAATAGACCAGCCAGCCGATCGGCTTCGGAGACAGGCAATAAGCTTCGTTCTCCCCACATAATCAGAGTCGGTAATTTTAGTTGGCCTAGCATTGCTTGATTAGACAGACCTTCAGGGTTCAATTTGAGCTCCGGGAACGAAAAACTGCTGCCATATGAGTTCAATGAACTCGCAATGTCTGCGCGTCGATCGATATCATGTATATGAGACACAAATTCTGGGTCGACTGACTGGCCCTTGCCGGCCAGATCCCTGACATAGAGCCAATCGGCTAACCACGGCCTACCTGTCAGCGGATAAATATGCTCCCGCGCCCACCTTTCTCTGCCAAGAACACCAGTGTCACCTTCAGCCGGGTAGAAAGGCGTGTTGATCAAGACAAGCCCGGCCACACTAGCAGGGTGATTGGCAGCGTACCAAGCCGCCGGGGGGCCTCCGTTGGCAGTCCCTATAAGAACAGAACGCACAACCTTCTTGTATTCCAGCAACGAAGCCAAAACCTCATAGGTTGCAGCGATTCCTAGCTGCCCATTATGAACTGCTTCCGATAATCCGTAGCTTGGCAAATCGAAACGAATGACACGGTAACCTCTCTCGACAAATTGGGTAGCCCAATCATTCCATATCCAGAGGCTATTCGCATTGCCATGTAATAGGACTAGAACTGGTCCGCTGCCTTCATCAACAACATGAATGTCGTGGCCTGCTAGTGATATGAACTCGGACTTTGGCAACGCGTACTTCGAGCGCAATTGGTTAAGCGTCAATGGTCTACTGTCGTACTTAGACCACACGATTCCAAGCGATACGCATACAAGAACTGCAAGTAGCAAGTACACGGATAGCTTCACCCAAAGTAAAGAAGGACTGTATGATGTCACTTTATGCGACCTGTTCACCTATTTCGATAGGCTATGTTAAAGAAGTCAATTCGCCCGAATAGAAAATGAGCGGTCGCCCATCCTGATAGAATAACGACTCTACCCGTCCAATTATTATCTGGTGGTCTCCAGCATTGTGCCGCTGTTCAATCGTACAATCGAACGTAGAGAGGGCTCCGTTGATGTGCGGCCCACCGTTTCCATCCACTCCAATATCAACACCGGAGAAACGGTCCTCACAGTTAGAGGCGAACTGCATGCAATGAGTTTTTTGAGACTCCGACAAGACGTTTACGGCAAACCTGTTGACGGATTGAAACGAATCATAAAGCGAAGCGTTTCGATCTATACTCCACATCACCAGTGGAGGCTCTAGTGACAACGACGTAAACGAATTAACTGTCATCCCAAAATAGGAGCCGTCATTGCTATAGGCGGTGACGATTGTCACGCCCGTTGCAAAGCGGGCAAGAGCCGATCTTAGATCCAGAGGGGCCACTGCCTTATCAATAACAACGGAATGCCCCTCAGGATTACATCCAGACTGCAAAATGCTTGGCATAATTAGAAGTCGAACGCAGCCCGAACCCCAACTGTACGCAGGTCAGGCGGACTAAGTGCAATAGCCTGCTGAACAAATGCCTCCAGAGGAATAATCGTATTGCGATCGGCCGAGAAGTCACTCCAGCGGGCTCCGCCTGTGTATTGCTTGTTGTTGAACAGGTTTGTCACAAAGCCCTCGAGCCGCAAATCCTCGCTCTCAATGCCTAGGCGTAGATTGAACAACCAAGCGTCACCAATATAAGCAAAATTTTGCTCATCGACATACCGCTTGCCTCTGTATATTCCATCTACTCTGGAGAAATAGTTCCAATCCGCAGACAATTCGTCCACCCAGGTTGCGGAGAAAGTCCCGCTCCATTCGGGGTATTGGATCGGCCGGTTGCCATCACACACGAGAATTCCGTTTGCGTTAGCCGGCGCATAGTCATCAGTAAACCCACATTCAAAATCCTTGAATTCTGCATCAGCCCAGCTGACCGACGCATCAATAGTCAGGTTATCTGTGACTGCAGCTGAACCTTCAAACTCAAATCCCTTGAGGTCTGTTGAGAAGCCTCCAACAGCTGCGCTGACGTTACTTTCCCGCCCAAGGGAGTCTGTGTAGATAACTGCGGTACGAGTCTTCTGATTCTTCCATTCCATGTAGTAGCCCACAAGACTGATGTTGGCCCTATTCTCCAAGAATGATTGTTTCCAGCCGAGCTCATAATTATCGAGTTTTTCTTCATCAAGGAACAAAGTGGTATCAGGGTTTTCAGCAAGCAAAAGAGTCGCGTCAGCTTCCGAAAGTGATGTTAGGCCAGCATTAAAGAACCCTGGATTGTTGCCACGGGAAAAAGTTGCCCAAACATTAGTTGCATCGGTCGGTTGATATTGAAGTGTCACACGGGGGAGGAATGTAGTGAACTGCTCTCCCAGAATCGTACCTTGGTCCCCTTCCCCAATCAAGAAAGGAGCGGCAATCCCTAGAGTTGTAAGGGGAGTGGCACTCTCTGTTCTTATCTTATCTCTCTGCCACCGCCATTCGAAATCAACAGCAAACTCTTCGGTAACCTGATAGCCAAGACTACCGAAGACGCCGAACGTTTTACCCTGATTTATTGGGTCGGGAAGAAACGGAGGCAAGACACAAGGACAGAAGCCATCTGAAGTACCACCAAGCGCAACATCAAGATCGAACGCTGTGAATATTGGCCCTGTAGTAATTCCGCCATCTATTCCGATAACAGGCTCTGCTGTTCCACCAAATTGTGACGTGAAAGTTGCATCGAAAAGGCTTACACCCAAAAGCCATGTTAACGCATTCTCCTGATCTGATGTGATCCTCGCTTCATATTGCTGTGTAGAAATATGTTGAGGAGCACGCGCATACCAGTTGTTAATACCTGTCATATCGGCGTCGCGAATCGTATTGACGTTTTCTTCGCCAAGGCCAGCTAAAACCGAGAGTGTGGAATTGGCGAGCACGCCTTCGAAGGGTAATTCATAGTCGAGTGATGCCGAGAATCGAACCTGCTTACGGTGGTTACCGACACGGTCAAGAGACGGAACATCATCTCTCGATGGAACTACCGTGTTCCAAAACTCGAGCAAGTCAGGGCTAATAGTTGTATTCGTATCAACCAAGTCAAGGCGGCTTGGGATTTCGCCACATACGAAATCTGTTAATGCGCCAAGTGCCGGATCATTCAACTTGAACAGCGTCGGTGATGTTACACCGTCAGCAAAACAGTTGGTTAGACCTAGGTCAGTCCCACGACGTCCGTTCGGACCGCTAAACAGAACAGCAGGAACTCCGCCATCTTTATCCTCGGCGTGTAACGCATTGAGTTTAATTTCGAGCCGTTCATTAGGTGTGGCGTATAGAGTTCCAGAAATAGAATCCGTGCGCTCTTGCCCAAGTTGACCGCCATCTGAGGCAGTATATTGGCCATCGGTGCCGTAGCCTTGCGCGAACACACGAACGGCTAGCCGGTCTTTTACAATTGGTCCCTCAAGTCCCAGGGAAAAATCATAGCTGCCATACTCTGCGTATTCTCCTGTCACACGACCAGAAAACTCCTCAGTACTTGGCGTTTTAGTGATCATGTTGATGGCACCGGCAAATGTGCTACGACCCAACCAAGCAGAAGATGGGCCTTTGACAACCTCAACGCGTTCTAAGTTTTCGACACCAATACTAGACACACCTGACGCCATATAAATGCCATCAAGAAATGCAGATCCTACTTGTCCGAATGGTTCGTTGATTTCTGTCCCCATGCCACGAAAACGGATTTGAGTATAAATTCGACCTGGCGCTTGTACGCCTTGCTGGTTGTATTCAAGACCCGGCGTAAACTGTGATACATCGGTCAAGTTATCGAAGCCGAGATTCTCCAATTGCGAGGCAGAGAACGCTGATATCGCAACCGGGATCTCTTGAAGGCTTTCCGCCCGCTTGCGCGCGGTTACAACGATCTCTTCAAGCGCCACCTGTTGCGCCGCAGCTTCCGCTGAAATTGAAGCAATGAAAGCGCACGTCAATAATCCGACAGTAGCTCCGTAAAAATTCCTCTTAGCGCCAATTACGAGCATTTAGATTCCTCCCCAGGCCTCATCAATTAAGACAAATAATCGTTCCGCTACATGATACCGTGTTCCATATTACAGAATTAATCAAGAGCATGCGTCAAATTTATTACTCACTAAATAGCTGTGTGAGTATTTGTTGGACGACCAAAGCCCTAGAATACGTCGTTAAACGTACATTTTATAAGTTGGAACGAGTGGTCCTCGGATGCGCCTTGGGAGAGATAAAAAATCTTAACTAGATACTTGTTCCATATTGTGGGACATTTTTTTCTAATAAATACGAACACGCCGATGTAAGGGAAACCAATTGATGATGCCGAAAGACCAAGCACCATCGCGTGAACAGGCACGCGCTTGGCTAAAAGAGAATAACAATTGGGGACGTTGGGGGCCGGATGATCAGGTTGGCGCACTCAATTTAATTACACCACAAAAACGCATAGATGCGGCTAAAAAAGTCAGAACGGGAAGAGCGATCTCGCTTGCTCGTGACTTGGAAACCGCTCCAGGTGCACAGAATCCCCAGCCCGTTCAACACTTTGTTCGATGGTTTGAGCGTGCCCCTGGAGAGGGCGGTGGTGCGGGTGATTATGTCGCATTTCACGTGCACGGTTACCAAAACACCCACATTGACGCCCTCTGCCATGGCTGGGGAGATAGGGGAATGTGGAACGGCCGCTCTCATGAGGTCGAGGTCACACCGCGTGGTAGTAAATTTGGTGGCATTGAGCACTGGAGAGATGGACTTACAACGCGGGGTGTACTTTTGGACGTTGTGCGCCATCGAAAAACAAAACACGTGGCATTCAATGAGCCCGTTCATGCCAAGGAATTGGAAGAGATTGCCGAAGAACAGAATATCAAAATAGAGCCCGGTGACGCGATCGTAATTCATTGTGGGCGAGACGCACTAGAGGAGAGTAACCCCGACTGGAATCCCATATCAGACCCACATCCCGGACTAAGCATCACATCGCTACGTTTTTTTAAAGAGAATGATATTGCAGCACTGTTTTGGGATCTAATGGATGTCCAACCATTTGAAATTGGCTGGCCATATGTTCCCCACGCCGCACTTCATGAACTAGGAGTCGCGTTAATCGACAACTGCTCTCTATGCGAACTCTCTGAGGCGTGCTGGGAGATCGGACATTATGACTTCATGCTAACAGTTGCTCCGCTTAGACTGGTTGGTGGGACTGGGTTTCCCGTAAATCCCATCGCCCTACTTTAAGTTAACTTATCAATACAAGGCCCAGTGCGGGCCGGATCAACGAAAGCAGTCAAATGACCGAGGCAGTACAAAGCATTGAACGGGCTGTCAGTATCTTGAAGCTGGTAGCATCACACAAAGGAAAAGGCGCAAGGCTGGCGGATGTCGTCTCAGCCACTAAATTAGGCAAATCAACCGCTCACAGGCTTCTGGCTGCGCTTGTCGGAAGCGGGTTAATTGATCAAGACCCTGACACGAGGGCTTATTATTTAGGGTATCAACTCGTTTCACTTGGAGAGATTGCCGCAAACCGGCACGGCATTGCGGAACTTGGCATGGAGTACGTAGACAGATTGGTCGCTGCCACTGGCGACACAGTCATTTTAAGCTTGCGCCAGGGGATGGAAGCTGTATGCGTCGATCGGGGCATAGGTTCTTATCCAATCAAGATCATGACGTTAGCCGTTGGCGACCGCAGACCACTAGGATACGGTGCCGGCTCACTTGCCCTTCTATCCTTTTTGCCCGAGGACGAAGTTCCGAGCATCATCAAAGCAAATGCGCGTTTAGCAGATAAGCATCCTGGTCTTGAGGAACATGTTGTTCTCAAGCTCGTCGAGAAATGTCGAAAACAGGGATATGCGCGCACAGATGGCCGCATAATACCAGGCATGAGTTCAATCTCCGTGCCTGTGCTAGGCACTGACAATGTTGCTGTCGCCGCTCTTAGCGTCGCGGCTATTTCCGCTCGTCTTGACAAGGAACGGTCGGAATGGATTTTAGCGTCTCTCAAGGAGGAAGCTGAGTCATTTGCTCAAAAACTAGCGGAGTCTTTTGGCTCTGTAACGCCACGTGTTTTGCGCCGACTGCAACCGACCGGATGAGCAAATAGCAAGCTTACAAATTGACATAAAAACTCTAACCTTTGGAATACCCACAATCACCGAGCCATTGACAATCAACACTTCATTCTGAATAATGGGACGACGTTCCATTAAACGGAACAGTAATGATTGATTTGTGGCGCACCGATGATCTTTTGCCGGCGTCAGATACACCGGGGATAAATTTCATGAAGCTAGGCTTTTTTTGTAACCAGCAGCGTGCCCGGAGCGAAGTAGTCGAGTCATGGCAGGAGGACATCGACGAAGCTGTCCTCGCTGACCGTCTTGGCTTCGATGAAGGCTGGATAAGTGAACATACTGGGTCGTCTTGGCTTCCCGATGCTCTCCCTTCACCAGATTACATGATTGCTGCTCTCGCTCAGGTAACTGAGAACATTCGGCTAGGACCGGCGATCCGCCGTTTGGCTCTTTACCATCCAGTTCAAGTCGCAACTGAGATCGCAGTGTCAGACCAACTTACCAACGGCAGATATATGTTTGGGTTTGGCAGGGGTGGCCCTGTTTCTGGTTGGGGACAACGTGGCACAGACTTCGATGATACCCATGAAATGATGATTGAGGGAATCGATCTCATTCATCGAATTTTTACATCTGACAAACCTGTTAATCATTCAGGTAAATTTTATTCAGGTAAGGACATTCAAGTTTATCCAAAACCGGTTCAAAGCCCTCACCCGCCCATTTCGGTAGCGACCGGCAATCCAATAGTTCTCAAAATGGCTGCTGAACGTGGCTTCAAACTGCTTACATCTCAATTTGCGACACCCTCAGAAATTAATCGTATCGCGACAAACTTTGAAAACTCTGCGCCGACTGGGCATCAAGGACCAAAGCGCGCCGACACAACAGCCGTCCGTGGAATTTTTATCGGAGCCTCTGATGAAAAGGCCATATCGATGGTCGAAAAAGATTGGAAGCTTCACATAGACTTCAACAAGAAACATTTCCCTTTTAATTTTAAAGCGTGGATGAATGAAGGCGAAGAATTGGAAGATGTAGGATTCTCGCAACTGCTTGATCGCGGCCTCATGTTCATTGGATCGGCCAAAACGGTTGAGGAGCGTATTCAAGATTTCTATACAAAGGCAGGCGGTTTTGGGGTGTTCTTGTTCGTAACCGGTCGCGACTGGGGGACTTTCGCTCAAAGACAAGATTCGATGCGCGCTTTTGCTGAAGACGTTGCGCCATCTATACGCTTGTTAGATGACGAACCACAATCAGACCACTTACCCATATCGGCCCAGGCATAGTCAGGACACTTAAATGACAAATTCTTTGTCAGGTAAAATCGCTTTGATCAGCGGTGCTGGACGTGGCATTGGCCAGGCTTGTGCTTTGAGTTTAGCGGAACACGGTGCTCGCATCGCGATACTAGACCATGATCAAGAGGCGGCGCTTGGAACATGTCAACAGATCGAAGCTGCGGGTGGCCAAGCGAAACATTTTAGTGTTGAGATGACCTCGCCTAAAAGCCTTACAAGCGCAACCCTAGAGATTATTGAAACATTTGGTGGAATTGACGTTCTGATTAATGCTGCTTCCTTAAGTGGCATTGAAGACAACCTTATAGACTTTGATTTTGAAAATTGGCGCCATGTTATCGCTGTCAATCTCGAAGCACCCAGACTCTTGATTAGTCTTGTCGGACGCCATATGTCGGAAAAGGGCGGTGGCAAGATTGTGAGCATCAGTTCAAGTTCAGGATCTCGTGCTCCCGGTCGTCGCCCAAGCTATGGTATTTCTAAAGCTGCGCTTAATGCCTTGACCCGTGCAGCCGCGGCAGAACTGGGAAAATACAACATCAACGTTAACGCAGTCGCACCGGGTATCACTCAAACGCCGCTGCAGCATGGACTAAGAAATGAGGATGAAATGGCCGAAGCCGTCCGTACCGGGCCGTTGGCAAATTTCTTTCACCGCGTTTCTGAGCCGCAAGACGTAGCCGCGACAGTTACATTCCTGTGCTTACCAAGCAGCCGGCAAATCACTGGACAAGTAATTCACACTAGCGCTGGCGTCATTGTTTAATTCGAACCGAGACTATGGTGAGGCTGTGTCGATTGAACCAACTGCTTTGACTAATGCTCCCATCATCGTTGCCGATAGCATCACGACGGTACCGGGTTCATCAAGAAGACCCGTGATCGTTAATGGCTCTCATTGTGGTCTTATCGCCGCACGCTTTGCTTCCAATCATAATCCGATCGGAGTCATCTTTAATGACGCTGGCATTGGCTTAGACGGCGCTGGAATCTCGGGGCTCAAATTACTTAATTCTATCGGCATTCCTGCCGCAACAGTCGGTTACAATACGGCGCGGATCGGTGATGGCGCAGATATGATGACTCGAGGTCGCATCTCTCACTGCAACGAATTAGCGAGTCAAATTGGAGTGGTGCCAGATTTAAGATGCGAAGAAGCAGCTAAAATAATGGCCTCGGCCCAAACACCAGATTGTTTTGACGTATCACCAACAGAAGAAATTCGTCGGTGTGTAGCGACGGGACTTATTGAAGTGTGGTTGCTCGATTCTGCCTCCTTAGTCCAACCGTCAGACGCGGGTCACATTGTAATTACGGGATCGCACGGAGGCCTTATCGGTGGCGATTGGAGCAAAGCAATCAAGGCGCCGGTACTTTACGCTGTCTTTAATGACGCTGGTATAGGAATTGATACCGCTGGCATTGGTCGTCTGGATGCCCTTGCCTCCCAAGGCATCGCGGCGGCGACCGTATCAGCAAATACAGCAAAAATCGGTGATGCCACGTCGACTTGGGAAACCGGTGAAATTTCTGCCTGCAATAAAATTGCCATGACGCGTGGCGTGACCCCGGGTCTTTCTACAATCGAATCTGTAGATCGCTTGCGTCTCATTCCTAGTACAGAACGGAGTTTATAATGTCTTTGTCCGGAGGTCGTCTAATCGCTGAAATGCTGAAGCTGCAGAACACCCAAGTTATGTTTGGCATGGGTGGTTTTCAGTTGCTCCCACTATACGAGGGAGTTCGTCAACTCGGCGTTCGTCATATATTGATTAACGATGAACGAACCGGTGCATTCGCCGCTGATGCATATGCCCGGATCACAGGTCAGCCGGGTGTTTGTGATGCGACTTTAGGACCAGGAGCTACCAATCTTACAACCGCGCTTGCTGAATCCTTTAATGCAGGCGTTCCACTGATCGCAATTACGGGCGATGCCCACAGAGATTTTGCAGGTCGAAACATGACTCAAGAGACAACGCAAACTCAAATTCTTCGAAGCGTTGCCAAAGATGTCGTTCGGATTGAGAACGCAAAGCGTATCCCAGAATTAATGCGGTATGCGTTTTCTCTGGCCTGCACAGGTCGACCTGGGCCTGTGGTCGTCGATGTACCTGAAGACGTTAGCCATGCTGAACTTACCGAGGAAGAAGCCGCTTTAACAGGCAACCCAGCACCATTTAAGACGCCTGCATTTCGATGCCGCCCTGCAGCAGCAGACATAGAACGCGCAGCAGAATTACTCGCAAGCGCAAAGCGACCAGTCATTCTTGCGGGTGGTGGCATCCATATTTCTCAAGCCTGTGACGCATTGCAAAGCCTGGCCGAGAGTCACGACATTCCGGTAGCACACACACTGAGCGGCAAAGGGGCAATTGCATGTACCCATCCTCTCTCGTTAGGTCTCTTCGGACGGTATGATCGAATTGCAAACGACTTTATCGCAAAGAGCGACGGTGTCTTAGTTGTGGGATGCAAGCTCGGCGAGATCGCAACCAAGCGCTATAGTTTACCTGGGCCTGGCATTCCAATGATCCATCTTGATATTGAACCAGTAGAAATCGGCAGATGGCGACCCGCAGACGTGGCTCTTTTTGGCGATGCACGTTGTGGACTAGAGGACATCTATGATGCCCTGGATAAAAAGAGTATCCGCAAGGAATACCTGGCTGAAGTAGTCGCTGAACATAAAAAATGGCGCACCGACGCTCAAGACCGTTACCAGAGCTCTGAGCGACCTATAAATGTCGGGCGTATAATGGGTGAGTTAAATGCCCATTGGCCCGAAGATGGAATATTGGTAGCGGATGGTGGTTTTGCGAGTCACTGGACAGGATTGCTCTACGACACCAAACGTAATGGACGTGGCTTTGTGGCTGGACGTGGCATGGCCTCGATCGGCTATGGCTTGCCAGGAAGTCTTGGCTGCAAGCTTGCTGCGCCCGATCGCCCTGTCATTGGTCTGACTGGGGACGGCGGCTTTAATATGGCGGTCGGTGACCTAGAAACCGCCCGCCGGGCTAGCGCTGGTTTTGCACTGATAGTGATTAATAATGCCGCATCCGGATACGTTAAGGCGCTACAACACGCCGTGTATGGAGAAGGCAATTACCAATCGAGTGATTTATCGGAACTCGACTATGCAGATGTCGCAAAGGCCTATGGATGCGATGGTATCCGAGTAGAAGACCCAAGTGAACTGGCTGCCGCTATTAAACTTGCTGCAAAACCGCGTGACATACCACTCGTCATTGATGTCGTCGTGACGCGGGATCCTGGCAAAATGTTGCCGGCAGCGGATAGTCGCACTTTGACGGTTGAAAAAGGTGATCGCCCCGTCTGAATGTTTTATGCTTACCCTGAGGAGGGACCGCACATGCTCAATACAGTTACAATTCCACATATATCCGAAACATTCGCTCCTTTTGGCGCCCGCATCGAAGGAATCGATTTCCGAAATGCGCCGTCTGACGAAATTGTAGCCGCCTTAAAACGTGCGCTCGCTCAACACCATGTCCTGGTCAGTCGTGGCCATCCGACCCCGGGAGATGAGGACATAGAGCAGTTTTTTTCTGCATTTGGTGACTTGAGTTCGAATACGCCAGAGGTCAAAGAGCACTTCCGTCGTCTGGCTAAATTAGTGCCCGAATATATCGAAGAAGGCGCAGAAGAGGTCGGCAGCCGTTTCAACCTCTCTAACGTCGAGGAAGATGGTAAGAAAATGGGAGGTCTCGGAAACCGTGAATTAGAATGGCACAATGACCAAGCTGATCTTCACCGCCTCAAGACAATTAGTTGCTTGGAAGCGCTCGAAGTGGATCCCGAAGCCGGGCGTACATACTTTTGCGATATGTATGCGGTTCTCGAAACACTGCCTCAGACTTTGAGGTCACGACTGGAGAACGCATTTGCTATCCATGACTCAAGCAAATACCGTAGCGATGATGGCTCATCGAACACATTGGCTCCATCGGCATCTCACCCAATCCTACTCGCGCACCCGGAAACGGGTAGAAAGTGTCTTTACGTGAATCCAAACTTCACATCGCGGGTAATTGGTCTCCCCGAGACTGATAGTCAATCACTTCTCGACATACTATTTAGTCACTCCTACCACGATGAATATGTATACGAACATCATTGGAGAACTGGAGACATTGTCTTTTGGGATAACGTCGGCCTTCAGCATATGAGAAAGCCTTTGGACTCAACCAAACGTCGAACATTGCGGGTGTTCCAGGGAGTTTCCGAAGCATGGACTCTCCCTGACGATTTTCGAAAAGGGCGCTAAAATTGACGTAATACTATCTGCGAAATGCCGACACAGAATTTCATATTAGGAAAGTTGGCTGCCACGGAGTGCGGCGTCGGTCGCGTCGCGCTGTTTTTGCATGGAGGCCTACTTAACCGGAGTATTTTCATAGATTTAATGCAGGAATTACAACAGTATCGGCGTTGTATAGCAATTGATCTGCCAGGCTTTGGGGGCTCACAGCCACTCGACGGATCACCCCTTACGCTCCCAAGATTGGCAGAAGCCGTTGGCCTCGAAATCAAAGATATAAGTCCTAGTTGTTCGATCGATGTGATCGGTCTCAGTCTCGGTGGTGGCGTTGCCGTCGAATTAGCTCACTCGTTTCCCGAGATTATTCGTACCGTATGTCTCATCGGGGTCGGTGGTCTTAGCAAAAGAACCGCTATTGCCTCAGATGACGTTAGGACGAAGTCTATCATTCTAGAGCACGATCAAAATCAATTTGCGAAAGCTTTTGTTAGTCGCATGCTCACTTCAGAAGCAAGCCAGGGTGTACGTCAAACCGTCATTGATGCGGTAAAGTCGACCTCATCTGAAACAACCACCGCTCTCATGGCGTTACTGGCCAATTACCCAGACGTGATTGGACGTGCACGCAGTCTCAAGGCTCCTGTTTTAGCGATATGTGGCGAGAGCGATGAGATTGTGTCGTACGACGATCTTGTGCAAGCGTTCAGTGGCGCTCAAAACGTTATTATTCGTTCCATAGAAAAGGCTGGTCACCTTGTGCCAATGGAGGCACCTGGAACTCTAGCTAAAAACCTCTCAGAGTTCTGGCTTCTAGCTACAAACTAATCCGCAGTTTTTTGAAGTTCTAACGCAGCAGCTTGCTCAACAACTTCGCGCGTAAGCGGGTAACTCCTCATTGCCGCTATACATAGAAGTGCGGCGATCCCTGGCACGACACAAAAACCCGCATAAATAGCGGCTATGGCGGTATCGGGCTGAGAGACGGTATCTGCTGAACCGGCGACATAACCCATAGCCGACAGCAAAAACCCAATACCTGCAGTTCCGATTGCAGCTGAGGTCTTGTCTATAAATGTCACAGACCCCGAAAACATCCCTTCTCTGTCGAGACCTGTTTTAATCTGATCGTATCGGATTAAATCTGCGAGCAGGGAATACGCCAGCAAAACGGCTCCTCCCATGCCTATACCAACAAGAAACATACGACCGACGACTAGAGTCATTGCTTCATCAGGACCTGATAGGAGCCACGTTAAATTTAGGAGCCCATATATTGCCAAGCTCGCTATATATGCTTTTGGCTTATCTATTGATCGAGCAATCCATAGCCAAAACGGCACTGAAATAAGGTTACCCGCAACCTTGGCAAGATAGAACGTGCCAAGCCAATAGTCTGATACTTGCAGCACATAACGCGAAAAGTAGGCCGTCGATACGACTACTGTGGCGACCCCAATCTGAAACACAATATGAACGATGAGAATGCGTCCAAATGCTCCACTTGCGAAAGCTAGCTGAATGTATTCGCGGACGGGCATAGGTTTGCGGAACTTGTCAGTTGGTTTACGTTCCGCTAGGCAAAAACCACTGATCAGGCAGCACACCATAATTATAAAAGCTAACGAAAGGCCCATGTTGCCATGAGCAGATCGACCACCGCCCCACGCTGCCAATAGCCAAGGCGCTATCGTGGCAGCGACCAGCAGACCAAGAGATCCGCCATAGACGCGGAAGGACATAAGAGTTGAACGTTCATGGTAATCGTCCAATATCTCTGCACCAACGGCAGTATACGGAACAACGAAAGCTGTATAGGCAAGTCCATGTACTATGAGTAACCCGAGCATATATGCCGCCAATGTCATACCAGTGATTTCGGGCGGATTGAAAAGCCCGAAGACAGTTAGTGGCAAGACAATGGCACCAACTATTAGGTATGGACGCCGTCGCCCCCAAGGCGTTCGGGTTCTATCGCTCATGTAACCAACGAGAGGGTCAGAAACCGCATCGAACAAGCGCGTAATAGCCAGTAGAGTACCTGCAACAGAAGCCGCGATGGCGAGATCATCCGTCATGAATCTTAATAGCAAGACGTTTACGACTTGCAGACCTGCAGCGTAGCCGATCGCACCAATACCGTAGGCCAATCGATACCTTATAATCGTAGCTCTTGGTAAGGGAGTCCCAAGGGACTGGGAGGCGGTGATTGCTTGATCTGTCATACTGCCTACCAAAACAATGGGTTTTAATTCTAAATTCTTGAAGCCAAGCGACTGATAATGAAAACCGGATTTACTTCCGGTAACCAGTTAATATTTATATTATAAATTTTTCTTAGCTAGGTTCACGGTCAGCCATTTCTTTGCGAAGCCTAGGTAGAAGCAATTTGCCGAACTCTTGGGGATATGATGTCGGATCATAACCGGCGAGGATAAAGCGCCGTATTCCTACATCGAAATACTTTAGAACCGTTTCTGTGATTTGATCAACGGTACCGACCATACAGTTGGAGATGGGACGACCGACAGGAACTTTGCCAAACGCAGACCAAACGCAGCCGTCGCGACTTCCTTCCGCTGCATCTTGTATTGTTCTCTCAATTGCCTGTTCGCGACTCTCGCCTTTACGGACTTCCAATCGACCTTGAGACGCATGCTCTTCGACAAGATCATGCAACATAGCATGCGCCTTCTCCCAAGCACTCTCCTCGGTATCGCCCAGCACCACCCTTATCGATATGAGAAATTCTAACGTTCGGTCGTGATTCGCGGCAAGTTGTTTGGCTCTGGTGACTATCTCACTAATTCGATCTAAAGACCCTCCACCCAAGGCATAAACATCGGCTACTTGAGACCCCATTTCTAGAGCCTTGTCTGATGACCCCCCCCAAAAAACTGTCACACCCGGCTTCTGAACGGGTTTGACCGCAGCAAAACCACCGTTAAAACGGTAAAACTTTCCGTCATGATCAAAAGGCTCTTCATTGCTCCACATCTGCTTCATGACAGCGACATATTCGCAACTGCGCTCGTATCGGACCTCCTTGGTTAAAAAGTCACCGTCCGCTTCCATCTCTTTATCGTTACTGCCAGTGATGATGTGAACCCCAGCCCTGCCTTGGCTGACCTGGTCTATCGCTGCAAACATCCGCGCTGCCATTGTCGGAGAAACGAAACCCGGCCGGTGTGCAATCATCAATTTGAGTTTTTTCGTAACTCCTGCAACCCAAGAGGCCACAGGAATACTATCTGGATACGTTGCCGAGTTTGCAATCAGCACACGATCAAATCCTGCGGCTTCATGCGCCTGCGCGCAACTCTTGAGGAATTCAAGGTCAAATTCAGATAGGGGATGAGCATAAACTTCCGAGTAAAACCTATGTGGAAGAATCCCAATAATTTCGACGCTCATTTAATAAATACCCCAATCATTTTGGTCCGGTGATTTACGCTACATGCTGGCACTTGACCGCAGAATTATAGATTCCAACACCCAATAAGTTCCGTTTAATGGGATATCGTCTTACTATATGAGACGGATTGAGTCTATAATGTAATAGGAAAACCTCAAGCAGGCGGGATGCGAGACGCGGACATGGATATTAACGGCAACTTTTCAACCTCTGAAAACGCTTCTGAATCCGAAAGCGTAATTGCCACCACCGTGGAGTTGATCAATGAAGCAAAGGCAGGCAGACCTTTTATTCTCGTAGATGCAGAAGACAGGGAAAATGAGGGAGATATTATCATTCCGGCCGAGTTCGCTTCTGCTGATCAAATTAACTTTATGGCTAGATATGCCAGAGGCCTCATATGCCTTGCGTTAACAAGCGATCAAGCAAAAAAGCTCAAACTCAAGCCCTCTCCACAACAAAACATATCTGGCCGTGCGACGGCCTTCACAATACCGATTGAAGCCTCTTCAGGCGTCACAACCGGGATATCAGCACATGATCGAGCACGAACGGTTAGTGTAGCAATTGCTGAAAATAGCTCTCACCAGGACATCGCAACGCCGGGACATGTGTTTCCACTAATCGCGAAGGACGGTGGAGTACTAATACGGGCTGGCCATACAGAAGCAGGTGTCGACATTGCACGATTGTCTGGGCTTACTCCGGCAGCAGTTATTTGCGAAATCATGAAAGACGACGGGGAGATGGCGCGTCTGCCAGATTTAATCCCTTTTGCTAAAGAGCATGGACTTAAAATCGGTACAATCGCTAACCTAATTGAATATAGACGCAGAACTGAAGGCCATGTTCGTAAAATCCATGAACAGCCTTATGAGACTTCTCTATCCGACGAGTTTAAGCTTACGTTATTTAGAAATGAACTCAACGGTTCAGAACATGTCGCGATTATTAAAGGAGCTATATCTCCGGACAAGCCTACTCTGGTCCGTATGCACCGCGTTAATATCCTTACGGATCTGCTTAACTCAAAACAAGACAGTCAAAATCCTGTTGAAACCGCACTTCAACGCATCTCTGAACATGACGGCCCCGGCATCATTGTATTGATAAATGATCCGGACCCTGGCTATTTATCGCGCACTATTACTAGGGTGCCCGCCGACAAGAAAGAGCAGAGAGCCCAGCGAGATTATGGCTTAGGGGCTCAAATCCTTATATCTTTGGGTGTTCATAACATGGTTCTGCTGACCAACAGTACGGCAAGACTAGCCGCCCTTGAAGGTTACAATCTTCACATTCTAGCGCGCAAAACTCTCTAGATTTCACCAACTTAGAATTTTAGGTTTAATAGTTGAACCCGAAAAAAAACAATATGGAAGATCACGACTACAAAGTGATAGTTCGACAAGTCAACAGACCGAATGCCGATATCGTCTCCCGTATCGCTGCACTGCGGCGTGAAATAGTCTTTGACTACATCGGAGAAAACGGCCTGCTAGACCCTAAAATATCATCCCTACTCAATCACAATTGGTCGTTTGCAGGGCCGGCAGTAACCGTCAATCTCACTTCACCTGACATTCTGATGCCAGCGTGCGCTATTACATTATGCCAACCGGGCGATGTTATTTTCGTATCTGTTAACGGCGAAACCCAGGCGTCTGTCTGGGGTGGCGCGCTTTCTATTTCGGCTAAGGCTTCACAAGTCGCAGGGATTGTGATTGACGGAGCAGTTCGCAGTGCAGAGTCACTTATTAGAAGTGGTGTCCCTGTTTTCTGTCGCACCAGACAGCCGAAAGGCGCTCCGTGTGACGGGTCAGGCTCGATAAACATCCCGATTAAGTGCGGCAACACCATCATAAACCCAGGAGATATTATACTTGGAAACTTGGATGGTATTTGCGTGGTGCCCTCCGAGAAAGCCAGTCAGGTTCTAAAAGAGTGTGAAGAAAAGAACGCAGCCGTCTCAGAACGCGCAGATCGCCTTAAGCAAGGACGAGTGTCTTTATTTGAAGAACTCAACGGACCCGAATTACTCAAGAACGCTGACGTATCGTGGCGGGATTAGTTGCGGGAAACTGACAAGTTTTCTGCGATCCTAACTAACTTGAACTGTAAACATCTAGAATTTTTTGGCGTGGGAATCAGATGGTAAAGCTACAGAATGTTATACTGGTCTCTGAAAATATGGAGAGATCTTTTGCCTTTTATAACAAGGCACTTGGTTTAGAGCTAAAATTTCGGGACGGTGACAAGTGGATCCAATTCGATGCAGATGGCAGTTCTTTCGCACTAGCCGCACCCGAGGAAGTATCGAACCATAAGCAAGGATCATTTCCGGTTTTTGAAGTAAGTGATCTGGACAAAGTAAAAGAGAATCTTGAGCTAGCTGGCGCAGACGTTTCTATAACACGCAACATGGGAACTCACGGTAAGACGGCAACTATAATTGATCCCGATGGTAATGTGTTTCAGTTATTTATGCGCACGTTCTGATGAGATAACCAACTTGAGACCTAACGGGAGAATAGCATGATCACGCGAAGACATCTGGGTGCTGCAGCTGTGACTTTAGCGGTAGGCCTTGCTTGAGTACCGACTAAAGCACAGAACAAGAAGGCTTCGCCCTACACTTTCGTATTGGTCCATGGCGCTTGGCACGGCGGTTGGTGCTGGCGGGACGTACGCAACCATCTGCAAGACCAGGGACACCGGGTGTTCACACCCACGCTGACGGGACACGGAGAGCGCATTCATCTACGACATCCTGACGTCAATCTTGATATTCATGTGCAGGACATCATCAACGTTATTAAATGGGAAGAACTGGAGAATGTGGTTCTGGTAGGCCATAGTTACGGCGGTATAATTATATCAGGTGTGTGTGATGCCATGAAGGACCGCATAGCTCATGCCATCTATCTTGACGCCGGTGTTCCAAAGGACGGCGACCAAGTGGTCAACGGTCGTACTATGGAAGATATCAAAGAAATATTCGGACCATTGCAAGATGGCTTCTTAGCACCACCTCCAGACACAACGTTTGGCCTCCCTGCCTATATGGAAGAAGAAGCCGCCTGGTTAAAACGGCGGTTGACACCACAATTAACAGGAACCTGGCTTTCAAAAATTGCGCTCCCAAACGACGGTTCGGATGGCCTGCCACGTACCTTTATTTTTTGTAGCGATAAGCCACCGTTAACTGAACAGCAGGCAGCGCGCTTGCAAGGATTTAAAGATGACCCAACATGGAATTATGCGGAGCTGCCGACCGGCCATGACTCAATGGTCACTATGCCGGTAGAAACAGCTCAGATGTTTATAGAAATTGCTTCAGATGCCTAATGCTAGGCTCATACTAATTACTATAGCTGCTTGGACCATTACGGCATTCTAATATTGGCGCTTCATCTACGATTCCGCCGCTTCCGAAAGTTCGAACCTTCTAAATGAATTTAAGGAAGGCGTTACTAAAAAGGCAGTCCGTTGCTAGCGGATAAAATTTAAGAGGGAGAGATTATTTCGTCCGATTATCGTGCATTAGTCGCTTTATCCAACACAGAGAGACCTTAAATAGGTAATCGTCGAAAAAATAAGAAATAGAATTTGTATTACGCAGCGAAGGAGCACGCGAATGGCAATAATAGATGGATCAAGGCGCTCAGCGCTCATCACTGGGTTATCTTTTGCTGGCCTGTCAACATTGACACGAAACGCAACAGCCGCCGAAAACAAAGCTGTGCAGAGCGTAATACCAAGGGCTTATGAGGAGTAAACCAGCCTTCCTGCTTTTGACAGCGGATATATTCCCGTAACGGGGGGCCGTCTCCGCTATGTATCAGGAGGAGAAAGTAGCAAGACAATCGTGCTCCTTCATAAATTAGGCGGGTGGATACCAGAATGGCGCTGGATCATGCCCTTGCTCGCAAAAAACATGCGAGTTGTCGCTGTTGATTTAGCCGGGCATGGCGCATCTATCATGGATGGAGAGCCACCTTATATCGTTACGCAGGAAGAAATCGCGGCGCAGCTAATGAGCCTCATTGATACTTTAGGAATTGAACAATTCACCGTGGCTGGTAGCTCCCTAAGAAGTTGTATCGGAACGAATTGGCGAAGCATTAATCAACGAAGGTCGG
This sequence comes from Rhodospirillaceae bacterium, assembly GCA_040219235.1. Classification (NCBI taxonomy): domain Bacteria; kingdom Pseudomonadati; phylum Pseudomonadota; class Alphaproteobacteria; order Rhodospirillales; family Rhodospirillaceae; species Rhodospirillaceae bacterium. Next base: position 19,802 of record JAVJSV010000015.1, read on the forward strand.
ATCGCTAACCGTCAAATTATTTCAGCGGAATGGATCAAAGAAATGACCACTCCGTCACCGCAAAACCCAAAATACGGCTTTCAAACTTGGCTAGGTAGCCCCTATATCGCAAAGCGCTCGTACTCCCGGACCGCTGGTGTAACTACCCTGGCAACCGAACCCTATCTAGCGCCGGATGTATTTTTTGCAGATGGATTTGGTGCTCAGCGTCTCTACGTTGTTCCGTCTGCACGCCTATTGATTGTGCGCTCAGGCACCACACGTATGGATTGGGACGATTCTAAGCTACCTAATCTCATCTTAAGTGGACTAAAAAACTAGGGTTTGGACTCAATTGATCCAGCATTTTATTGCGAAGAGCTGGAGCATTGCGAGGAAGTTTTTAGCTGTTTTCTCGAACCGTGTAGCTAATCGGCGCATATCTTTCATTTTGCAGAAGAAGCGTTCGACAATGTTCCGTTGGGCATAGAGGTTTGCGTCGTGTGGGATGGGATTTCGTGCATTGCTCTTTGAAGTAATGACAGCCAGCGCTCCTTCATCAGCGATCTGCTGTCTGATTTTAGCGCTGCCATAGGCTTTGTCGGCAATAATGGCGAGCGGTGCCGTCTCCCAATCCAGAAAAGTTCCCATAGCTTGACTGTCGTGGACCTGCCCACCAGTGATATCGAACCGCAGCGGGCGGCCCTTGGCGTCTACGGCCACGTGAACTTTGCTTGTGCGCCCCGCGCGTGAGCGTCAAATACCTTCTGCCAGTTCCCCTTTTTTGACCCAGCCGCTGCGCGGTGAGCCTTGACGATGGAACTGTCGATGAAGATCAGACTGTACTCGCATTGCTTGGCGAGAGCATCGAAGATGCCCTTCCAGACGCCACGCTCACCCCATCGCGTGTAGCGGTTATAGACCGTCGTGCGCGGGCCATAGCGCTCCGGTAAATCACGCCACGGCGCACCTGTGCGCAGAATATAGAAGATACCGTTTAAGACCTGACGGTCATCCTTCCGCTGAGGACCCCGCCCCTGTTTCGGAAGAAGCGGACCGATCACCGCCCACTCCTCGTCAGTCAAATCAAACCGTGCCATTCTTGCCTCCAATAAAAGAGGCTGTGAATCACACCTTCTTAGGTGAAATCAAGACATCGAATTGGGTTCACACCCTAGATTTCTGCGACCGCATCCACGCTCTAGCTGAGTGGTGTGAATTAGCTGCCTAGACGACAGGGATTGTGCAATGTCTTGAGCTAAATTAGTTAGCCTGGCAATGCCGTCTGAAATGCGTCTTAGCTATAGTTGAACCCAAAACAGCTTCACATTACGCTCTGCCGCTAAGGTAGCCCCAAGTCTGGAGAACAGAGTCATGAACGAAGTAACACTTCGTGTTAACGGGACAGCCCATGAGGTAGATGTGGACCCTTCGACACCTCTCCTTTACGTCCTACGTAACGATCTTGGCCTGCGAGGCCCTCGGTTTGGCTGCGGTCTTGCCCAGTGCGGCGCATGTACCGTCATTATTGATGGGGTCGCGACACGCTCCTGCGCTACGAATGTGTCAGATGTGGAAGGGCAGATCACGACCTTAGAAGGCCTGTCGAAGGATGGAGAGCTGGATCCGGTGCAGCAGGCTTGGATCGACGAACAGGTGCCGCAGTGCGGCTTTTGCCAAAACGGCCAGATCATGACCGCCAAGGCGCTCTTGGACAGAAATCCCAATCCAACTGATGCCGAAATTCGTGAGGAAATGGACGGAGTCCTTTGTAGGTGCATGACCTACTACCGGGTACAGGCGGCGATTAAACGTTTAGCTCGCGGCGAGTTTGTCAAATGACTGCCGACATGCCTTTTCCAAAAACGATCGAAGATGCCCTCCCAGGACGAACCTCTGCAGCGTCACGCCGGTCCTTCCTAAAAACCTCCGGTGCCCTAGTGGTGAGTTGCACTGTCAGTAGCTTGACTAGCGCCACAACAATGGGTGCGGCAGTGGATAATCCGCAAGCCGCGAGATCATATCCCGATCCCGATTTCCGCCAACTCGACACCTGGATCGTGATTCATCCGGATAATACCGCGACGTTCTATGTCGGTAAAACGGATGGGGGACAAGGCACCGGCACAGCGTTCCGGCAGATGATGAGCGATGAACTCGATATGGCCTACGATAAGACCAACCTTGTCATGGGCAGTACCGATATTACCCCCGATCAGGGCGGGTCCGGCGGCTCCGACGCGTTGGAGCGCGATAGTTGGCCCGCGCGCCGGGTTGCCTCGGAAGCTCGACGGATCTTGATTGACCTAGCCGCCGAACACTTCGGCGTACCCTCGACGCAACTCGCTGTGAGTGAGGCAACGATTACCGTCAAATCCGCACCCTCAAAATCGATCACCTACGCAAAGCTTCTCGGCAGCAGGCGTTTTAACGTCACCCTCGACGGCAGTAATGTAAACGCCACGACCGGTGTTGCCCCTTTAAAGCCCGTATCTGATTTACGCTTCGTCGGGCAATCGATACAGCGCTACGACATTCCTGCAAAAGTTGATGGCTCATTGAAATGGGCCGTTGATATGACGCTGCCAGGTATGTTCCATGCACGCAACGTCCGGCCACCTTTTGTGGGTGCGACGTTGCAGTCAGTAGATGAGACTTCGGTCACCGATGTGCCTGGACTAATCCGCGTCGTCGTCAAGGGTAACTACATTGCGGTAGTTTGCGAACGGGAAGAAAATGCTATTCGCGCCGCGCAGCAATTGCGGACGGAGTGGACGCGGCCAGAAGTGGCACCGTTTCCAGCGTCGGAAGAATTATTCAATTACATGCGCGCGGCTACTCCCACCGCGAGCGATGAGCCACGCATTATAGGAGACCCGGAGGCTGCCTTCGCCACTGCTTCCCAAGTGTTGGACGCCGAATACGAAATCCCGTTCCAAGGACATACGGCGATAGGCCCCGCGCATGCCTTAGCCGATCCCTCCGGCGGCCAAATGACGATCTACTCTAACGACATGAAAACCTACGGTCTGCGCAACGGTGTGGCCGAATTTCTGGATATGCCCCGCGAGCAGGTGCGGGTTGTCTATATGGACGGGCCCCAGGTCTATGGCCGCACGGCAGCAGATGACGCCGGCTTCGAGGCGGCCTTCCTCGCCTACGAACTTAATCGCCCTGTCCGTATGCAATGGACCCGGGAGGAGGAAACGGCATGGGACACTAAAGGACCAGCGTACACCATTAAGCTACGCGGTGGACTAGACGACGGCGGCAATGTCGTGGCTCTCGAATGCGACGCCCGCGCGGTTGCCCATAACCATTTAGGATACAATGGAGCCGATACGGTCCTGATGGCTCAACTCATGGGCCGACGGCCCGAAACCCCCAGCCGAGGTTTTGCCTCAGCCCCGTCGACGCGCTATGCCATTGCCAATCAGCGAACGACGACGCACGTGATTGGTCTTCCCCAGATTTGGGAAACACCATTGCGGACCGGAAACCTACGCGATCCTAATGGGCCACAGGTAACCTTCGCCTACGAATCTTTCATTGACGAATTAGCTGCAGCGGCCGGTGCAGATCCCGTTGCGTTCCGCCTCAAGCTGATGGAAGACAGTGCCGAAGACGATGCGCACATGCGCGCCCGCTCTATCGCCGTTATACGAGCGGCGGCTGAAGCATATGGTTGGTCGGCCCGCCCATCGCCAGCACCTCAAAATTTAAGCCTTACATCTGACGATATCCTTACTGGCCGAGGCTTCGCATACACTTACCGCAACCACACCACAGTTGCCGAGATCGCCGAGGTCGAAGTCAACCGCCGCACTGGCCGTGTTTGGGTCAAGCGCCTTGTTTGTGCCCACGACTGCGGCCTTGTCGTCAATCCGGAGGGGCTGAAGAGAACGATTGAGTGTTCAATGCTGCACGCCCTCAGCCGAGCGCTTTGGGAAGAGGTCGAGTTTGACACGGACAACGTTACCAGCATTGACTGGTTTTCGCACCCTACGCTTCGGCATTCCGACACGCCAGAGACCATAGATGTTGTTTTGGTCAACGGTGACCCTGATCCTGACCGTCCCGATCTACCGCCCTACGGGGCTGGGGAGCCCAGTCACAAACCTTTAATCGCTGCCGTCGCCAACGCTATTTATGATGCCACCGGTGTTCGCATACGCCGGGCCCCGTTTCGCGAGGAGCGGGTTCTCCGAGCCCTTCAACAGGCAGGGCTCTAAGACGTAACCACTAGAGAGGACTCAGTTCGGCATCCGTGCCGCGTACGACCTCTCAGAAAGTGCACCCCATATGCGGACCTTTGCGTGTAATCTTGTTTAGGTCGATTAGTGTTTTAAAACAAAGCATCATGTGTCTTAAAGGGGAGGGTTAGGCATGAGACATCCATCAAGGCCTCGGGCAAAGCTCGCGCAATTTTTGTTCAGCCTGTCTTTGGTGACCGGCCTGCCGCTTAGTTCTGCTGCAGCGGACTCTCTGCTGATTGAAAACGTCACACTGGACTTGTAACGGTTTTGCGCCGGTCACTTTAGAGTTAAACACTCGTACAAGGAGACCGAAGAGATGATCAAGCATAGTGAAGAGTTCAAGCAGGAAGCGGTGCGCATTGCACTGACCAGTGGGCTGCCGCGTGAGCG
>JAVJSV010000016.1:300000-594810 GCA_040219235.1 Rhodospirillaceae bacterium
TCTATGCGTGCCGTGATGTAAATGCGTTTAGCAATTCGAGCGTCTAAAATGACGGGTATAACTAGGTCTTCCAATGGATAGAGGATGGGTGCTCTTTCCGGCGGGATAAACCCAGAATTGCCTTGAGACTCTTTGCCGCCCGCTTCGCCTTCAGCCACCTCTTCGGGTTCAGCAAAGGGATTGGGCACAATATCGAGCACCATGAGCCCGGAAATCGCGCTTCCGGCCACCAACAGCATGATCGTAACAATGACAATAACGCGCTTCATAAGTAATAGCCTGCACCTAAATTACTGTGGGGTAAACAGCCCATACGTGGCTCTAAACGTGCTGATATCCCTGCCGATGGAACTCTAAAGCTATACCGTTGTTATCGACCACATGAACACCAGTCCCTGTGGTGAACTCACCAATGCGGGACACACTAATGCCCGCCTGCTTTGCCACAGCTAGAATTTTATCATCTGCGTCTGACGGCGCGGCAAACAGTAATTCGTAATCATCACCACCTGTGAGTATCGTCTCTATATGTTGATAGTTGATTAGCAAGTCAGTCCGAGCAGCCGAGGAAAGCGGAACAGCAGGTTGCAGAATATGACAGGCCAAACCAGAAGCTTGTGCAAGATGCGCGGCATCAGAAATCAATCCATCGGAAACATCGATACAAGCACTCGCAACACCAACAAGCGCCTTGCCAAGTGCAAGTCTTGGTTCAGGCACGCGATACCGGGCGATAATGTGACTTTGTTCCTTAGTGGATAAATGCTCCAGCTCGCCACGCGCCGCTAATAACCCAAGGGCTCCATCGCCAATTGTGCCAGAAACCCAAAGGTGATGACCGGCTTCAGCCCCATTCCGGCGCAAGACGCTTCCATCTTTCACTTTGCCAACGGCTGTTATACTGACGATGAATGGCCCTGGATGGCGGATGATATCGCCACCCATGAGGGGCACATCAAAATGCTCAACGTCGGTTGTTAAACCTTCGATAAAGTCTCTTAAAAACCCCTCAGACGTCTCCTGCCCTAAACATAACGCCATAAAAAAGCCGACCGATTCGGCCCCCATTGCCGCCAAGTCTGACAAGTTGGTGCGCAGTGCTTTGCGCGCCATATCTCCCGGCGGATCATCTGATAAAAAATGCACGCCTGCAGCCAAAGCATCTTTAGTGATGACCAAAACTTCACCCGAGGATACAGCTGGCAGAACCGCCGCATCATCCGTCAGCGCGAATGCTCCGGGCGCTTTGCGTGCGAGCGGCTTTAGCAGTGTATCAATTAGCGCGAATTCAGAGAGACCGGACATTACAAACTCCGGGCGTGGGTTATGAAGTAAGTTATAGCTTGGGTCAGGATGCTGCCAGGTCTTGGCCGTGCAAAGCCCGAGCAATTTTATCTAGAACGGCATTCACCATTTTAGGTTCCGTTCCACTATAAAATGCGTGTGTAATATCAACATATTCTGAGATGGTGACTTTCGCTGGCACCTCAATCGCCCCCAGCAGCTCTGCAATCGCGGCACGTAAAATAGAACGCACAATCAATTCCAAACGCTCTTTCGGCCAGCCCGCACTCAAATTGGCGTCAATCATATCATCGATATCGTCCTGCCGGGCAATCGCTTCTGACACAACACTTGTGAATGTCGCTTGATGCATCTCCGCGAGCTTAACAGGAGTTTCAACTTCAGTGTCCGGATCTTCCGAGATCGCAACTCCGCCCAACCGGCCATGCAAAAAGTCGCGGACCACTTTGGTATAATCCGCCTCACTTGACGCAACCTGGTACAGCGCCTGGACCGCAGCTAATCGCGCGGCGCTGCGCTCCTGTTTCAGATTGCCGGGGCGTTGGTCTCTGGTCCCATCAGATGCGGTCACGCTTCCACCCCGAGTTGTGCGCGAACTTCAATCAATCGAAGACAAGCTTCAGCCGCCTTCCCACCGAAGTTTTTTCGCTTTACGTCTGCACGCTCCTCAGCCAGGGGCCGGGTCGGACATGTCAGAATACCGTTGCCAACTGGAAAACCATGAGCCAATGCAACGTCTTGGGTTCCGCGCATGGATTCCGTGCACACGTGCTCGTAGTGGTCGGTCTCGCCTTTAATGGCGCAGCCTAAAACAACGCCCCCGTCAAACATGCGGCCCGTGTCAGGATTCCCTTTGCCTTCAATTGCAAATTGCAGGGTTGCTGGAATCTCAAGGATGCCCGGCACAACAATGCGATGAACCACACCGCCCGCGGCTTCAATGGCAGCGATAGCGCCTTGGGCAAGCTGATCAGAGATGTCTTCGTAAAAGCGCGCTTCGATCAGCACAATATTTGGTGTGTCAGTCATATCTATAATGTTCAATCTTCCAGAGGAATGGCGCGTTGTTCGGTTACTTTCAGTCCATAACCGTCAAGTCCGATAATTGTGCGTGGCGTATTGCTGAGGAGGACCATGTCTTTGATTCCAAGATCAACAAGTATTTGTGCCCCAACACCATAATCGATAAGCCGCGCCGGTGGCTCATCACCATTCACCTGCGCTTTGATCCGTTCAGAGACGTCTGGAGATCCCATTTCTCTTAAAACAACTACCGCGCCATGACCATGGGCCGCTACGGCAGACATTGCCCGGTGCAACTCACCAGTCTTGGTGCTGTCCGCATCCCAAAACATATCACTGAGAACATTGACCTGATGCATCCGCACCAGAACAGGGTCTGGTCCGCTCAAGTTACCTTTAATCAACGCAAGGTGCTCAACCCCAGACAACAGATTTTTATAAATACGAAGCGTCCAACCGCTGCCAAACTTGGAATTAAATAGCCGCTCAGCCGTCATCTCAACGTACTTTTCCGTGCGGCGGCGATAAGCAATCAAATCAGCAATGGTCGCAATTTTAAGGCCATGTTTCTGTGCGAAGGGAATTAAGTCTGGCATGCGCGCCATATTGCCATCGTCGTTCATGATCTCGCAGATTACACCTGAGGCCGTTAGTCCCGCCATGCGGCTAATATCAACTGCGGCTTCCGTATGACCGGCCCGCACCAACACACCGCCATCACGCGCCATCAAGGGGAAAACATGTCCCGGTGTTGCCAAGTCTGATTTGCCTTTCGTCGGATCAATAGCGACTGAAATCGTATGGGCACGGTCCGAGGCCGATATGCCCGTCGTCACCCCTTCCCGTGCCTCAATGCTAACCGTAAAAGCCGTCGCCAGCCGAGATTGGTTGTGCGCTTCCATCAACGGTAAATTGAGTTCTTCACAGCGTTGTTGCGACAACGCCAGACAAATCAAACCCCGGCCGAACTTTGCCATAAAATTAACGGCATCCGGCGTGGCCATTTGCGCTGGGATAATAAGATCACCCTCATTTTCACGATCTTCATCATCCACCAAGATGAACATCCGACCGTTCCGGGCATCTTCAATGATGTCCTCAATTGGCGATAAGTATTTGGAATGTGGCACGGACGCTCTCAGGTTTGGTTTAGAAGGCGCGCAACATACCGCGCGAGCATATCGATTTCTATGTTCACGATATCGCCAGGTCTCAGTACCCCAAAAGTCGTAACAGCACAGGTATGGGGAATGATGTTTACGCCAAAGTTGTCTGGCCCCACTTCATTGACCGTTAATGAGACACCATCGACAGCTACCGAGCCTTTTTCAGCGATAAACCGGGCGAAATCCTTGGGAACTCTAAAAGTGAACCTTACAGAGTCTCCGTCTTCACGCCTCTCAGCCACCTCGGCAACGCAATCAACATGGCCGGATACCAAGTGCCCGCCCATTTCATCACCCAATTTGAGGGACCGCTCAAGATTGATCCGCCGGCCAACCGACCACTGGCCCAGGGTCGTGCGATCCAAGCTCTCGCGGGACACATCCACCAAGAACATGTTGGCATCCATTTCTACCGCCGTAAGGCAACATCCATTGCAGGCTATAGAAGCTCCAATGTCGACCGTTTTCAGATCATAGCTAGTCTTTATTTTTAGGCGAGCACCACCATGATGCGCATCAACAGCAGCAACCTCACCCAAATCGGTAATGAGTCCTGTAAACATGATTAAACAGTGGGCTCACGATCAAGAATTTCAAGAATATCCGGGCCAAAATAACGCGTTTCAACCCGCTGAAAACGCGGTGCATCTGACAGCTGGCTCAGTTCTAACCCTGCCATCGCTGGTTTGCCATCCCCCCCAATAATCATCGGAGCTCTGATTGCATAAATGCGGTCGACCAAATTATCATGTAAAAATGAGGCCGCAATATGCCCACCGCCCTCAACCAGCACCCGGGTCAAACCCCGTTCTGCCAATACGGATGCTGCCGCGCGGGCAAAAGCATAATCGCTAGGATCAGCAGCGGTCAGGACAAAAACGCCATAGCTTTCTAGTATTCCGACCTTATCCGCATCCGCAGCTGCACTGGTCACCACCCATGTTGGTGTCTCGTGCGCTGTCTGCGCCAGCGTGCATTCTGGATCTATGCGTAAACGCCGGTCCAGAACAACGCGAACAGGCTGTAAACTCGCCTGGCCTTCATACCCTGGTAAACGACAGGTCAAACTCGGGTTGTCCGCAACAACTGTGCCTGATCCGACAACAATCGCATCATGAGTAGAGCGCAGATAATGGCCATAGCGACGGGACGCTTCCCCAGAAATCCACTGACTTTCGCCACTCTTTAAGGCAATACGGCCATCCAGGCTGGTTGCCGACTTCAGCGCAATGAACGGCAGTCCGTGGCGCTTAGCTTTAAAAAATCCAGCATTACTTATTCGCGCCTTATCTTCTAAAACGCCGGTAATAACCTCTATGCCAGCGTCCTCAAGAGCAGCGAGTCCGCCCCCATCAACGCGGTCGTCAGGATCAGACGTTGCGACGACGACCCGCGCAACACCGGCAGCAATCAATGCGTCTGTGCAAGGTGGCGTTTTACCGTGATGACAGCAGGGCTCCAAAGTGACATAGGCTGTCGCGCCCCTGGCAGACTCGCCAGCGACAGATAAGGCCGCAGTCTCCGCATGTGGCCTGCCACCCGGCTGAGTCCAACCCCGTCCAATAACAACCTCATTATTAACCAGGATGCACCCAACGCTGGGATTAGGGGCTGTCGTGCCCAAACCCCGCGATGCTAAATCGAGGGCATTTTGCATGAACGCCAAATCTTGCGCCGTAATGGCCGTCATGTGTCTCCGTCCGCGACAGCGGTCATGTCTCTAAACCCGCAGCAGCGGTCATTCGTGTTGTTCCTGATCATCAGAAATAGTCTCAACAAAGCTCTCGAAGTCTTTGGTTTCTCGAAAGTTTTTGTAAACCGAGGCAAATCGGATATAGGCCACTTTATCAAGACCTTCCAAGGCCTCCATGACCATTTCCCCGATAACGTCTGAGGGGATTTCGCTCTCCCCCATACTCTCCAAACGGCGCTGAATGCCGTTGACCACCCGTTCTATCCGTTCTTCTTCAACCGGTCGTTTGCGACAGGCGATGTGAAGCGACCGCGCCAGCTTATCGCGATCAAACGGAACTTTCTGACCATCCTTTTTGGTGATGACCAGATCTCTTAACTGAACCCGCTCAAACGTCGTAAAACGCGCAGCGCAGGCCGGACAAAAACGACGTCGGCGAATAGCCGCGTTATCTTCAGTCGGCCGTGAGTCTTTAACTTGGGTATCAACACCCCCGCAGTAGGGACAGCGCATGGTTCCCCCTCCTCTAAGCCGTCATGAATAAATTGGGAATTTGCGGCACAGAGCTTCCGCGCGTCCCCTCACATCTGCTTCAACCGCAGCTGTATCGTCAGGATTGGCCGCCATGGCGTCCAAAACTTCACAAATCAGCTCGCCAACATGACGAAACTCATCAACCCCAAATCCACGAGTGGTGCCAGCCGGCGTGCCGAGACGAACGCCTGAAGTGACCATAGGTTTTTCACTGTCAAAGGGGATGCCGTTCTTGTTGCAGGTGATCCCGGCACGTTCTAGGGCCTTCTCAACCGCATTACCCTTCAAGCCTTTGGGGCGAAGATCCACGAGCATGAGGTGCGTATCGGTGCCGCCAGACACAATATCCACGCCACCTTTAACCAAAGTCTCAGCCAAAGCTTTTGCATTTTCAACAACTTGGGTGGCATAGGCTTTAAATTCCGGCTTGAGCGCCTCACCGAAGGCAACGGCCTTGCCAGCGATCACATGCATCAGCGGACCACCTTGCAATCCTGGGAAAATGGCCGAATTCAGCTTTTTAGCCAGAACTTCGTTGTTGGATAAAATCATACCGCCGCGTGGGCCGCGCAGCGTTTTATGGGTTGTTGTTGTGACCACGTCAGCAATGGGCAAGGGGCTGGGATGAATCCCTGCGGCAACCAATCCTGCGAAGTGGGCCATATCGACCATCAGATAGGCGCCAACACTATCAGCAATCTTGCGGAATTTTTCGAAGTCTATAATCCGGGGATACGCAGATCCCCCCGCCACAATCAGCTTTGGCTTATGCTCTTTGGCCAGGCTCTCGATCTCGTCGAAGTCCAGCAGGTAGTCTTGCCGGCGCACCCCATACTGAACAGCGTTAAACCACTTACCGGACATGTTTGGCGGCGCACCATGGGTCAAATGACCACCTGCGTCCAAGGACATCCCCATAATGGTATCGCCGGGCTTAATGAGAGCGAGGAAGACGGCCTCATTAGCCTGCGCCCCGGCATGGGGCTGAACATTGGCGTAACTGCAGTTAAACAAGGCTTTTGCCCGGTCTATCGCCAAGTTTTCAGCAATATCAACGGCTTCACAGCCGCCGTAATAGCGTTTTCCCGGATATCCCTCGGCATATTTGTTGGTCAGAACCGTACCGACAGCTTCCAGGACCGCCTTAGAAACAATGTTCTCAGACGCAATAAGCTCAATTTGATCTTGCTGCCGCTTAAGTTCCTGGTTGATCGCGTCCATAACATCGGGATCGCTCTGGTTCAGAGACTCTCCAAAAAAGGACGGTTGGACGGCGTAGTTCATCGCTCAATAACCTTTCTCATGCGTATGCCCTGGGGTTTTAGCCCAGATTAAAAGGAGCTTAGCCCCTGATTAGACAAGCCCCAACTTCTCAACACGCCGGGTGTGACGCCCCTCTGCAAACGGAGTGGCAAAAAACGTCTTTAAACAGGCTCGAGCCGTGTCCTCGTCCACAACGCGCGCGCCAATGGCCATGACATTGGCATTGTTATGCTCTCGCGCCATCTCAGCCGTCATTTCATTATGGACCAAAGCCGCTCTAACGCTCGGGATGCGATTTGCGGCGATGCTAATACCGATGCCTGTGCCGCAGACCAGCACGCCTGCTTTAACCTTACCGCTATCAACCACCTCAGCCAGCGCGCGCCCGAAATCCGGGTAATCAACAGAATTCTCGTTGTCGGTTCCCAAATCAACGACGTGGAATCCCATATCCTTGAGATCATTTTTAAGGACTGTTTTAAGCGCAAATCCGGCGTGATCGCTTGCGATAGCGACACTTTCGCCCTTTGCTACAAAAGAACTGTCCGGCATTTGGAATCCGCCCGGGAATAGGTCTGCGCACGGCGCAAACTTTGGTACTCAATTAATACGTCTCGGATACCACATATGGCAGAGCCTTGCCAATGGACCACAAGCCCTTTGGTTGAGCTTAGCGCACTGTGAAATGCGCTATTTACCCTTAAGCGTTGCCAAAACGGGCGTATTGAGACCCAAGACCTCAAAAGCGGCCTCGCTGTGGGGCGGTGCACTCAGAAAAATAGCCGGATCATTCGAGATTCCATAGGGTTCAGACGGCAAGCCAAGAAAGTTCTTGTCAAAGTCACCGTCCATATCCTTGTCGTGATAAATCGCGATCGCATAAACGCCTGGGTGCTCAATGGGGATGCAGATGTTGGTTATCTCAGCTTCCGCAGGGGCTCGAACGCGCCCAATGCGTCCTAGCCTTTTTAGAAAACCTTCCGGATTATCATCATGCAGATCGACCGTGATTTGGCCCCGGGACTTCCTTACATTATGGACCTCAAGCGCGATTGAATACGTTTCGTTGCCATTGCACACCGCAATGATCGGCGTGGGTGTACCCTCTCTGGTTTCAGGTTCGGACTCTGCTACGGGCCCCCTAATCGGCAAGAGCAACATCACAGCAGAGAAGAAAATCATCGATTTCAGATATTGCACGTCTACCTTCTCCCGATCCGTATTAAAACGCACGCAACTTAAGACATGTAAACTCGAGACGTTATCAAAACATCTTCACCTCTAACCCTCAATCTACTATCAGAAAAAAGTTAACGCAGCCTGTTACCGTTATTTGGCACATCCTTCTTCAGAGTCGTTCAACATAATCAGCCAACATCCATCTTTGCTGCAATCAGCAATGGAGGCTCTGCCGACTCAGTATCGTCTTCCCGGTACAACCAACATTTACTCACAACATGAGGTTTACCATGAATATCCCGTATCTGCTCGAGATGACGGCAGTTAGTTTAATCGCACTGCACACAATAGCGGTCGAAGCGCGGGATGTTGCGACGCCATACGCTCAGCTCTCTCAGGCATCATCGACACGTATCACCATTGGCCAGGCCATCTCCATCGCCGAAAAAGAAGCCAACGGCGAGGCCGTTGAAGCCGAGCTGGAAAAAGAAGATGGCCGGATGGTTTACGACATCGACGTGTTAACGCCTTCTGGGAAGATGGAAGTTTTCATCGATCCAGAGACCGGCAGAGTATTGAGCGTCCACCCTGACGATTAGAGAATTGAGTCAGTCATGCTCAATCGGTTTACTCAAAGACTATTTGCTCAATGCTTATGTTTTCTGCTGCCGTCCATACCATTGCACGCCGGTGTCATTGAAACACGCGACCTCACAGTTCTAAGCCTGAATGTGGCTGGCCTACCGTGGCCTGTCATGACGGAAAGACGGTTAGCCCTCGAACAGATCGGAGCGCAAATCGCGCTCTTGTCAAAAGCAGGACCAGCAATTGATATCGTGCTTGTTCAAGAAGGTTTTAATGATGGGGTACTCAATCTGAAAGAATCCTTAGGCTTCGCAGAGCATGTCGCTGGCCCGGCCAGGGCGCTACGGCATAACTTAGGGAAAACAGAAACATCTGATGTAAGCCGAAAATGGTGGAAAGGGGAAGGCGTCGGCACATGGCTCGGCAGCGGTCTTCATATTTTCAGTGCACATCCCATTATCGGTATAAAACGTCATGCATTTGGCAGCGCCGCCTGCGCTGGCTACGATTGTCTCGCCAATAAAGGCGCTCTAATGGCCCGCGTATTAATCCCGACTCTACCCACGCCGATCGACGTGATCACAACCCATCTCAATTCAACACGATCTGCACAAGTGCCAGAAATTGAAACCCATAAAGCGCATCAACGGCAAACGGCACAGCTTGCCGGTTTTTGGCGAAACAGCACCGTCGCTGAGTTCCCCACCATCCTCGCCGGGGATCTTAACGTGCGCAATTCACATGAGCGTTTCATCCCCTTAGCAAAGCAATTCAAAGAGGCCACGTTTGTTAAGAATGAATGCGCCCTGAACCCGGTGACCGTCGATTGTCACTTACAGTTGCACACCCATACACCATGGCTGAGCAGTCAGGACATCCATGCCTATAAGTCCGGAACAAAAGTCCGCATCTCAGTGCTTGAAGCCCGCAGCGTACTGAATGAGCCAATCAACGGAAAAAAACTCTCTGACCATGATGGCTATCTGGTGCGGTATCAACTGATTTGGGTATCAGAACCGGCTATCGAGACCCTCGCTCTGAAATTCAATCGCAACGGCGAGTTTATCCCCGCTTCAGCAAGGCCATAAAACCGAAAGCACGAAAACGCCGCCGCAGCACGGTTTCGAATTCCTGAAACGGCGTTTGCCCCGAAGCTTGATCGGTCTTGATAAAAAGAAAGACAGAAAGTCCGAAGAAAATCGCGTAACTGCCCCATAAAAAAAGTCCGGCTGGTAACTGAGAGACAGCCGCGACTTTCGTCCCGAACTCGATTGTTTTTTGATAGGCAAGAATGCCAATCAAGCCGAGTACAAGCCCCACGTATTTGTTTGAACGTGGCGACCCGATCGCCAGAGGGATTGCCAAAAAGGGCATGACCAATATTGAAAGCGCGTAAATAACGCGCCCATGAAATTCGGCGGCCAAAGCCGAAAAAGGAATGGTATCGGCCAAAATTAAAACCGCAGACTCAACCTCTCCCGGGTCAAAACCCATGGAACGCATCACCCCCCGTCCATAGGCGATCATCAATTCGTGCAATGTGAGTTCCAACTCTTCGCTGCCTCGGTCCGGGTATGGAAGACTGCCATTGATTTCCAGGGGCAACTCTAGCTTTGTAAAGCCGACGCTGACTCTCTGAGCGCGCTGATCTTCCCATGACACCTGCTCCCCATCGAACAAAACGACTTTGCGGTCGCCACCTGCTGTCACCTCCATGATTTCGCCTCGACGCGCGGTAAGTGTTTCGACTTTGCCATCAGTGCGTTCGCGGTAACCAAAAAAACCGTAAAATTCCATGCCAGCATTTACGGACCGATCCACACGCACCGTAAAACCACTCGGTGTATCTATAAAAATGCCCTCGCCGATTCCCGCTTCAATTACGCCGTTTGTCACCTGATGATGAAGCGTGTGATAGACGTACCGCCCCAGAGGTTCGATATATCCGGTAAGCCCCAACCCCATAATGGTTACGGTTATGGCCAACATGCGCGCCGGAGCTGCGAGGCGAAACAAACTAAACCCACCGGAGAAAAAAGCATGGAGCTCAGATTGTGTTGAAAGGCGCCGGAAGGTAATAAATACTCCAAGAAACAGCCCCAGCGGCAAAACGAGCCGTATATAGTTAGGAAATAGGCTGACAATCATCTGCAAAACAACAAAGGACGACACCCCAGAGCCCACGGTTAGGTTGAGGAGCTGCAGCATTTTTTCAAGCAGAAGAACAACAACGCTGATAAACAGCGTAATCAACATAATTGGCACAATCTGCTTTAGAATGTAGAGGTCTATGCGTCCCATGACGTCATCCTAGTGAAACCGGCTTCGTGAGGAAGACGGCGCAGAAACTAGGAAGCCTCTATCACGCATTTCTAGTTTGCATATGCGGCAATCACATCTCTGGCAAAGGTTTGCTGGTTTAAAACACGCCACTGTGAGATATTCGGCGACTGGGGGGAACAAATGAATATGATTAAAGAAGTAAGAAGCGAAGAAATTCGCGTCGCTGTGATTGGCGTTGGAAACTGTGCGAGTTCTCTGATCCAGGGCATACATTACTATAAAGACCGTCCCTTAGATGACTGCTCCGGCGTCCTCCATGAAAAAATTGGACCCTACAGCATTTCAGATATCAAAATCGTTGCGGCGTTTGATATCGACGACCGCAAGGTCGGTCAGGATGTCACAACAGCAATCTTTGCACCACCTAATTGCACAACAGTATTTGCCCCAGACCTCCCGCCCAGTGGCGTTAAAGTCAGCATGGGGCGTCTGCTAGATGGTGTCGCGGATCATATGGCCGAGTATCAACCCGCCAGAACCTTTGTTCCGGCTGACCTGCCCGAGCCAACTGAAGAGGATGTCGTCGCACTATTAAAATCCTCACGAACACAAGTCTTGATCAATTATCTTCCAGTTGGGTCTCAAGACGCCACAGAGTTCTATGCCCGATGCGCCATAAAGGCCGGTGTCGGTTTCGTGAATTGTATTCCAGTCTTTATTGCGAGTAACCCTGAGTGGCGCGCCAAATTTGAAGCCCGCAAACTCCCGATCATCGGCGATGACATTAAGGCCCAAGTTGGTGCCACCATTGTGCATCGTGTGCTGACTAATCTCTTTCACAAGCGCGGCGTCAAACTCGACCGTACCTATCAAATCAACACCGGCGGCAACACAGACTTCTTGAATATGCTGAATCGCAAGCGTCTGGCCTCAAAGAAGATTTCCAAAACAGAGGCCGTTCAGTCAGTTGCCGGCACGCGTCTGGATGAAGACAATATTCATATTGGCCCGAGTGACTACGTGGCCTGGCAGAACGACAACAAAGTCTGTTTCTTGCGCGCCGAGGGGCGTCTGTTCGGCGACGTTCCAATGAACATCGAGCTACGCCTGTCTGTTGAGGATTCCCCCAATTCAGCCGGTGTGGCCATTGATATGATTCGCTGTTGCAAAGTCGCCTTAGATTGCGGCGTCGGTGGTGTCTTGGAAGGCCCTTCGGCCTACTTCTGTAAGCACCCCCCCAACCAGCACGAAGACGATATTGCTTATGAGATGACGGAAACGTTTATTGCAGATATGAAGCTGCAAGGCGTCGCTTAATGAGAGCCATCATTCTGGCTGCCGGCCAAGGCACCAGAATGCGCGCCATCGGCCCCAGCAAACCAATGGTCTCTGTTGAAGGCACCGCCCTCCTCGAGCGCGTGATCATCAATGCGATGCACGGTGGCGTCAGTCATTTTACAATCGTCACCGGCTACAATAGCGCCCCCTTACAGCGTTACATTCAAAACCTTGCCCCACAATTAGACTGCAAGATTGAATGTGTTGAAAATAGCGAGTGGCATCTTGGCAATGGACGCTCCGTGCTTGCGGCTAAGCCATTGATCGACGAACCGTTCCACATTCTCATGGCGGATCATTTGGTTGATCCGCAAATTCTTCCCATCGTCCGTCATGCCCCCCTACCCAACAACGGGGCGCGGTTGGGCTTGGATTTGCGATTGCAAAACCCCCATGTCGATATTGACGATGTCACCAAGGTGTTTGTGAAGGACGGCCTCATTACCGACATCGGAAAAACAATCACGGGTTTCAATGCGTTCGATACGGGTGTGTTCTGGAGCACACCGGGATTATTTGACGCCTTGGAAAAAAGCATTGCGGAAAATCATGACGACTCTCTCTCCGGCGGAATTCGCGTTCTGGCGGCCGCAGGGCTCATGACGGGCTGCGATATCGGCAATCGCACCTGGATTGATGTCGATACGCCCGCGTTACTCTCACTCGCCCAAGAAGCCATGGTCGAGAAACACAATACGGCGCGATAACAAAAAATGCCGCCCCACCAGTCACACGAAACACCTCATGACTGAAGCACCTGAAACAACGGCTGCAACCGCACTCCGAAAGTTAGACATCGAAGAAGCCACCAACCGGCTTTTTATCCATCGCATCAGCATGGCTCTGATTCCCTTTTTTATTCATTTGGGCATCACACCGAACACTGTTTCAATCATGGGGGCGCTCTCGGGGGTCACCGCAGCCTGGTTTTACTTCGAGTACCAAAGCACCCTCGCCTGCATTCTCGGCTTTGTCTGCATGGTCGGGTGGCATATTTTTGATGGCGCAGATGGGCAACTGGCCCGACAAACGGGGCAAGTCTCTGCCACTGGTTTTGTTATTGATGGTGTGTGCGACTACGTCACATTTGTTTGCGTCTACGTGGCTCTCGGAATCGCCCTCAGCACCTCTTTTGGCAATGAAGTTTGGTTCGCGGTCTTTGGGGCGGGTGCGTGCCACGCCGTTCAAGCCGCGGCATTTGAGATGCAACGCGAATTTTACATCCGCTGGACTCGCGAAGGTGGTGTTGCGACAAGCACCCAAGTTTTAGACTCAAAGGCTGAAGAGTTAAAGCAACCCGGTATCGCCGGTCTTGTCGCCCGTGGGTATAAAGCCGTCCAGGAACCATTCCGCCCGATCCCTTATGCGTTGGAGCGCGAACTTATTTTAGAGCATACCGAGCAAGTCGCATCTGGTTCAGTATCCCGCGCCTATCGAGCGCACTTTCGCAGCCTGGTTCTGAATTGGTCGATCCTCAGTGCCAATAACCGCACCATTGGTATTTTCATCTTCTGTCTTTTGGGCGCACCCGTCGCCTATTTTATGTACGAGATCATTGTCCTTAATCTTGTCCTGTTCTGGCTCTTGAAGCGCAATCGCAATGCTGCGATGGCTTTCAAAACACAAATCAAAGCATAAGCTGTGCTGCCGTTCAGCATACGAGTTCACCAATGACCCAGTTTGATGATACCCCGGTGCCATCGGGCTTGGAGCGTCTTGACCAGGACAAAAAAGACATCAAACGCGGCTCAACCCTCAGTATTCTAGGGTTTCTTGTCAGGCTGTCGGCGCGCGTCCCTTTTCTTTTGATCGCGGGACGCCTCTACGGCACATCCACCTATGGCGAATATGTTCTGCTGACAGCGATTGTTGAAACCGTCGCGCTGTTGTCGACCTTTGGTCTTAAAAGAACCATTTTTCATTTCATGTCAGAAGGTGACGACCAAAAAGGCACTGCAATAAAAGACAATGCAATAATTGTGCGCCACGCCCTGATTCTCGGCTTCGGACTCTCCCTGAGCCTGGTGGCTTTGGTCCAAATATTTGCGCTTCCTATTCTGTCTTTTTTTGATGCTGAAGATATTCTCTCAAGCCTGATCCTCTTATCTTGGGCCATCCCGTTCATTTCGCTGACCGACATCTGCCTCTCGGCAACCTTGTCCAAGAGACTGATGCGGTACGAAATAATTGTGCGTAGTTTTGT
This sequence comes from Rhodospirillaceae bacterium, assembly GCA_040219235.1. Taxonomy (NCBI): domain Bacteria; kingdom Pseudomonadati; phylum Pseudomonadota; class Alphaproteobacteria; order Rhodospirillales; family Rhodospirillaceae; species Rhodospirillaceae bacterium. Next base: position 314,573 of record JAVJSV010000016.1, read on the forward strand.
TGAACCCATCGCGCTCACGGTTCTCAGCCTCTTCTTTTTCTATGCTGGATTTAAAGAATCAGGTCTGGTCTACGCGTTCTTTTGTGCGTTCGGATTGGCCGCTCTTTGTTCGCTCATGTTTTGCCATTTTGTGTTCACCTGGCGCAGTATCGTTCTTGGCCCCATCGCCCTCTCTCGCCTTATCATGATGGCTAAAAGTTCGGCCTATACCTGTCTCCATGATCTGGTCCGTGTTTTAGTCAGTCGTATTGATACTTTTGCGGTTGGGTATTTCTTTTCAACCTCTGCCGTCGGAATTTACGGCATGGCACAACAATTCCTCACTATTGTCGAGAAGATTGCGCTCAGCTTCTACCCCATGCTCATGCCCGTTGTTGCGTCAGCGGTCCGTGACGGCGACCGACACAGATTGCTGCAACAACTGTGGTCTGCTGCCAAACGCTTAATCATGCTTCAACTTCCCATCGTCGGGCTCTTTTTCTTTTTAGGAAAAGAGATCTTGGCACTCATCGAGCCGGAGTTTGTGAGTGCATGGCCTGTCCTGATGATTTTATCGCTGGGCTGCTTGATCAACGCCCTATTGCAATTGGTTGAGGTCCCGTTGACCTACATGCGCCCCCACATCAATGTCATCGCAGGTGTTGGAGGAATCATCCTCTATCTTCTGGCAATCACAAAGATGCAAACGGCCTTTGGGGTCAACGGCATCGCCTTAACGTCCGTCACTGCCACGTTTATGGCAAATATAGGATTGATGATCTTGTTCGCGCGGTCGCGCTTGAAAGAAAAAAACGGACCCCAAGGGAAACGCTAAGCCCAGCCAAGCTTAAGCCCAGTTTGAATGCGACGCTTTGTATTCTTTTTCTTTTTTGGCGATGACATACTTCAGTTTGCGAACCGCATTCATCTTGAGCGAAAACAGACTCATCTGAGGCGACCCCACCACAACAATCTCTATGCCAGTGTAGGGATCAATAACGGTAACCCGCATGATATTACCCACTTCGCGAATCTCGAAGAGGTATTCCTCGACATCGCGTCCGTCATCGATTTCATTTTTCATGGATGGAGTCTCTTCATTCACAACAGTGTCACGATATCATGGGGTAAAACGGCTTAAGAAATCCTATATAGGAACGCTTTTCTGGCGCAAGGACACTAAATAATTATGATCTGGCTGAAGCGCATAACCCTACTTTTTATATGCCTGGTTGTCCTTGTCATCGGATCAGCCGCCTGGTTGACGTGGCAATCCCTTCCCCGTGTTTCGGGCGACGTCACACTTCCCGGACCCGAGGCCAGCATAGACATTACGCGCGCGCGCAATGGGATTCCTTACATTCAGGCCCAGAATGAAGGGGATGCCTATTTTGCCCTGGGTTACGTTCATGCCCAAGACCGCCTGTTTCAAATGGAATTCATGCGCCGGCTTGGCGCCGGGCGTCTTGCTGAAATACTGGGGAAACAGGCCCTAGGCTCGGATCAATTCATGCGAACCCTTGGCTTATATGGCTATGCTGAACAAAACGTCACAGCCCTGTCCCCTGAAACACACATGGTCCTTGAACGCTATGCGGCGGGCGTAAATGCGTGGCTTGCAACGCGCCAGCAACCGCTACCGCCAGAATTTCAGCTTTTGCACTTCACGCCCGAGCCGTGGCGTCCCGCAGACAGCATGGTCTGGCAAAAACTGATGAGCCTTTCCTTGGCGGGAAACTGGCGTGATGAATTACTCCGCGCCAGATTGCTAAAACTTCTGCCGCCGGAACGGGTGGCAGAACTGTGGCCGGATTTGGTGGCAGGCTCACCAACCACCCTTGCCGCTCACGATTTTAATCCGGCGCAGGTTGCCAGCACTTTAATCGAACTTATTGATGCCTATGCCCCGCCCACTTTAGCTTCAAATATCTGGGCGTTGAGCGGCGAACATACGAGCAGTGGAAAACCGTTGCTCGCCAGCGATCCGCACCTTGGCTATCAGGCCCCAATCATTTGGTACTTGGCCCGCTTGGAGTGGCCCGGTCAGTTCAGGGGTGAGCTTGGGCGCGAGGTCAGAAGCGGAGCCACAACGCCAGGTGTCCCGTTTACGATTATCGGTCACAACATGCACACGGCTTGGGGCATGACCACCACCCATGCTGATCTGCAAGATCTGTTTATAGAAAAACTCACAGCCGATGGCGGATATGAAACCCCTTCCGGCAGCGCTAAGTTTGAGGAACGAACTGAAGTCATAAACGTGAGGTTCTCAGATCCGGTGACCCTTCGCGTCAGACGCACTCGCCACGGCCCCGTTGTGAGCGATCTAGCCGCCTTTCAAAACGCTGACGGCTCGCAAGATACAGTGCTCGCCCTGGCGGCAACCATGCTCAGAGACGACGACCGCACCGCCAACGCTGTCTATGACATGTCGAAAAGCAGGTCTGTTGGCGACACCAAAGAGGCTTTGCGCCAATTCGAAGGTCCACAACAGAACTTCATGTATGCTGATCGCTTTGGCGGGATCGGCTTCAGCGCTCCGGCCCTCGTCCCCATCCGCGCCTCAGGAGACGGCACCGTGCCGGTTCCTGGCTGGTCAGGAGATTATGATTGGCAAGGCTGGGTGCCTTATGAAGAACTGCCCCATAGCATGAACCCAGCCTCTGGGCGTTTGGTCAATGCCAACAATCGGCCCGTGCCTGAAGACTATCCGCATTTGATTGCGGCCAGTTTCCCGGTCGGGTATCGCGCCGAGCGCATTGACCGGCGGTTGAATGAACTCGCTCAAAAACAAGCCAACTGGCAGGATATGCTTTCTATTCAAACCGATGCCGTATCCACCGCGGTTCATGATATTCTGCCGCGTCTGCTAACTGTAACGAGTTCAGAAAACCAGACCACAAACGCTGTTCTTACGGCCCTTCACGCCTGGGACGGCACCATGGATCGCGCCCGACCTGAGCCATTGATCTTCTTAAGCTGGATCGATTTCCTCAAAGAAGGATTGCTCAAAGACGACCTGGGCGAAGCCTATGCGTCTTTTAGAGGTGTCAATCCTGTTCTCTTGCGCAACATCCTAACAGGGCAATCAAACTGGTGTGACGATGTCTTGTCGGCACCAACGGAAGACTGCGGACAGATTGCGTCTCAAGCACTGGAAAAGGCGCTCAGGTGGCTGTCTGATAGAGACGAAACAACAGGCGCTGATCCGCTCACTTGGCGTTGGGGCGACTTTCACCGGGCTCAGTTTGCTCACCCGCTCTTTGGCAGGGTGCCCGGACTCTCCGCGCTCACCACCGTCGAAATTGAGGCCGATGGCTCGGATAATACGGTCAATCGTGGCGGTTACCGGTCTGCCCGTGGTCGCGCACCGTTTCTCAACACCCATGGTGCCGGGTTGCGCGCCATTTTTGACCTGGAAAATTTGGATCAATCCCGGTTCATAACGGCGGTCGGGCAATCTGGGCATCCGGCGTCTCCCCATTATGATGATTTGAATGACTCCTGGCGCGATGGGGGCATGCTGACCTTACCTCCGGCACACACCCTCACCAACGCAGAAAAGCTAACATTGTTGCCACTGGCCAAAGCAATTGAATAACCTTAGTATTCAGGCTCTTAGTTCAGAGTTGAAGGCACTTTATACTCCATGTCAGATCGCCCGGAGTTCGGCTCGGGTGGTGGTGGTGGCGCCGGCGGCGGCAATATCATCATCGTCAAGCGCATCAAGAAAGGTGGCCATGGCCACCATGGTGGCGCGTGGAAGGTGGCCTACGCTGACTTTGTAACGGCCATGATGGCCTTTTTTCTTCTGCTCTGGCTGCTCAATTCTGTGTCTGAAGACACCTTGAGCGGCATTTCAAATTACTTCACGCCCATTGCAGCCTCCAGCAACAGCAGTGGTGCAGGTGGTATGCTTGGCGGGTTGACCATCGGCGAAGGCTCCCAGCAAAGCCAATCCGGCAGTGTTGCTGTCGTCCCGCTTCCCCCGCCCACTGTTGGCGCGGGCGGCCAAGACCTCACTGATCCCGGTGAAGGTCCCTCACGTGACCCGACGGAAGAAGATATTGATGAAGCTTTGAGGGAACGCCAGGAAGCACAATTTGAACAAGCCGCTGATGAACTTGAGCAACTTATTCAAGGTATCCCTGAATTGGCGGAGCTCTCAGAGAGCCTATTGATTGATTACACACCCGAAGGTCTGCGCATCCAGATCGTCGATCAAGATGGCCTGCCCTTATTCCCTTCGGGCAGTGCGGCCATGTATGGCTACACCCGGCAGATCATCAGTCTGGTGGCCCGTGTTGTCGCAAAGCTGCCGAACGAACTGAGCATCACCGGGCACACCGATGCCACACCGTTCAGCGATCCGTCTGGCTACAGTAACTGGGAACTCAGTGCTGACCGTGCCCTTGCTACGCGCCGTGTATTGGAAGACTTTGGCGTGGTCGAACAACGGGTTGCTAAGGTCACTGGTCAAGCTGCCAATGAGCCGCTGTTAGAAGACGACCCCACAGCCCCGCAAAACCGCCGCATCAGTATTGTGCTGCTGCGCGACGATGGTTCTGCGGCAGAAGCCTTTGATCGTTTGCCTGACTTTCTGCAGCCGCGTGCACCAAACTAGTTCAATCCGCCTGCGCCCTAACCGCCACACACCGCGCAAATTATAGCTTTTCCAGAAATTCCCCCCTTGCTAACCCTCTCTGGGCTATGCAATGTGGAGCATAGTCCTGTTACACAAGATTTAGTGGTTCATGGAATATACAGCCCTTACGCGTCCGCAGTTCTTCTTCACCACCGCTCCCTTGCCGTGTCCCTATCTGCCTGACCGGTTAGAGCGTAAAATTGTCACCGAATTAAACGGCCCAAAATCAGACACCCTTCACGAGATGCTGGCCAAGGGCGGTTTCCGTCGCAGTCATTCCATTGCCTATGCGCCTGCCTGCCCTGGCTGTAAGGCTTGCGTGCCGGTCCGGGTGAACGTTGCTGATTTCAAATTGCGCCGTAGTCTCGCCCGCACCTGGAAAGCCAATGCAGACATCACAGCCCATGTGGTTCCTGCCCGAGCCACCACAGAACAATTCGAACTGTTCAACCACTATCAGCGCTCCCGGCATGCGTCCAGCGATATGGCACACATGGGGTTTTACGAATACAGTGCGATGATCGAAGACAGCCCTATAGAGACCTATCTGGTAGAGTTCAGAACACCAGAGAGTGAATTGATCGCGGTCTGTCTGACCGATCAAACCAATGACGGCTTATCAGCCGTCTACAGTTTCTTCTCGGCAGATCCAGAATATGCCGGTTTAGGTAACTTCGTGGTGCTGTGGTTGATTGAACACGCCCGCGCGCTCAGTTTGCCCTATATTTATCTCGGCTATTGGATCGAGCAGAGCCCCAAGATGGCCTATAAGAAACGCTTCAAGCCACTAGAAATTCTTGGCCCAAATGGCTGGGAATCACTTACCTGACTGCCGGGCGTGAACGCTACACGTTATATCTGCGTGAACGCCATAACCTTGCCCATCACGCGCCTCTAGAACCAAAAAATGCAGACAAAAAAAGCCCCGCCGAAGCGGGGCTTTCTCTATTTCAGTCTAAGACCTCAAACTACATGCTGTATTTCAGAGTGAGTTTGTAGGTCTGTGGCGGACGGGCCACGAAGCCACCCAATCCACGCGAGCCAGTTGCGAACAGTTCGTTGTCTTCCAGATTGGAAACCGAGAAGCGTGCGGCCCAGGTTTGATTGTATTCAATCTCGGCATAGGCATTGATGCGATCATAGGACGCCGACAGCACTTCGTTGGTTGCCGAAGTAATGAAGTCATCGGTGTAGTACATATCTGCACCCACCTTGATCGCGGCATCAACACCACCCATGACGAAATCACGCGTGTAATCAAAGCCAATCGCAAAGGCATAATCAGCTGTTTGCGGTGTCTGTGCGACTACTCCAAAAGCAGTCAGCGAATTTGCCGGCGCTGATGTTGGATCCAAATCACGGAACTTGCCGTCCAGAAGTGTGACGGTTGTGAACGCATTGAAGCCTTCAAACAACGCGGCATTGGCTTCAATTTCGATCCCTTGAATGGTGGCCGAGCCCGCGTTCTGCACGGGGAACGTCAGGTTGCCATTCACCAACACCTGGGCGTTGAGCGTCAGGTCACTGATGCGGTTGTGGAAGTAGTTGGCATTGAAGCGCAAGCGGTTATCGAACAACTCGCTTTTAATACCGGCTTCATAGGTCCAGTTGGTTTCAGCCCCGTAGTTGGATTGCGCAACGCTGGTATCGAAGATGTTGATGCCGTTAAACCCACCCGCCTTGAAACCCTTGGCGGCTGAAACAAACAGCATCACGTCGTCATTGACGGCATAATCCAGGCCGACCTTAGGCGTCCAGGAATTCTCTTCAATTGCATCGACAATGTTTTCAGAGGGGACTGGGGCAAAGAAATAATCAATGTTGAAGTCCCAGTCTTTTTCGTCGCGGGTCCAGCGCAGACCAGCGGTCATGCTCAGTTGATCCGTAATCGCATAATCAGCCTGACCGAACACTGAATAGGAGTCTGTGCCTGTGTCATAGCCACTGCGTGAGGTTGGGCCAAAGAAGTACCAGTTGATATCTTGGGTGGCGCGTTCATTGAGATAGAACGCACCTACGATGTAGTTAAGTTTATCGTCAAAGCCCGTACCCGTCAGTTGCAGCTCCTGCGTCCATTGATCCGAGTCCGTTTCAATGGCCCCTACAATTACGCCGGCACCCGAGAAGTCCGTGGTGAAATAGTCTTTGGTGTTCACAAATGCGGTGATGGATTTCAACGTCGCAGTGTCAAAATCATAAGACATGGTCCACGAAGCAATAAGCTGCTCGGTATCGCCGCGCGGTTGGTCGGTGATGTTCAGCACCCCACCGCCGCTGTAGTCCTGGTTGGGCACAAAGTTGTCGTAGAGTCCGCCAAACGTCGGAACCAGGTCTTTCGTTGTGTATTGGGCGTTGTTCGGAATGCCAGGTGTTGTTGCATTGACCATTACGTTGGAATCGTTGCGGCTGTCTGCGTAAGAGACATGAGCAATGGCATCAAAGTTCTCACCGCCGGTGTAGCGCAATTTCACGCGACCGGCCCAGTTCTCTTCTTCACCGATGTTTTCACCGGTGGCAAGATTGGTGCCGTATCCATCGCGGCCGTTTAACTGCAACGCAACAGAGCCTGAAATCGTATCACTCAGGGGTCCACCTGTGCTGACGGACGCTTCATAGGCATCGTAATTGCCATAACCTACGGAGCCGTCCAGCCACATTTCATCGCCTGGGGTCTTACTGATGAACTTCAACGCACCGGCCAGGGTGTTCCGACCGTACAGTGTGCCTTGCGGGCCACGCAGAACTTCGATGCGCTCGACGTCAGCCAAGCGTGTGTTGTTGCCGTTCAAGCGGCCAACGTAAACGTCATCCACGTAAATCCCGAACGGAGACTCAGCCACCGCCAAAGACGCATCCTGCTGCAACGAGCCGCGCATGGACGGTGACAGGTTGGTCGGCTGGGTGATGTTGTTGGTCATTTTCAGGCTGGGAACATAACGCTCCAGATCCTGGCCTTCAGAAATCTGACGATTTTCGAGCTGCTCAACGCTGAACGCGGAAACCGGAACGGGAACCGTCTGCAGGTCCTGCTCACGGCGCTGTGCCGTTACAACAATTTCTTCGAGGGTAATGTTTTGGGCCAACACATCATTGGCGGACATCAGACCAACCACCATCCCTGAGGCGATGATTGACGTTGTGTAAAGCGTGCGCTTCAGCATGAACTCTCTCTCCAGATATCTAAATAATAGATTTTTGTCGACTTGATTAAGGATCAAGTCATCCCCTTGTAATTCCAACGGAATATAAGTGTCACAGAGCTGACAACAAGCGAAATCGGTACTAAAACGGTCCGGGATAGAGTTTTAATACGGTAGTGATGCACCGCTGCATCACCCACACCATAAAAACACAGACAAAAAATGGGATTTGTCCGTTACAGCGGACACTCTTTGGTATGAAAACTAAGGCGTGTTGATGTTGGGGTTATGATTGCGTGGCGCATAGCCGAAGATATTATTTTCCCAGTCAGCTATGTAATAGATTGAGACATCCGCCTGAGACGACGTCCATTTCTCAATAAGGGGGCTGTTTGCTTCACGTGCACGCCGCACCACGTCTTCCAGGTCCGTGGTTTCAAAAATTGCGACCACCCCCTGTTGTGTCCGTGACTCTTTCGGGCCGCCCGGCTGCGTGTTCGGATCCATACGCACAATCTCAAGGGAGCCGCCGCCGTCTTCATGGTAAAAGATGACACTGCCACGGGAATTGACACGATTCACTTTCATGCCCAGCGCAATGTAAAATTCAGACAGCGTGCCAGGATCCGGTGTTCGCAACAGAATTGTCGGTGTCGCCGTAAAGAGCGGCGCTGTTGTATTCTCTTCCGCCCGAACGGGCATAGATGTTGCAATCACGCAGGCAATCGCCAGTCCTGTAAGTCCGTGTAAGAGTCGCATCTTCACCTCCTAGGGCACTTTAACGTTTGGGTTGTGATAACGTGGGGCAAACCCGAAAATATTGTTTTCCCAATCCCCAACGTAATAAATCGAGTGGCCGCGCTGAGACGACGTCCAGCGCTCAATCAGCGTCGCCCCCGCTTCTTTTGCGCGCCGCACCAACTCCGCTTGATCCGTGACTTCAAAAATGGCCACGACCCCTTGCTGGGTGCGCGTTGTTTTAGGGCCACCAGGCTTGGTGTTCGGGTCCATTTTCAGAATCTCTAATGAGCCTTGCCCGTTTTCCAGATAAATGAACGAACCGTTTTCACTGCGTCGCGCGACCTTCATGCCAAGCGCTTCATAGAACTTGGTTAGGTTTTCGGGGTCTGGCGTGCGCAACAAAATCGTCGGCGTTGCCGTAAATAAGGGCGGTGATGTGTTTTCTTCGGCCCGCACCACAGAGTGACCCGCCCCACCAACAGAAATGCCCGTTGCCAACAGCGTCAGCACCAATAGTTTTTTCAGCATCTTTATACGCCCTCTCATAATCAACACCGATTTCCTATGATGACTGTGACCTATTCTTTGCGTTTAAAAAAGCCTGCCGCGCACATCTTCCGGGGTCATGTTCGCCTGACGCATGGCCCGCAGCGACAACGCTCCATCGCGTTTTGACAGCCGTTCGCCCTGGTCATTCACAATCAACTTATGATGCTGATAGACCGGCGGCTCCAAATCAAACAGCGCATAGAGCACCGCATGCAGTCCTGCCGCCTCGCGCAGGTCGTCACCCCGAATGACATGCGTTACGCCTTGGGCCGCATCATCCAGAACCGATGACAAATGATAACTGGTGCCGATGTCTTTACGGCCCAACACCACGTCGCCAAACTGTGTGGCATTTGCAGGGCGTTCCTGCACACCGTCCTCAGTCACCTCTTGATAGGTCAGCGTTTCAAATGTAGGGCCAAGTTCAGCCTCAACCGCCTCTAAGGACAACCGCCAGGCAAAAGGTTGACCCTCTGCTAGGTTGTCGCGTTCCTTCGAGGCCGCCAGAGGCCCGCTGCGAAACACGGGTGCATCAACCTCTGAGCGCTGATGCGGCGCACCCATCGCCTCTTCAATGTCTTTGCGGGTTTTAAAACAGCGGTAAACCAAGCCGCGCGCGGCTAAGTTTTCCAGATGCTCGGTATAAATTTCAAAACGGTCTGACTGTCGCCAAACGTCAGCATCCCAATGCAGACCAAGCCACTCTAAATCTTCGTAGATCGCAGCCTCAAATGCAGCTTTACATCGCGTCACATCAATGTCTTCGATGCGTAAAAGAAAGCGCCCCCTCGCCTTTACAGCAGCGTCAAAATTCAGGAGTGCCGAATAGGCATGACCAAGATGAAGCAGCCCCGTGGGTGACGGCGCAAACCGTGTGATGAGCGTGGACTTGGCAGATATAGACGTGGCAGATGGAGTGAGCATGGCGCAAAGATAACGCATTTAGGCAAAGCATACGTATTCAAATTCACACTCTTCATGCGTCCAAAAAAACTTACTTCATTTTTTGATACCCATCATCATTTGCCTCTATAAGCCGCAAGGTCATCCCAAACTCGAATACAGCGTTGAAAACACAATCCCTAAAACACAATCCCTAAAACACAATCGCACCAGGCTTAAACAATAACCTTTCGGTAAAGATGCCACGTCGCATGGGCCAACACAGGCATCACCACGACCAAGCCAACCAAAGCCATCAGCGCGCCAACCATCATGCTCCCGACCACAATCAAACCCCAGACCGACATCGTTACGGGGTTTTTACGAACGGCCTCGACGGATGAAGCGACGGCCTTGCCCGTGCTCACGTGGCGGTCCAGCAACATCGGAAATGAGACAGCGCTGATCGATAAAACAACGACAGCAAAAATAAAACCAATCCCATTCCCGGCCACAATCATGGTCCAGCCCGCTTTGGTGGTAAACACGCGGTCTATAAAATCGCCGAGCGATAAAATCGGCTCGCCTCCGACCGTCAATAAAAACAGAATAGCGGCGGCGCTCATCCACAACAGGAACAACGCCAGCAGTATCCCGCCTAATTTCAAAATTTCTGGCCAGGCCGGCGAGGCCGTAACGGCAAAGGCATCGCGCCAAGAAATATCTTCGCCTAATTCACGCTTACGGCTCAATTCGTACAAACCAATCGCGACGAACGGGCCAAGCAAGGCAAAGCCAGACACTAAGGGAAAAGCAAACGGCAACAGCTTCTCATTCAATGTCACACCCAGCGCCAGCAGCATTGCAAAAGGATAAATCAATCCAATAAAAAGCGGATGACTTGGTTTTGCATTAAAATCTTCAAGACCTTTGGCGATGGCATCGGTCAGGTCTGTAAAATTGATAAACCGGACACTTGGGCCAAGAGACGCCCGCGCCGGCGCAGTGCCTTCATCTGATACTGAAAAGTTAGAATTTGTGGCTTCATGTTGCATGGTCGGTCCCTCACCTTGGGGCCAGCCGCCGCAGTTCAACGTTTCTCAAACTTATCTGGCAACACACATGAGCGGTGGCCGGCGAATGATTCGAAACGGGTTAAGTGTACACTTTTAACCCGCGCATATCCATGCCGTAGCTCTGCTATTTCTAAGACCCACTCCTCATGTGTCACCCTCGGATTTATTCCGAGGGTCCAGGGTTCTTGGCAAAAGAAGGGGCGTCCCCCTGGATGCTCGGGATAAACCCGAGCATGACGGCATGTGTTTTGCCCGAGGTGGCTAGTAAGGGGGACCAAAGCTCTGCTCTTAGCAGCAAGCCCCCTAACCTGCCACGTTCAGAGCCAAGTCAAACCCCAAATGTATCACTGCCACCAAAGGAGCCGCCCTACATCAGGCTATCTTCACCAGGAAATCGATTTCCACTCACCTAAACGTATTGGTGGTTGAAAACCCGCGTGGCGCGATGCGTCCCGCCTGAGCCCGCTTGCCAACCCACGCCCGCAGGTCTTCCTCGGTGCGCTGGCGACCGCCGGTCATCCAGGTCAACCCGTCTTTCAAGACAAAAGTTTTCACGTCCGACAAACCGCCGTCTTTATAGCGCTGCAAAAACACGCCACGGCCGCGGGTCATCTCGGGCACTTCATCCAATGGGAAAATAATCAGCTTGCGGTTCTTGCCCACCACAGCCACGTGGTCATCATTTTCTTCAACAATAAAACAGGCCGCCCCCTTTTCGCCTTTGCCGAGGTTCAACACCTGTTTCCCGTTCTTGGTTTGGCCGGACACATGCTCTTCGGGCACAACAAACCCGCGCCCCGCACTGGAGGCCACCAACAGCTTGCCCTCTTTCTCCCACACCTTCATCTCAAGCACGTTGGCATCGTTGGGCAGATCGACAATCAATCGCAGCGGCTCGCCAAAGCCGCGCCCTTGGGGCAAGCGGTCTCCGGGTATCGTATAAAATCGCCCATCCGAGCCAAAGAACAACAGCTTGTCGACCGTGGTGGCCTGCAAGGAAAAGGCCCAGTCATCGCCGTCTTTGAATTTCAGATCAGAAATATCTTCGCGATGGCCTTTCAGCGCCCTGATCCAGCCTTTGTTGGACAGCACAACGGTAATCGGTTCTTTCTCAACCAGCGCTTCGATCGGCACAATCACGGCGGACGGTGCATCGCCCAATTCGGTCCGGCGTTTCCCCAAAGGCGTACCCTGGCCGAATTCCTTTTTGGCCTCGCGCAATTGCTCGCCGACGCTGGCCCATTGCTTGGACTCATCTTTCAACAGCGCCGTCAGCGCTTTTTTTTCCGTGCTCAGGGTATCGTGTTCCCCTTTGAGCTGCATCTCTTCCAGCTTGCGCAAAGAGCGCAGACGCATGTTTAAAATGGCTTCCGCCTGCACATCCGTCAGCTTAAAGCGCTTCATCAAAACCGGCTTGGGTTCATCTTCTTCGCGAATGATCTTGATCACTTCATCCAGGTTCAGGAAGGCGATCAAATAACCTTCCAGTACCTCTAGCCGGTGATTGATTTTCTCAAGGCGATGGTTCGACCGGCGCACCAGAACAACTTGACGGTGGTCCAAATAGGCTTGCAGCACCTCGCGCAGGTTTTGCACACGCGGCACGCCATCGGCACACAGCACATTCAGGTTGAGGCCAAAGCGGACTTCCAAATCGGTCTGCTTGAACAGTTGCTCCATCAGCATTTCAGGATCAACCGTGCGGCTTTTCGGCTCCAGCACCAAGCGCACATCTTCTGCGGACTCATCGCGCACATCCGCCAGGAAGGGCAACTTGCGTGCTTCCATCAGCTCGGCAATGCGTTCGATCAGTTTTGCCTTCTGCACCTGGTAAGGCATTTCGGTGACAATGATATCGAACTGCCCGCGTCCCTGTTCCTCGACTTCCCAGCGTGCCCGCACCCGGAAGCTGCCCCGACCGGTGCGATAGGATTCCGCAATGGACTCTTTGTTCTCGGCCAGAATACCGCCCGTAGGGAAATCTGGTCCCGGAATATATTTCAGCAGCGTGGCGTCCAGAATTTCAGGGCGTCCACCCTCTTGCTTGGCCTTACTGGGGTCTTTCTTGCGCACATCGCACATGTGAATCAGCGCATCGCATAGCTCGCCCACATTATGCGGTGGAATGTTGGTGGCCATGCCCACCGCAATCCCGGACGAGCCATTGGCCAGCAGATTGGGTACCGCCGCCGGCATCACGATCGGCTCGTGTTCTTCGCCGTCATAGGTGGGGCGGAAGTCAGAGGCATCTTCATCCAGGCCATCCATCAGGGCAATGGCGTATTTGGTCAGCCGCGCTTCCGTGTAGCGCATGGCGGCGGCGTTATCGCCGTCGATGTTACCGAAGTTGCCCTGCCCCTCGACCAGCGGATAGCGCACGGCAAAATCCTGCGCCAGCCGCACCATGGCGTCATACACGGCCACATCTCCATGGGGGTGATACTTACCGATGACATCCCCAACAACCCGGGCGCACTTTTTAAAGCCCTGATCCGGGTTCAGCTTCAGTTCCCGCATGGCAAACAGTAAGCGTCGATGCACCGGCTTCAGGCCATCGCGGATGTCGGGCAGCGAGCGCGACACAATGGTCGACATGGCATAGGCCAGATACCGCTGGGACAAAGCTTCCCCAAAGGGCGCTTCGACAATGGTCTCCACAACATTGGATTTTTTCGGGGTACGGGATCGAGCCATAGGTGTTTCTAACCAGGAAGCTTAGGGTGCGGCACGCCGCGAAAAAAGGTGCAGCGCAAGACGCTACGGCCTCGCAAGATGCAGGGTGTTGGTGCCCCTGTAAACCCCAATATGTGGTGTTTTGAGGCCAAAATTCACGCCTTGAACCCGAAAAGACACTCGTTCCTAGGGGAGCAAAACCCGTGGTCCATGGGCTCGTTCCACGGAACGCTCTTTTTGGGGCGTGCATGGGCTCGTTTGAGCGGAACCAGTCGTGCATGGGCTCGTTCCACGGACGAGCCCCAACAAGAAATTCTCAATCCGGCATTTTTATCAATAAAAGCCTTCTTTTTTTCAAATCAGACTCTTCTCTGTCCCGCAGAAAACCTGGAACTCAGCACGCAAAAAGCGAGATTACAGTTCTATTTACAACGCAACCACAACCTATTTTGTCGCGTTGTTCCTGTGCAGAGTCGCATCAAGAAAAGCCGCTTTTGCCTATCGCTGCGTGCGCTAATCCGAGCAGAGCAGCAGCGTGAGGACGTGTCCCGTTTTTCCCTTGCCCGGGAGCGGGGCACGTCTGACGCTTTATCAGATTTCAGCTTTGTACCAAGGCCCTCAGTCTTTGCCGGGCATCAGGGAGTGTTTTTTGATGCGGCTTAAAAACGTATTGCTCTAGAAAGTAGCCGGTCAGGTCTAGCCCGGCGGCCACATCATTGTTTCCCGGCTGAGGGGTATCATCCGCTTTCAGGAACGGGGGCAACACCAGCAGCTTGCCTTTGTAGGGCAGCCCAGCTTCACGACTGACCGCCCGGCCGCTTTTGGGTGACACGTAAATCAGATCGTCTGTTACCCCTGTCGCGGCGCAGGAGGTCAGATCCAACCCAAACCCGAGATCGTTCAGCAGATGCATTTCCCACAGCACATAGTCCGCCGCCCAATGAGGCTCACCGAGCGTTCCAAGCAGGTGACATGCCTGTTCATAGGCCAGAGGATGCGCTTCCCGTTCCGGCAGGACGGCTTCGGCCATCGCGCACAAGGCGGTCATTGCAATCAGCATATTACGATCATGCAAAGCACCCGCGGCAAACATACGGTCCGGTTCACAAACAAAGGTTCCCAGATGATCCGCGAGCCTGGCCCGCCAGCGCATGTGCAGGCGGTTTCCCGGCTGATACAGCCCCCGGCCCTTGCGTCCACCGCCGCCTTTGACCACGCCCGCATGATGCCCGTGCTGTTCGGTCAGGGCATGCAATATGACATCGTGCTCACCGTACTTACGCACGGAGAGGACCAAACCAAGATCGGTCCATTCAACAGCCATGAAAGAGGTTTACCTGAAGTCGGGCAGAAAGATGAGCGCCAATCCGGCAATCATGGCGGCAATGCCGCTGAACAACAGCACATGGTCGGGCCAACGCCGCCGCGTGTTGGTTCCACGCCGCCATACGACAACGAAGAGCGCCATGGCGCCCCCCCAAAAAAGAACCACACCCCAACGGTCTAAGTCCAAACCAAGAACCTCGCCTAATACGCGAATTTGACGCTAATAAAGCTTACTCAGGCGTCGAAGTCGAGCCCCCAAGCCGTATAATTTGAACGGCGTTCCCGCCATTTTGGCTCTACTTTCACGTGTAAAAATAAATGCAGGCGGCGCTCGAGAAGGTTTTCCAGCTCGCGCCGGGCCTGTTCGCCGACCGATTTGATTCCAGCACCCTTTTTTCCCAGAACAATCGGCTTCTGACTGTCACGGGTCACATAGATCGTCTGATCAACACGGGCGCTCCCGTCTTTATTTTCTTTCCAGGACTCGGTTGCGACCATGCAGTCATAGGGCAGTTCCTGACGCAGGGCCATGAACAGCTTTTCCCGGGTGATTTCTGCGGCCAGCAAACGCTGCGGCATGTCAGAGACATCATCCTCCGGAAACAGCCACGGGCTTAGCGGCATCATGCCCGCCAGGATATCCAGAATGCGATCCGTGCCGTCGCTGGTGAGGGCAGAGACCATAAAAGTGTCCGTGAATTTAACCACGTCATTGAGATTGGTGGTCAGGCTCAGCAATTTTTCCTTATCGGCGACATCCACTTTATTCACCACCAGCATCACTGGCGTTGACCTGGTTTCCTGACGTTTCGCCAAGGACTTTAGGAGTGCTCTGGTATCCGCCTCCAAACTGCGGGCACCATCCACCACCAGCAGCACGGCATCAGCGTCTTCCGCACCGGACCACGCCACCGAGATCATGGCCCGTTCTAGACGCCGTTTTGCCCCTTCAAAGATACCAGGTGTATCGACGAAGACGATCTGACTCTGTTCTTTCAACGCGATCCCGCGCACGATGGTCCGAGTAGTCTGTACTTTTGGCGACACAATCGAGACTTTGGTGCCCACCAAAGCATTGACCAGAGTCGACTTCCCAGCATTGGGAGCCCCGAGCACAGCAACAAACCCGCACCGCGTGTTTTCAGCTTCAGAATTCAAATCTGTCATGTAATGACCTTTAGCCCTGTCATAAAATGACCCTCAGCATGGCTTCGGCAGCCGCTTGGGTGGCAATGCGCTTCGACGCGCCGACGCCTTGGACCCTATCATACCCCTCAACGTGTACTGTCATTGTAAACTCAGGCGCATGTGCTGGCCCGGTGCGTTCCAGCAGCGTGTAAACCGGCAACGGCAAGCCTTGGCCTTGCACCAGTTCTTGTAAGGTCGTTTTTGCATCTTTAGGGGCTGTGACAGCCGCCTCCATGTGCGCCTGCCAATGATTCACAACAACGCGCTTAGCCTCGTCGAACCCCGCATCCAGATAAATTGCCCCAATCAGAGCTTCACAGGCGTTCGCAGCAATACTATCTGTCTTTTGGGCCTGATCTTCGCCCCCACCACCAACTTCTATGTAATTTTGCAAATTAAGTGAGGCTGCCACTTTGGCCAAAGTCTCCCGGCTGACCAGGGTGGCAAGCCTGCGGGCTAAATTGCCTTCTGGCTCATGTGGAAAGTTTGTGTAGAGCAAATCAGCAACGGAAAGCCCTAAAACACGATCTCCCAAAAACTCAAGGCGCTCGTTCGTGACTTCAGGGACAACAGCCGCGCTATCGACTGTCGCACTACGATGAGTCAACGCGAGATCTCTCAGTGCGGGGGTACGAAAACGATGCAGAAGACTGTCGTCTAACGGACTGCGGTCTTTCATGGGAAGACTCAACGCAGAGAGTCTAACAGCCGACTAAAACGAATGGCCGTCGGCCACTTCCAAAATTCAAAAATAGAAGCTGTGCCGTCAGTCGAGAAAAACAGCACTTCTGCACGACCAACCAAATTCTCAGCTGGCACAAAACCTACTTGGCTGCGGCTATCCTCTGAATTATCGCGATTATCACCCATCATAAAATAGTGACCGTCGGGGACTTTGAATTCTCGCGTGTTATCAAAACGACGGTTATCGCCCTCTTCAAGAATGAAGTGCTGTTTGCCACCTGGCAGCGTTTCAATGAATTGCGCCACTCTGACTTGGCTGCCATAGGGTGTGCTGTAGGTGAAGTCGTCAATACGCTCCCGTGGCACCAGCTCACCATTGATGAATAACCGGCCATCTTGAACCTGGATGCTATCGCCAGGGAGCCCAATCACGCGCTTGATATAATCAGTCTTATTGTCACGGGGCAGTTTAAAGACGGCAACATCCCCTCGCTCTGGTGGATCAAACATCATCCGACCGGAAAAAGGCATAAAGCTTAATGGAAAAGAATGCCGACTGTAGCCATAGGAAAACTTGGATACGAAAAGATAATCTCCAATTAACAGTGTCGGGCGCATAGACCCGGATGGAATGTTAAATGGCTCAAAAGCAAAGGTTCGAATAACCAGGGCGACCAGAATGGCGTAGAAAACGGTACGAATGGTTTCCCAGAACCCATCGTTTTTCTTTTTTGACACGGTTCCAGTATTTTCAAGCACGATGGTCCGCCTAAGCAATTTCAACAAAAAGAACCGGTTATACCAGGAAGGCGCGACCGAATGCGGGGATAAAACCGGGCCGCTTCCCCGCTGTCAACCTACAGACCTGTAAGATTAACCAGAAACATCTATTTTGGGTACTGCGGTTATGATCACCATGGCCTCGGCAATCGGGTATTCATCTGTTATCGTGAGGTCAACGCGGGCTTCCATACCCGCTGGAACCAGGCTGCTTAGGTGCTTTGCAGCACCGCCAGTCATTTTTACGGTCGGTTGCCCAGACGGTAAATTTACAACGCCAAGATCACGCCAATAAACCCCCCGTCGAAACCCCGTCCCCAAGGCTTTTGAAGCCGCTTCTTTAGCAGCATAGCGCTTGGCATAGGTCGCGGCATAGGCGGAGCCAGCACCTTTACGACGCTCAGCCTTGGCCACTTCAACGTCTGTAAAAATACGAACAATGAAGCGCTCACCGAAGCGCGCCAGGGTCTTTTCAATGCGACGAATATCAATAAGGTCTGTGCCTATCCCTAAAATCATGCAGAAGCCCTCGGCGCAATCGCTCTTGGCACAATGTCTGGTTCACCCTGGCCGCGAGCTTGATCCATGAGGTGCCGCATGTGTTGAATAGAATTGGCAAAACCCGAGAAAATCGCCTCCCCGACCAAAAAGTGTCCAATGTTTAGTTCTTTTAAGGTTAAAATAGCCGCTATAGGACCAACAGTGTCAAACGTAATTCCGTGACCCGCGTGACATTCTAATCCGATTTTTTCTGCATGGGCAGCAGCAGCAATGATCCTGTTGTAGTGATGCTGTCTCTCATCCTCATTTCTGGCCTCACAATAGGCCCCAACATGCAATTCAATGACTGGTGCTCCCAGTTGGGCAGCCGCATCAACTTGTCGCAAGTCTGGCTCGATAAATAACGAGACACGAATATCGGCACTCCCCATTTCACGCACAAATCGTGCCAAGTGATTGTGACCTCCTGCGGCATCCAACCCCCCTTCTGTTGTGCGTTCTTCTCGCTTCTCTGGAACGATACAAGCCGCAAAAGGGCGATGACGTAATGCTATGGCTAGCATCTCATCTGTTGCCGCCATCTCAAGGTTTACAGGCAAATCAATTTCGCGGGCCAATCGTTCGATATCAGAATCCGATATATGTCTGCGGTCTTCGCGCAGGTGAGCGGTGATGCCATCAGCACCAGCCTCAGCCGCCATCACTGCAGCACGGATCGGATCAGGGTGCAGCCCACCACGCGCGTTTCTGATCGTAGCCACGTGATCGATATTCACCCCGAGGCGTAGTGTATTTGCCATAGTCATGCCTGCCCAGCCGAATCAGAAGTCGCACCCAACTTTGATTTATTTGCATTGGCGATCGCAAGAGCTTTAGCCAGTCTGCGCATGTTCCGACGCCGTTGGTAGACTTCAACCAAGCGGTAGAACACACCATAAACCAAAGCCCAGGTAAGTAATGCCGACGGAATACTGCCAACGATCATTGGCCACAATACGGGCCAAACGCGATCTATAAACAAGGCCCCATCCATTTCGATCATGGACTTAACCAGACCACCGAACATATCGCTGAAATTCAGAACCGTTTCACCTGTGGGCATTCCGTTTCCAATGAGAACATTGCCAATATAGTACGTGGTGATCCAAATCACCGGGAACGTCCAAGGGTTGCCAACAAGAGTACCGAACGTTGAGGCAAGAACGTTACCGCCTATAAGCCAAGACAGAGCACCGGCAATAAAGAAATGTGTGCCGATAAAGGGTGTAACAGACACTGCCGCCCCACTGGCCAACCCGGCGGCAATCGAGTGCGGCGTACCAGGAAGCCGGTTCAATCTATGCCAAAAGTAATGACCTGCCCGACTCCAGCCGGACTTAGGCCATAAAAATATTTTGATCAGGGCAAGTGTGCTGGGACGGACGCGACGGCGGAACATTATATAGTTGCTCTTTAGCCGCGCGCGCGCTCAACGGAATTAACCGCTGAAGACGCCCGAAGCGCAGCAATGATATTCGTCAAGTGCTTCACGCTCGTCACTTCAATATCAAGGTCCATCTCAAAAAAGTCACTAGAGCGGTTGACCATCTTTAGGTTCGAAATATTTCCTTTGTTCTGTGCAATCACCATAGAGAGTGCACCAAGACTGCCAGGCTCATTAAGGACAATAAGATTAATGCGCCCCAAATGCATTTCTTCCACGCCACTCAAATCCCATGCAATATCAAGCCAGCGGTCAGGCTCGTTAGTAAGTTCAATAAGCGCTTCACAGTCTATTGTATGAACATCAACGCCTTTGCCATGTTGAAGTATTCCAACGATACGATCCCCGGGCAAAGGGTGGCAACATTCCGACAAATGAACAGCTAATCCTGGTGTTAGACCTTTAATTAAGATCGCAGTGTCTTGCTGTCCTGATGCTTTTTCCCGAGCACGAGAAATATTCACTACTTTGGAATCAAACTCAGTCTTTACACCTGGGTAAATTGCTTCAAGCACTTGTCGTGCCGCAAGGCGCCCTTCGCCGATCGCTGCCTTCACATCCGCAGAATCTTCAAATCCCAGCTTTTCGCAAGCTTCGTGCAAGCCTTCAGGTGTAAGGTCATAGCCTTCTTTGGTAAACATTTTAGCTAAAATCTCGCCGCCCAGCTTGGCATATTCCGCGTGGGCCTCAGACCGGATGCGCCTGCGAATATGAGCGCGGGCCTTCCCCGTAGTAACAAAGCCCTCCCATTCAGGGGATGGTTTCTGAGCCTTAGACACAACAATCTCAACCTGATCCCCTGTGTGCAGTTCAACGCGTAGCGGAACAATCCGCCCATTTACTTTCGCTCCAACACAGGTGTTTCCAATCTCGGTATGCACAGCGTAAGCAAAATCGACCGGGCTCGCTCCTTTCGGCAGGGGAACCAATTCCCCTTTCGGGGTAAAACAGAACACCTGATCTTGGAACATTTCCAATTTGGTGTGCTCAAGGAATTCTTCAGGTGACTGTGCGTGCTCCATGATATCCAAGAGTTCTCTTAGCCAGTTGTAATGGCTATCTGCCATATCGCCCAACTCGCCCTTATAATGCCAATGGGCGGCGACACCGAGTTCAGCAATATCGTGCATTTTCTGTGTTCGAATCTGGACCTCGATACGGTGCTTTGCAGGTCCGATCACGCTGGTATGAATAGACTGATATCCATTGCGCTTGGGGGTGGAGATGTAGTCTTTAAAGCGCTCGGGCACCATCCGGTATTTACCATGTATGATACCTAGCGCCCGATAACAGTCTTCCGGCTGATCGACCATAATCCGGAACGCCATAATGTCAGAAAGCTGTTCGAAACTAACGTTCTTCCTCTGCATTTTATACCAAATCGAATACGGTGTTTTCTCACGACCAGACACGTACCCTTTCAAGTCAGCATCTTTAAGGGTTTGGTCTAATTCATCCATGATTCGACCGACCAAATCTCCGCCTTCGCGTTCCAAAAACCGAAGGCGCATTAAAATCGATGCTCTGGCTTCAGGATGAAGCTCAGCAAACGACAGGTCTTCAAGTTCGGTCTTGATTTCTTGCATGCCCAGACGCTCTGCCAGTGGCGCGTAAATCTCCATAGTTTCCAGAGCAATGCGTTTGCGCTTTTCAGGCTTAGGGACATAATTCAGCGTGCGCATGTTATGAAGACGGTCTGCGAGTTTCACCAACAGAACGCGAATGTCTTCCGACATGGCCAGAACTAACTTACGGAAATTTTCGGCTTGCTTGGATTCAACATTCTGGACTTGAATGCGAGTCAGCTTTGTCACGCCATCGACAAGCTTACCGACTTCATCTCCAAACAGGCTCGTGATCTCTGCAATCGTTGCACCGGTATCTTCAACAGTGTCGTGAAGCAAAGCAGTGACAATAGACGCCGTGTCTAACCGGTAGTTTGTAAGAATACCGGCGACTTCAATAGGATGCGAAAAGTAAGGATCACCCGACGCTCGCATTTGCGAGCCATGCATCTTCATTGCATAAACGTAGGCGCGATTGATGGCCTCTTCGTCCGCATTCGGATCGTAAGATCTTACCCGTTCAACCAATTCAAATTGGCGAAGCATCGCGCAAACCGTCTCCTATGTTACTTTACACATAGTATCATAAGGCGATTACGAAAAGAGCGTGTTGAAAACAAAAACCGCGCCTCAACAGATCCTGGGCGCGGTTTAAAGCTGTAGTCTCTCTAAATTTTGAAACTAGCTGCCCTTTTGAAACACACCAGCTTCTTCGCTGGTGACGTCTTCATAACTGACCTGTGGGTGCGGGTCATCACCATCGCTGCTTTCAATACTCATGCCTGAAGCAGCGGCAACTTCGTCGGTATACTCTTGACCATCACCGGAAAGATTGCGGCCATCAGCAATAGCATCAAAGCCATCTTCTTCTGGCTCATCCACTTCAACGTGGCGCTGCATCCCCTGGATAACGCTGTTTACAAGTTCATCGGCAACGACTTTTTCTTCAGCGATTTCCCGCAAGGCCACCACCGGATTTTTGTCATTATCCCGGTCAAGCAGAGGTTCTCCGCCAGCAGAGATTTCCCGAGACCGTTGAGATGCCACAACCACCAACTCGAAGCGGTTACGGACCTTATCAATGCAATCTTCAACAGTGACGCGTGCCATAGTGAATTCCTGTACTTTTAAAGCTGACGGAGGGCACTTTGGAAACGCAAAATGCTGCTATCGTCAAAGAGTGTGATTCGATTGATAGTGTATTTAGTGAGGAAAGGACTGAAAAACAAGGCTTTTCCTCGCCCGCGTTGCTTCTCTTTTGTGAATTTTACGCCAATTCCTCGGTTATCTTCTTGACCGTCGAGACATTTGAAACAGCGGAAATGAGATCATCAATCCCCTGCCCCGTCACAGGATGACGCCACTTTGGGGCCACATCACGCAAAGGCAGAAGAACAAAACCGCGATCCTGAAGCCTGGGATGCGGCAAAATTGGGCTATTTTCAGAAACTTCACCGTTAAAATCCAGGATATCAAGATCCAGAGTTCTTGCCGCATTTCTCTCAAGTCGTTCGCGACCAAATTCATCCTCAATAGATAGCAAGGTATTTAGAAGGCTAATGGGGTCTTGTTGGGTTGAAACCAGCGCCACAGCGTTAACGTAATGCGGTTGATCTGAAACAGGCACAGGGGTCGTCTCATACCAATTGGAGAGCGCCTCGACTTTAATCCCCTTTATCGGAAAACGTTCAAGCGCTTTATTCAACGTCACCAGCGGTTCGCCGACATGACTTGGCAGATTTGCGCCTAGAGCAATGTAAATCACCCGCTCAACGCCACTGTTAAATCCCATTTTGCTGTGGTCATAATGATTATCTTTATATGACTGATAATAGCCATAAATCACTCGCGTTGCATTACAACGCATCCCAAATTCTAACTTTTACACAAAATCCATTTTCCAGGAGACCAGCATGTTATTTTATCCTCACGAACGTATGGCGTTATTTATTGATGGTGCAAATCTTTATGCCGCAGCAAAAGCGCTGGGTTTCGACATTGATTACAGGCGCTTGCTAGAGCTTTTCATAGACAAGGGCCAATTGGTTCGCGCACTGTACTACACAGCGCTCATGGAGGATCAAGATTATTCCCCCATACGCCCCCTGGTCGATTGGCTAGATTACAATGGTTTTACCATGGTCACAAAACCCGCAAAGGAGTTTACAGACCCACAAGGCCGCAGAAAAATTAAAGGCAATATGGACATTGAGCTTGCCGTTGATGTGATGGAAATGGCTGACCATGTTCAACACGTTGTTATTTTTTCTGGAGATGGTGATTTTCGAAGCTTAATTGAAGCCGTTCAGAGGAAGGGAGTCCGTGTCTCAATTGTGAGTACCACCAAATCACAGCCGCCGATGGTGGCAGACGAACTGCGCCGACAAGCTGATAATTTTATCGAACTTGCCACGCTGAAAGACGTGCTCGCGCGCAAATCTCAGCATTCATCAGACAGTGATTCCCCTCCAACCAGCGGTTATGATGATGACTTTGATGAAGACAGCAACTGATTATGACATCCGAATTTGTTGACCCACCCCACGATTGTAACAAATGCCCCAGACTGACGGATTTTCGCACTGCCAACAGAAAGGCTCACCCTGATTGGTTCAACGGACCTGTGCCCGCATTCGGACCAACTGATTGTAAATTGCTGGTTGTCGGGCTTGCGCCGGGACTCCAGGGTGCAAATCGCACAGGCCGGCCTTTTACGGGCGATCATGCCGGCGATCTTCTCTATCCCACACTTATTAAATTTGGATGGGCTAAGGGCATCTATGGTCAATCCATAGATGACGGACTATCTCTAAAGGGGTGTAGAATAACCAATGCTGTTCGGTGCGTGCCACCGCAAAACAAACCCGTCGGCGCAGAGCAAAAAGCCTGCCGGTCTTTTCTGGTTGATGAACTGAACAACTTGCCCGAGTTAACAACCCTCCTTGCCCTTGGCCGTATTGCGCACGAGGCTGTGCTCACGACTTTAGGATTTAAAAAATCTGCATACGCTTTCGCTCATGCAGCACATCATGATCTCGGTGATGGACTTACTTTGGTCGATAGTTATCACTGTTCCAGATACAACCTGAACACGCGCCGACTTACCCCCAAGATGTTTGAGGACGTGTTCAGGTCGATCAGTTAAAGCCGATTCTTTTGAAGCGGTTAGTTGAGGAGTGCAGCTTCGACTGCTCCAATCAACTCTTTGCTCATAGGCTCGACACGACTTGGAAACGCCTCAACCAAAGTCCCGTCCGGTCCGACAAGATACTTATGAAAGTTCCAGCGTGGTACATTTTCATCGCCCTTTACGTCTGCGGCCCACTTGTAAAATGCATGCGCATCACTGCCTTTTACGACTTCTTTTGCAGCCAAGGGAAAGTCGACATCAAAATTGGTTTCACAGAAATCTTTAATTTCTTCCGCAGTGCCGGGTTCTTGCGCACCAAAGTCATTAGACGGCACGCCAAGAACAACCAGTCCTTTGTCTTTATATTCGCTCCACAACGACTGCAGTCCCTCGTACTGTGGCGTATATCCGCAAAATGAGGCTGTGTTCACGATCAGAACCGCTTTGCCTTTGTAGTCAGACAGTGGCAAGGCTCCGCCATCGATAGATGAAAAAGAAAAATCATGTGCCGTCTCAGCCATCGCTGCGACACTCCCAAGTACTGTAAAAAATGAAGTCACAATTGCTGCAAGTGAGATTTTCTTCATGGCTGCCCTGCTCCGTTTCTAATCTGCTGAGGTGTTCGTCTATGATGTTTTTCAATATCGCGGTTTAGAATTAGATACACACTACGTTAGTATGGTCTATCCTGGTTACGGAAAAAAGAGTGGGAGTAGATCACACGATGGATGTTCAAGCTGCTCAATCGACAATCTTGCGCATCACGGGTCAAATTCTCCCGGCACGCTGTATCGCAATCGCAGCAGAACTGGGCATTTCAGACAAACTAGCGCAAAAGCCCATGACGGCAGAAGAACTAGCCAATGCGTGCGGCGTGCACGCTCCCTCGCTTTTTAGATTGCTCAGATTTCTTGCCTCAATTGAGATTTATCACCAAGACAAAACAGGCCATTTTCGGAATACCGACGCTTCTGAAGTGCTGCGGGATGATGTGGCTGGTTCTGTGAGATCTCTGGTCAGAACTGCATGGCAAGATGTCATATGGGAGACCTACAAAGAATTGCCAAAGGCCATGGAAACAGGCCAAACCGCCTTCACACTTGCGCATGGCTCAGCCTTTTTCGACAAGCTAGCCGCCGAGCCAGATTTAGGAACTTTGTTTGATGCGTCTATGGCACTCATGTCGAACGCGGAAAATACCATCATCGCGAATGCTTATCCCTTCGGCGAGTCAACAGATGTGATCGACATCGGGGGTGGACGGGGCGGACTGCTTGCTGAAATTCTCAAACAACACACTAACCTTAAAGGCATCCTGTTCGATCAAAGTCATGTGCTCTCTGACCCACAGTTTATCAGAGATGCAAATTTGATGGACCGCTGCGCCCTAGTCGCTGGAAATTTTTTTAATGACGTTCCTGCTGGCCATGACATTTATCTACTTAAACGCATTTTGCACGACTGGAGTGACAAGGATGCTGTGCGAATTCTGAAGAAAGTGAAAGCCGCGCTTAAACCTGAATCGCGTATCGCTGTAATTGACGCCGTCATTGAGCCCGGAAATGCATCAGATCCAAATAAATATTTGGACGTCGGTATTATGGCATTGCTTGACGGTCGGGAACGAACGGCTGAAGATTTTGAATCTTTGTTTACGCAGGCAGGTTTGCAGGTTCTTAGAATTCTTCCCCCAGTTTCACCATCAACGATGTCTGTTGTTGAGGGGGCGTTGGCTTAAGCGTAACGCTCTTCTTTCCAGGGGTCTCCCACATCGTGATAGCCCCGTGCTTCCCAATAGCCTGGGGCATCTTTATCCATAAAGGTCAGATGCCGAAGCCATTTGGCTGACTTCCAAAAATAAAGTTTGGGAATCACCAAGCGAACAGGGCCGCCATGCTCTCGGCTTAACGGCGTTCCATTCCAGGTATGCGCCAGTAAAACGCCATCATCATCCAGCCAGTTTAAAGGAACATTTGTGGCATACCCGTCATAACTTCTAATCATTACAAAAGCTGCTGTCGCACGCGGTTCAATCTCGGCCAGCAAATGCTTTACACTTACGCCCTTCCATCTGTTGTCATATCTAGACCAGGTGGTGACGCAGTGAATGTCAGACGTAAATTCCACCTGGGGCTGCGCCATTAAATCATCGAAGGTCCATTTAATTGGTCGATCAACCTGCCCCGCAACGGTGAACGACCAATCTTTCGGCAGCATGTTTGGTTGCGAACCAAGATCAAGGACCGGAAAGTCTTTAACCAACCTTTGTCCTGGCGGTAGTCGGTCTTGTTTTGGGCTAGAAACTGAGCCTGTTAACGCCCGTTCGTCACGCGCCCATTGCTCTTTGGTGCGGATCAATTTTTCGTTTTTTGAAGACCTATCCGACACTTTAGCCCCGGTCTCGAAGCACACGCGACTTCTGACGATTCCAATCGCGTTCCTTAATCGTCTGGCGTCGATCTATATCGGTCTTCCCTTTGGCTAGACCAAGTTTAAGTTTCGCGATTCCACGGTCATTAAAATATACCGACAGCGGAACCAACGTCATGCCCTTGCGCGAAACACCTGCCGTCAGCTTGTCAATCTCACGCGCATGCAACAACAACTTCCGTTTCCGACGGGCTTCGTGGCCAAAATGCTTGGCACCTTCATACTCCGGAATATAGGAATTTATCAGGTAGACGCCACCGTCCTCAACTGAGGCATAAGACTCTTGGATGTTGCCTCTTCCCAGACGCAAGGATTTAACCTCTGTCCCCATGAGCATCATTCCCGCTTCAAAAGTTTCCTCGATTTGGTAATCGTGGCGTGCCTTGCGGTTTTGGGCAACTGTGCCCGTGGAGATCCAACCCAACTTTGTCATGAAGCTTTCTATCTATTCAAAAAGACCAGCATCGCGCATGGCTTCTTCAACGCGGGCCCCCCCTTTAGGCGAAAGCGGCACCATAGGAAGACGAACATCGGGGAGACATTTACCAATCAAGCTGCAACCATACTTAACAGGCACTGGATTGGGTTCACAAAAAATGGCTTCGTTTAAAGGATATAAAATATCGCGAATGCGCCAGACATCTTCATACTTTTCATTGCGCCATGCGTCGTGCATCTCGGCATTCAGACGCGGTGCAACGTTGGAAGAAACCGAAATACAACCAAAACCACCCTGGGCCAAATAGGCAACGGCCGATCCATCATCACCAGACAACAAGCAGAATTCTCGCCCTATTTCTATGCGCGTCGCAAGCGGACGGCCCAGATCACCGGTGGCGTCTTTAACCCCGACGATATTAGGGTGCTCTGCCAGCTTAGCCATGGTTTCGACGGTCATGTCGACAACACTCCGCGGCGGAATATTGTAAATAATGATTGGCAGGTCTGCGGAATCTGCAACCGCTTGAAAATGCGCCAACATGCCCGCTTGACTGGGTTTATTATAATACGGCGTCACCACCAAAGCGGCATCAGCCCCCGCTGACGCGGCATGCCTTGTCAGGGCAATCGCCTCTTCGGTCGAATTCGACCCGCTGCCAGCAATAACGGGGATTTTCTCTTTGGCAACTTCGATGCACAGTTCAACCACCCTCTTATGCTCTTCATGACTTAGAGTTGGCGATTCACCCGTGGTTCCGCACGGTACAACCGCATGAGTTCCCTCATCAATTTGCCATTGAACAAAGTCCTGAAACGCCTTCTCATCAATACCACCATCTCTAAATGGGGTAATGAGTGCGGTGATCGAACCAGTAAACATGAAAGCGTACTCCAAGGATGCACGGGACTAGGGCCATATCGTTTATGGTATGCATCAGGCCATCATAAGTGTGGGAACATACCGCCGACATGCAATAGCGGCAAGCAAAGGACTTTAGTTCCGGGACAAGACTTGATAAATTATTGTTTTACAGTCGTTTATGGTGTTTCACGCTAATGACTCTGGTGCTCTATCGTCACATCGCTTTGGCCGCTGGAATGCTCGTCGCTTTAGCCTTGCCCTCTGCCAATTCCTTAAATGCCACCCCTGTTCTCCCGGAGGTCAAGCCGCTTGTTGTAAAACTTACGGTATCCGGGCCCCCAACCGTCCTCCCAACGCGAAAACCCCGCTATTATGGTCCATTCGGTAATGACTATGCGTATCTTCTAAGTCTTGAAGACCGGTCATTATTTGCTCAGGCCCTGTCAGCCGCAAAGTCCCGGCGATGGTCACAAGCAGTCGATTTTGCCAAAAAAATTAAAGAGCCACTAGCTGAGAGCGTCGTAGCCTGGCTGTATTTGCGTCAAACGGGCGCTCGCACTCCGTTCAAGGCTCGAACAGAATTCATTCGTCAGAATTATAATTGGCCGCAAATCGAGAGTATTCGCAGGCGCGCTGAAGAGGTCGCAGACGACGAATCATTATCCACGGCGGAAATTATTAAGTGGTTTGAAGAGTTTCCGGCTCAAACCGGACCAGGGCTAGCGACTCTCGCCATAGCTTACCGAAATGCTGGGCAAGAAAAAAAAGCGATCGAAACCGCCCGTCAAGCATGGCTGACAGGCACCTTCAATCGGTCGCAAGAACGCACTTTTCTGTCAGAATTTGAAGACCTCTTTAAGCAACAAGATCATGCCGCGCGATTGGAACGCCTCCTGTGGGATGGTCACACTAATGGCGCGCAGCGCATGCTTAGGCGTGTGGGTTCAGATTATAGAAGGCTGGCAGAAGCGCGTATCGCGCTCATCGACGATTCGTACGGTGTTGATTCATTTATTGCAAAAGTCCCGGCCGCGCTTCGTGATAACCCAGGGCTCATCTATGACCGCTTGAAATGGCGCCGTAACCGTGGACGTTACGAAAGCGCAGCCGAGCTTATTCATGAGCCGCATCAAGATGCAGAGCGCCCAGAGTTATGGTGGAAGGAACGCCACATTCTGGCACGAGAAGCCTTATCAAATGGTGATGTTACCGAAGCCTATAAAATCGCGTCAGAGCACAAGGCTAGCGATGCTCTGTCAGTCTTTGAGGCGGAATGGCTGGCAGGTTGGATTCAACTCCAGTTTTTAAAAAACCCTGAAGCCGCACTGCCGCACTTTTATCGGGTCTACGACGCTGTCGCTTTTCCTGTCAGTCTGTCACGCGGTGCCTATTGGGTTGGCCGTGCCTTAGAAGATGGCGGAGATATAGAATTAGCAAAAACCTGGTACCAAAAAGCAGCTCTCCATATAACCACCTATTATGGCCAGTTGGCATTAGCAAAATTAACTGGCGACACCTTGCCTCAATTGCCGCTTGACCCTCTTCCGACAACCAGCGAGCGCAATTCTTTCCACGAGAGCCGATTGGCGCGTGTTGCCCGGATGATGGCGGAAGTAGATAATCTTGATTATCTGAGAACATTTGTCCTCGCTGCTGCCAGCGCATCAGACTTTGCCACGGAGCGCCATTTGGCAGCCGAAATGGCCAGCAAATTCAATCGTGAAGACTATGGGGTCTGGGTAGCCAGACGCGCAGCCCAGGATCATATCACCCTGGTTAAGTATGGTTTCCCCGTTCCTAGATTCGAATATCCCAACGTTCCGGAGAAACCCCTACTATTGGCCATCAGCCGACAAGAGAGTAACTTCGATGTTTCGGCGCAAAGCCACGCTGGAGCTCGTGGTTTAATGCAACTCATGCCGGCGACCGCGCGTGCGGTTTCTCGGCAAATCCGCGCGCCTTATGACCGCGATGCACTCACGATTAATCCGGCCTACAATATCGCTTTGGGATCTAAGTATTTGGGGGATCTCATCAATGATTTTGAAGGCTCCTACATTATGGCTATTGCTGGCTATAACGCAGGCCCTAATAGGGTGAAACGATGGGTCAGAGAGTTCGGAGACCCTCGCACAGGAGAAGTGGATCCAATTGATTGGATTGAGCAGATCCCCTTTAATGAAACACGCAACTACGTTCAGCGTGTTATGGAAAACTTGCAAGTTTATCGCGCCGTTCTAGCCAATCAGCAGCAACTGGCACAAACTCTTCCTGATGACCTCAGCCGCTCAGAAAATTAGAACGAAACAAGTCTTACCAAAAAATAAAAAAAGGCAGCGTTTTCTCTGCCCTAATTATTTCGCTATGACTACAGCGCCTTAATCATATCTCAGTAGTATAATTATGAGGCCGCAGCCTGGGGTACGATCTCTGCGTCATGACTTGAGCCATTGGCAGACGTTTTAACGGCGACGGGTTCTGGCTTAGCCGCAGGAGACGGGTCTGCAACAATGCGCTTGCAGTGCCCTTCCATGAAAGCGCCAGGTTCAATAGCCAAACTCTCGTGCTCAATGTCTCCAGACATCTGCGCGGTTGACGCCAAAAACACTGACTTCGCTTTCACTTGGCCTTTAATAGCCCCGTGAATACGAACTGTTTGCGCTGTTACCTCGCCACTGACAGACCCCTTAGTGCCAACAATCAGCGCTTTGCAATTGATGTCACCTTCGACATTGCCATCCACTTGTATCTCTCCATTGCTAGAGAGATTTCCGTGAACGTTAAGGTCGATGCTGATGATCGACGGTACAGATTTCACCTGGCCTTCAGTCATACGTGCGACCTGCCCTTGGGGTTGTCCGTTATTCTTGCTCGAGAACATCGCTTCCCGCTCTCATAAATTTTAACGGGTTCAACTGCTTACCGTTGTGCAGAACCTCCAAATGCAAATGAGGTCCCGTGCTACGTCCACTGTTGCCGAGAAGGCCGATCTCGGTCCCACGACCGATATACTCACCCTTCTCTACCGATATTTTTGCCATATGACCAAAGCGAGACGTGAGCCCCATTCCATGATCAATCTCTACAAACCGACCATAGCGCCCTCGCCAGCCAGCGTAAACAACCTTTCCTTCACCAGGACTGTAGACGGGTGATTTATAAGGTGCCCCAAAATCGAGGCCCAAATGGCGTGCATACGTCCCCGTAAACGGGTCCTTACGGACCCCAAAACCACTGGTAATCCGGTACTTTCTGAGAGGTTTATCAAGCGGCATAACGTCCGTTAAGTTTTGAAGCTCGGTCAAACGCTCCACTTGAAGATTTAATGACACCAAAGAATCATGGAGTGGCCCTTCATCTCCGGCTACTGAATTCAAAGGAATGAACGGTCCACCACTACCAGATTCAGTACGCCGAAACGCCAAGAGTTCGTCCACATCAAGGCCCGTGCTGGAAAGTGATGTTTGAATATGATCGATTTTTTCATCAGCCACTTCAGCAAATCGATGGAAAAGAAGAAGCTGAGTGCTCTCCATTTCGCTCAATTGATCTTCCAATTCAGAAACACGGTTTAAGAGTCCGTCTCGCTCAACAGAAGCCAAATCGCGTTCAATGACCAATTGCCGCAGTTCTAAACTCTTTGGATCAATAAAATCCGTATTCTGGTGGACCTCAGTAACATCTGTCATATCGGACTTGAGATTATCCAACTGATTATGCAGCTCAGTCCGCGCTTCAGCGACACGATGGCGTTCGAGCTCAATGCGTCCGATCGCAACTTCAATTTGCTCTGGATCAGAGGCGAGCCTTTGCTCCTGGCGAGTGAGTTCAGCGTCGGGTTTGCGCTGGCGAGCAGCGGAGGCCAAAGCGCCTTCTGGCGTTTTCAGATCAACGAGAGAAACCTGACGGTCAGCAAGCCCAATCATACGTTCTGTATTCTCGTTCAGTTCATCAGTGATTTCATCTATGCGACGCTTGTAGACCGTCAACTGCGCCAGGAGCTGTTCGTAACCTGAGCGCGCATCTGTAACTTCAATATTCTTGGCGCGAATGCGATCACTATGGCTAACAACGAGGCCAGAACTGACCAGAAGCCATCCACCAACGACTGTGATTAACGAGGCCGTAACAGCCTGACGCATCGTCGTGAGGCGCAGCGTCCGCATGCGTTCTTCAGTACGCAAAATAATTTGACGTTCTGGAAAAAAGCGCTGCAGCCACCTTTGAGCTTTCGAAAGACTTCGATCATGCGGATCAAACTTTGACATGTGCTTCCCCGAGACACGAAAAAAAAATTACGCAGGCCCGACCCCAAGCTCACCGGCCCCGCGTATTTAAGACAAACAACCTCTTAGCCAATACCTGGTTTGCCGCAGGTTTTATATCGGCTTTTCATTAACTCACTATTCTTTTTAATCATAACCGTCTGGTCAAAAAAATCTTAACCAAAGGGCGTAGAAGTAATATCGAATTGGATTGTGGCGATTTTTTCTAGGTTTTTCAAACAGAAAGACGCCTTTTAACCTCAAAAGAACAGTTTGACTCTCAGCTGAATTTTAAGCTTTCTGGTCATTGTCGCGATGTTAAAAGCTGAAATAACCTCGCCAAATGAACCTAAAACTTGAACAGCACCTACATTTAGGCGACCAAGAATGAGAAATATCAACTTAGCGTTGCTATCTTGGTTTGGTTCAGGATACAGCCCAAAAGCCCCTGGAACGGCGGGGTCCTTGGCCGCACTGCCCTTCGCATGGGTTATATCATCATACTTCGGTGCGACTGGTCTGGTGATCGCAGCCATTTTGATAACCCTGGTTGGCTGGGCTGCCGCCGCGGCCACAGAAGAAGCTAAAAAGGATCCGGGCTGGGTTGTCATTGACGAAGTTGCTGGCCAATGGCTGACTCTCTCGATCGTGCCACCTGATATAATACTTTATATCATTGGATTTTTAGCATTTCGGTTTTTTGACATTTTAAAACCTTGGCCTATTCGCACCCTGGAACAGCGTATTCGTGGCGCATTAGGCGTTATGGTAGATGATATCGCTGCCGCGGTTTACGCTGGTATGGTTTTGTACGCGGCGGCTCAGTTAATAGGTGCATCATGACGGCTACGCTGCCCGACGACCTAACCTCGCTTGCAAAAACTGTCATTCAGGAAGCCATTGCTCAAGGTAAAACACTTGCAACAGCAGAATCATGCACAGGTGGACTGATCTCCAGTTGCTTGACGGCGTCTTCAGGATCATCTGCCGCATTTCTCGCCGGCTTTGTAACCTATGCCGATGAGTCTAAATCAAAACTGTTGGGCGTTCCTGCGGATGCGATTAATGAATTCGGAGCTGTCAGTGACGTGGTAGCCGCTGCGATGGCTGAAGGTGCAATCGCGTATACAGATGCTGATCTCGCCGTCGCTGTCACCGGTATTGCGGGCCCCGGTGGTGGCAGTAAAGAAAAACCCGTTGGATTAGTGTTCTTATCGCTCGCGGAGCGCGGCCAAGATGCTGTAATCAAACGGTATGTATTCGCAGGAACTCGCGATGACGTCCGGAGATCTACAATCGGTGCTGCCCTCGAATTGGTTTTAAGCCGACTGCGAGAGATTGAGGAAAAAGAGCCTCCTGACTCAGCAAACTAAAACCGCAAATTGGCGTTTACTTTTTGCTGTAGAGGTCTTCAGCACGTGCCTCGAACGCAGATACCATGCGCCGAACCGCCTCCTCGAACAAAACACCAATGATTTTTTGTAGCATTAGAGAGCGGAATTCAAAGTCGAGATAAAAGTCGACCACACATCCTTTACCGTCCTCGGTCGCACTAAAAGTCCACGAATTTGACAAGTGTTTGAACGGACCATCCTTATAAACAACTTCAACTTTATCTATTGGATTTAAGACCACCCGCGATGAAAACTTTTCGCGGACCATTTTAAACCCAATGGCGAGATCGGCATCGAAACCGTTCTCATAAATTTGCGTTTTTCGACAGGCCACACACCATGGCAAAAATTCAGGGTAGCGTTCTACATCCGCAACAAGCTTATAAACCTGCTCAGGTGAGTAAGGCAGTATACGTTTTTCAGTATGAACGGGCATGGCGAAACGTTGCGTCCAAGCCTTAAACCGCTCGTGCGAGCTTCTTTTCACGGGCCTCGCGCAGACGCTCAAAATCAGCATCCGCATGATAGGAAGAGCGCGTGAGTGGACTCGCCGATACCATCATGAAGCCCTTGGCCCTCGCCATTCTCTCATAGTCGGCAAATTCATCAGGGGTTACAAATCGATCAACGGCAGCATGTCTTGGGGTTGGCTGCAAATACTGACCAATGGTTAGAAAATCAACGTCAGCCGCGCGCAAGTCATCCATCACCTGGAGCACTTCTTCTTTCGCCTCACCCAAGCCAACCATAATACCGGACTTTGTAAAGACGGTCGGCACGACTTCCTTTACACGCTCTAACAACCGTAAGCTGGTGAAGTATCGTGCCCCGGGCCGAATGGTCCGGTATAATCGCGGCACCGTCTCGAGATTATGATTGAAAACGTCAGGATGCGCTTTCGCCACCAAATCAGTTGAACCAAGTTTCTTGCGGAAGTCCGGTGTTAAAACTTCAATGGTTGTTTCCGGGCAAGCTGATTTAATTGCTTCAATAACAGCGACCCAGTGCGCAGCCCCGCCGTCTTCAAGGTCATCACGGTCAACAGACGTAATCACAACATGACGTAGTCCTAATTTGGCGACAGCCTCACCCACGTGCGCTGGTTCATCGGCATCAATCTTGCCGGGCTTACCAGTCTTAATATTGCAGAAGGCACAGGCCCGCGTGCAAATATCGCCAAGGATCATCATGGTCGCATGTTTTTGCGTCCAGCATTCCCCGATGTTGGGACAGGCGGCTTCTTCACAAACGGTGTTTAAGTTCAAGTCTCGCATCAGTTTGCGTGTCTCGGCATAGGCCGGAGACGTCGGGGCCTTTACCCGCAACCAATCTGGTTTCGGGACACGGGGTTGCGGCGTTTTTAGGGGCGTGATCTTGGTCATAACTTAGATATGGATAACCCGGTCGTAAGCATCAAGAACTGATTCATGCATCATCTCAGAAAGAGTTGGATGCGGGAATACGGTTTCCATAAGCTCTTTCTCGGTCGTCTCCAAGGTTTTTGCAATCGCATATCCCTGAATCAGCTCGGTTACTTCAGCGCCAATCATATGCGCCCCAAGCAGTTCGCCCGTGTCCGCATCAAAAACCGTTTTAATCAGGCCCTGGTCATCACCCAGGGCAATGGCTTTACCATTCCCGATAAAGGGGAAGCGGCCGACACGAACCTTGTGTCCCGCCTCTTTGGCTTTCGCCTCCGTCAGACCAACGCTGGCCACTTGCGGATGACAGTACGTGCAGCCCGGAATGCGCGATGTATCAAGCGGGTGCGGAGACATCCCGGCGATTTTCTCAACACAGATCACACCTTCATGACTGGCTTTATGCGCCAACCAGGGTGGCCCGGTAAGATCGCCGATGGCATACACACCTGGCTCATCCGTCTCGCTGTATGGACCGGTCACCACGTGCGTTTTTTCGACTTTGACGTTTGATTTCTCCAAACCAAGGTCTTCAACATTGCCGACAATACCAACAGCTAAAATCACGCGATCAACCGTCAGAGATTCCGTTTTTCCACCAGCCTCAATACTGGCCGTCACGTTGCCCTTGCCCGTCTTTAGGCTTTTAACTGATGCGCCGGTCATGATCTTCATGCCCTGCTTCTTAAACGCCTTAAGTGCAAACGCTGAAATCTCTTCATCTTCCACCGGCAGCACACGGTCCATGACCTCGACCACCGTCACATCGACACCCAAGGTGCGATAGAAACTGGCAAACTCAATGCCAATTGCGCCAGAGCCAATCACCAGCATCGACTTTGGCATACTTTCCGGAATCATTGCCTCTTTATAAGTCCAAATCAGTTTCCCGTCCGACTCTAATCCCGGCAATGTCCGCGCGCGCGCGCCGGTTGCCAGCACGATATGCTTTGCGCTCAAAGTTGCGGAAAGCTTACCGTCTTTCGTCACGCTGATTTTGCCTTTTCCAGCCAAGGCACCTTGCCCGTCAAAGACCTCTATCTTATTCTTCTTCATCAGCATACCGACGCCACCGGATAGCTTGCCGGCCACTTTACGTGAACGCTCGACGATCTTTTTTACATCGAAGCTGACATCTTTGACCGAAAGGCCAAAATCCTCGGCATGCTTGATCAGATGATAAACCTCTGAGGTCCGCAACAACGCCTTTGTTGGAATACAACCCCAATTGAGGCAGATGCCGCCAAGGTGCTCGCGTTCAACGACAGCGGTCTTCAGGCCAAGTTGTGCACCACGAATTGCCGTGACATAACCACCAGGGCCACCACCAACGACAACCAGATCAAAGTTTTTATCAGCCATATCAATCGCCCTCTACAGCAACAATTTCAGGGGATCTTCAATTAGCGGCTTAAAGGCTGCGAGGAACTCAGCACCAACCGCGCCATCAACAATGCGGTGGTCGCACGACAACGTGCACGACATAACAGTTGCCACGGCCAACGCACCATCTTTAACAACTGGGCGCTGCTCTCCGGCCCCAACAGCCAGGATTGCGCTTTGTGGTGGATTGATGATCGCGGAAAATTCCTTGATGCCATACATACCCAGATTAGAAATTGAGAACCCGCCCCCTTGGAATTCTTCAGGTTTGAGCTTGTTGTCACGCGCCCGGGCCGCCAATTCCTTCATCTCGTTAGACAAAGTCGATAAGCCTTTTTGATCGGCATTGCGGATGATCGGGGTGATTAAACCGCCATCAGTGGCAACAGCAACAGACACATCAACATTATCGTAGAGACGGATAGCTTCATCTGTCCACGTACCATTCACCATGGGTACTTTACTCATGGCCATCGCGCTGGCCTTGATCACAAAGTCATTCACCGACAGTTTATAATCTGCGCCATCGCGCCCATTCAGATCTTTACGCAAGGCCAGCAAGTCATCAATGATGCACTCAATTGTCAGATAGAAATGCGGAACCGATTGCTTAGACTGCAGCAGACGCTTGGCGATGATCTTGCGCACCGATGAATTTTCTTTGGTCGTGTAAGATTGACCGTAATCAGGCACGTCGCCAGCTGCAGAAGAAATACTGGTTGGCGCGGCTGGTGCTTTGGCACTCGATTTTTCTGCTCCGCCGGACATAGCTTTCTCAACATCCGTCTTCACAATACGCCCGTTTGGACCACTCCCGGAAATTGACGACAGTTCGATGCCTGCATTTTCTGCAATACGCTTGGCCAACGGACTCGCGAACACCCTGTCGCCCGATTTATCATGATCCGATTTTGGTTTTTTCGACGGAACCTCAGATTTGGCTGACTGTTTGCTCTTTGTTGGTTCTGAGTCTTTTTCCTCAGACTCTTTCTTGGCGGGTTTAGAGGAGGAGTCTGACGACTTATCTGACGACTTATCTGACGACTTAGAGGATGCATCAGAAGACGAATCATCCATGTTACTTTCATCTTCTCCTTCTTCTAGGAGAATACCAATAGGCTTGTTCACTTCGACGTTTTCAGCACCAGCCTCTACAAGGATTTTACCAATCTTACCCTCGTCGACGGCTTCGAGCTCCATCGTTGCTTTGTCTGTTTCAATCTCGGCGATGATGTCACCTGATGAAACTTCGTCGCCTTCTTTAACCAACCATTTGGCAAGCTTGCCCTCGGTCATTGTTGGCGACAAAGCCGGCATTAAAATCTGAATAGGCATATCTTATGTCCTCTTTCGCGCTACGTTATTCTAGTCGCGATAACATGCGGCTTTCGCCGCTTCTACAATGTGCTCAACTTGTGGCAGGGCGAGCTTTTCCAAATTAGCAGCATAGGGCATCGGCACATCGACACCTGTGACACGCGCCACAGGTGCATCCAACCAGTCGAAAGCTTGCTCCATAATCTGCGCTGAAATCTCCGCACCAATTCCCGAAAACGGGAAGCCTTCTTCACAAGACACACAGCGATTCGTTTTCTGGACCGACTTAATAATCGCCTCCGTATCAAGCGGCCGCAGACTGCGTAGATTAATCACTTCAGCAGAAATACCATCTGCCGCGAGTTGTTCCGCCGCTTCCAAAGCTTTGCCAACCATAATGCTAAACGCCGTGATCGTGACATCAGAACCTTCACGTTCAATTTTCGCTTTGCCAATTGGCAGTACATAGTCATCGCTGGTCGGCACGTCGAATTTCGTTCCGTACAGCAGTTCATTTTCGAGCACAATGACTGGATTTGGATCTCTAATTGCAGATTTCAACAAGCCCTTTGCATCTGCGCCAGACCAAGGGGCAACAACCTTATGGCCTGGAATATGCGAGTACCACGCGCCATAACACTGGGAGTGCTGGGCTCCAACTCTCGAGGCTGCTCCGTTGGGCCCACGGAAAACTATCGAGCATCCCATCTGACCACCAGACATATACAGCGTCTTAGCAGCAGAGTTGATAATTTGGTCAATTGCCTGCATCGCAAAGTTAAAGGTCATGAACTCAATTATGGGCTTGAGCTTACCAAAGGCCGCACCCACACCAAGCCCTGCGAAACCTTGCTCCGTAATTGGCGTATCAATGACGCGCTTGCTGCTGAACTCTTCCAGCAACCCTTGGCTGACCTTATATGCTCCCTGATATTCAGCGACCTCTTCGCCCATTAAGAAAACGCTTTTGTCTTTGCGCATTTCTTCAGCCATGGCGTCGCGCAAAGCTTCTCTGACGGTAATTTCTGCTGTTTCACCAAGCTCAGGCTCGTCTGCATCAATCACGGCCTTTGGCTTTGCAGGACGATCAGGCTTCGCCGCTTCTTCATCAGGTTTTTCATCGGACGATTTAGACTCGTCATCGGCTTCTTGCGTCGATGTATCGTCAGTTTGTGGTTCTTCAGGTGACGAGGTTTCTGCGATGTCGTCTGCGCTTTCCCCCTCTTCCATGATTACAGCTATGGGCTTGTTGACCTTAACACCTTCCGTGCCGGCGCTAACGAGTATCTTGCCCACCGTGCCTTCATCCACGGCTTCAAGTTCCATGGTCGCTTTATCTGTTTCAATTTCAGCGATGATATCACCGGCTGAAACCTTATCGCCCTCTTTGACCAACCACTTCGACAGAGTGCCCTCTGTCATAGTTGGCGAAAGCGCAGGCATTAGAACTTTCGTTGACAAGGATAGAGTCTCCCTAAATTGTCCCGTTGCCGGGCTTCGCGATGTCAGGCATGACAACCATGCGAGACACTTGGATTATGAATTCGCAGTTTATGAATTATGCTACGTCGCGAAGGACGTCTGTATATAGCTCGCTTGGATCAGGTTCAGGTGACTCCTGGGCAAACTCTGCCGCTTCCGTGACCCGCGCCTTGATCGCCTTATCCATTTCTTTGAAACCGTCTTCGTCAAGCACGCCCTCTTCGATTAACTTATGGCGCAGGCGATCAATAGGGTCATGTTCACCACGCATTTTTGCTAATTCTTCTTTGGATCGATATTTAGCCGGGTCAGACATGGAGTGACCGCGATAACGATAGGTTTTCATTTCCAAAATAATCGGACCTTTACCACCGCGCACATGGGCAACAGCGTCTTGTCCAGCCTGATAAACTGCGTTCACATCCATGCCATCTACCACCGTACCTGGAATGCCATAAGCTTCGCCTCGGCGATATAAATCAGCTGAAGCCGAGGCCCGCTCGACAGACGTTCCCATACCGTACTTATTGTTTTCGATAACGTAGATAACAGGGAGCTTCCATAACGCAGCCATATTGAAAGCCTCATACACCTGGCCTTGGTTGGCGGCACCATCGCCGAAGTAACAGAAGTTTACGCCGCCATCCTCATTGTACTTATGAGAAAAGGCTAAGCCTGTCCCGATGGGGACAGAGGCACCAACAATACCGTGGCCGCCGAAAAACCCTTTTTCTCGACTAAACATATGCATTGAGCCGCCCTTGCCGCGGGAATATCCATCAATGCGGCCCGTCAATTCAGCCATCACCCCTTTTGGGTCCATACCACAGGCGAGCATATGGCCGTGATCCCGATATGTTGTGATCACCGTATCAGCATCAATCATATTGCCCTGGAGACCGACGACGACAGCTTCCTGTCCAATATAAAGATGACAAAAACCGCCGATAAGCCCCATGCCATAAAGCTGACCCGCGCGCTCTTCGAAGCGACGGATCAAAAGCATGTCTTTATAAAACTGAACCTGCTGCTCTGTACTTGGAGGCTTAGCGTTAGATGATTTCTTTTGAGCCGATTTGGCTGAAGATGATTTAGCGGTGGCAGACTTCCGAGCAGCCATGCGAGATCCCCATTCATAAGTTCTGTGCCATTTATAAAAGATGGCTTATTCGGTCTATCTACAGACCGAGTTATCGCAGCGACGCGAAAATGACGCAAGTGAAACAACAGTTAAGCCTTTGTTTGCACTGCACAAATTATTGATAAACCAAAAAGCAGTTAAACCTTTGAAAGCAAGCCATTTACCCGTAATGCTCTTTCGTAAAATCGGCTTATTATTTCAAAATATAAGTCATTTAAGATATATTTATGAAATCAAGGTCACAAAAAAGACGTTTCATTAGCGCCAATTAAAACGCCAAAACATCAGTAATACTCTGGTATATTAATCGCATCGAGGGCTGACCAGGCTGTCGCCTAGTTGGTCGGAATAATCAGCAACTCATTGGGTTGTATAAATGCAAGCACGCGCCGTGTCTGTTCGTCCAGCATATCCCGGTCCAAACTGCCGGGCTGGAGAAGTGCTATTTTATGTTCAATATTGACCCGTTCGCCCTGGATGACAGCCAAATCAGTCTGAGCTGCTTCCAATTGATGCCGAAGTTGCCACCACGCAAGCAACCCGCGATCACCCTGAACAGCGTGGTAGGCAAAATACGTCACCAGAGCGACACCTAAGAGTGGCGCAAGGATTTGTTTTGCCTTCTTGCTATGTTCTGAACCTCTCTTCATAAACAGATGGAATCACGCCCGAGTCTTATGGTCAAGCCTTCTAAACGAGATTCCTTCAATAGATTCAAGGATGTGGCAAATCCGACTCACTTTGATTCGGATCGAATCATTAGCCAATAGCAAAATATGAAAAACGTGATGGATGCCTTTAAAGTGGGCCTTTGTCCGCCAGGAAGTCCGAAGCGACCTCCTGGTTTACGGCTTGCACCAACATCAGGCACTGTCCCATCCGATGAAACGCTAGATGAAGGTCGAAACCAATGATCACAATTGGGTATCTGATAATCGCCGCAGCTGCATTTGCCTGTCTGATCTGGTGTTTAAGGGCGTATATGGCGCAAAAGACAACCGTGCTGTTGCTCACGCTTATCCCCTTGTTATTCCTGTGGTTTGACTCTTTTGCAGTCGCAACCGGTCGTTTTATAGGTGAAGGTCCGATTATGCTGGGCGTCACATACCTACGGTATGCGTGGCACTGGGGCACCCTGCCCCTACTGATCATCGTTGCCGGCATACTGTTAAGACGCGCGGGCTTTCAGTTTGCCCAGAACAAAATCGTCATGGGCCTGTTCTGTGCCCTCGCTGTATTCTTTATCGTGTATGATTTCAGATACATCTTTATCGTTGATTTCTATCCGGCCTGTTTCGCTGAAACGCTGCGCTACGTCACCAAAGTTTCTGAAACCCAAGCTTGCTCGCCTGACATAGCTGGTGTCGGCATGAGCGTTTCCCCGGCTGCAGCTATTCTGACAAACCTCATTCTTATGGCCGTCGGCATTGCCATCTGGATCCGGCACAAATGGCCCTGGCTGGCCGTTGGCTGCATGATCATGTTTGCGGCGGCGGCAGTTCCTCAAAGCCTCGTCGGACCGATCGTTGGAAATATGGGTGAACCCATCTTTAACTTTGCCGTCGTTGCTGCCGCCATTCGCTATGGGGGTCGTAAGCAACAAGATTCCCCTGAGCAGGAAGGTTTAGCCGCCTAACGCTTAGGAGCAGAGATCGGTCGCAGATGATCACAAGCGGGGCCAAGTTCAGCGAGCGGGGCAAATCTGCGACAGCGCCAATGGTTGTACTCAGGCCAAAGCGTGTCATCCGTCGCATGATAAATCTTGCCGTAGCACCCACTGGTGCCAACACAGCGAGTCATCAGGACGGCGAGGTCGTCATAGGTAATGGGTCCAGTCACATCCTGATTCTCAGTGAAGTACCCCCGGCCAGTACCCGGCGGCGGCTCACGTCCAAATTCAACCAAAATCGAGCCACTGCGAATGATCGTGTAATTGAGTTTGCTGCTGCGTAGCGCCGTTTCAACGAGGGCCTTCTCTGCCAATCCCTCAGCAAAGAGATCAAAATTGATATCTGGATAACGCGTCCGCTGAGCCACAGTATCCGGCCCGGCACCGACTGAACTGAGATAGATGAATTGAGACACCCCGCTTTGTTCAGCCAATCTTACAATTGCCACTTCGGGCTCTCCGTGTGGGCTTGGTTGCCCCCGGCGGCTTTGCAAAACGGCAAAAACAACATCTGGCTTAGCCTGTTCAAATGCGGCTTCCACGCTCTCAAAATCAAGCACGTCTCCTAAGGCATATTGTAAATCAACTCCTGTCAGCCTCTCTCGCTTAGAGGACGGACGCACAAAGGCGGTCACCTGATGTCCTTCGGCAGCCAACATTTTGCTGATGCGTGACCCAGTATGACCGGTCGCACCGAGCACAAGTACGTTCTCCGCCTGAACCTCACTTGACGGGCTAAACATCAAAGCAATGGCAAGGAATACGTGAAACCGTTTCATTATGCCCCCTTTCTCGTCTCTTAGAAATGCACCTAAGCCCTCTATAATGAGGCATATTCGCCAAAATCAGCATTTAAAATGACCAACTGGCGGGAGGGGTTGATTATTCCCCTCGTCCACGGCCATGCTGACTTTTATACCAGAGGTTGGGTCGAATTTAGTAAGGGGAACGTCATGTCCGCACTGATAAAGGGCTTGGCCGTGTTGGTCATTATTACTGCTGGTGGATTTGGCATCTGGCTTTGGATGCTCACATCTGGTGGGTTTGACATTTCACTGGAAGACCTCCGTGCCA
This sequence comes from Rhodospirillaceae bacterium, assembly GCA_040219235.1. Classification (NCBI taxonomy): domain Bacteria; kingdom Pseudomonadati; phylum Pseudomonadota; class Alphaproteobacteria; order Rhodospirillales; family Rhodospirillaceae; species Rhodospirillaceae bacterium. The sequence continues at coordinate 357,794 of JAVJSV010000016.1, forward strand.
AATACGAAATTCCTGAATCTAAATACATCATGCTTGATGGCATCGAAGTCCATTACACGGATGAAGGCACTGGGCCTGTTGTTGTTCTTTCTCATGCTTCCTTTCACAGCTTACGAGCATGGGACGGGATGGTCGAAGACCTAAAGAAAGACTTCCGCATCATCCGGTTCGATTTTCCAAATGCGGGACTAACAGGTTTCGATCCTCAGCAACGCTATTCCGTAGAGCAAAATCAAGAGATGATCACGCAGCTCACAGAAGCGCTAGGCGTCGACCGATTCCATCTCATCGGCACATCGTCAGGCGGCACAGTGGCGTTCAGATACGCGGCCAACTACCCTGAAAAACTTGACCGCCTCATTCTTATCAATTCGGCTGGTATGCCCAGAACAGCACTTACCAACCCCAACCGGGAACGTGGCACAGCTTTTGGTCGATGGGTGCGATCTTACCACCAATCTAAAGATTGGTGGCGGCAATCTCTAACACTAAACGTCACCTCAAAGCCTCCTTCTGAAGCGCATATCGAAATGAACTACGATATGAATCGCCGCGCAGACCGGGCGGAACCAGCACGTATTTTTAGACGGAACTATATTACAGGCGACCCATCTGTTGTTCTCGATGATATTGAAGCGCCAACGCTCATCTTGTGGGGCATGGAAAATCCGACCGTGATGCACTTGGAAGCAAACATCATTCAATTGTGGATGACCGGAGCGCCGACCATTGTCAAAAAGTATGACCGCCTTGGTCACTATCCTTATATTGAAGAACCAAAATTGGTTGCTGATGATGTGCGTGCGTTTTTATCGGGTGACTGGGATGACCAGTTACGCCAAACACAGCGGGTCAAATCAGAAGATCTCGTTTTGTTAAAAAAGAACTGAGATAAATACCTAAGCGTTCTCACCATTAAGGCGTTTGCGATTCACCCGCACCAAACGCTTGCCAATGTTCGTGCCTTTAAATAGCCCGATAAAAGCATCAGGTGCGTTTTCTAAACCGTCGATAATATCGTCACGGTATTGCAGTTTGCCATCGTTCATCCAGGCGCTCATCGCGGTGCGTCCAGCATCGTACTCTTCGATATAGTCGTGAATAATGAACATGGGCTTATCCATCTTCCACGTCCACGGCGTGCCATCCTCTTCTAACGTATTATATTGCTCAGTTGACCCCACATAGGTGACTCGCCCGCCCGGATTTAACTGAGTCAGAATCGCCTCGGCCATCGGGCCGCCGACGTTATCGTAATAGATATCTACGCCGTTTGGACACGCGCGCTTCACGGCCGCTTTAATGTCATTCACTGCCTTATAATTAATGCCTGCGTCAAACCCCATCTCTTCAGTAAGGAAGCTAATTTTTTCTTCCGATGATGTAATACCAATAACTGTCGCCCCGTGGATTTTGCCAATCTGACCGGCCAAATGCCCAACGGCGCCAGCAGCAGTGGACACCACCATCACATCTCCCGGTTTGGGCATACACTCGCGCATCACAGAGAAATACGCAGTCATACCAGGGCGACCCAACACACTTGCAGCCGTATTGAGAGGACCAAGACTTTCATCAACAACCCGCAAGCCAGAGCGATTGTGGATATAATGCCCAGTCCCTCTGGTCAGGGCATAATTTTGCCAGCCCAAAACACCGTTCACCACATCGCCATCTTTAAAATCTGGATGATGTGATTTTACAACCTCTCCAACAATGTCGCCGAGCATCACGCCATACAACGGCACGACTTCAACATTACGCGGCGTCGCATTCATAATCAGGCGCTGAAAGGGGTCAACAGACAGATAGAGGCTGCGCACCAGCAATTGACCTGGCGCAGGGGCAGGCACGACATCTTCGACCATCATGAAATCATCAACCGATGGCGCGCCACTTGGGTGATTGGCCAACAACCATCGCTGATGCGTTTCTTCCGTCTCGGGTTGCCACCCTTTAACGATGACATCACTAACCGGCTTTTGCATGACTCCTCCCTAAACCTGTTAAGGTGAGACTCTTGCCGTACCCGTAACAACTGGCAACCCTCTGGGATAAAAAAACGCCGGCCACTAAGGCCGGCGTTTTGGTAAGTCATTATCTGTTAGTGTTGAATTAGGTTACTCAGCCGCCTCTCTTACTGGCTCGGCCTCTGGCAGTGCCCGATAGACCGGTGCGGGATCAAGCACCCAGGCTTTGCTGTCGCGACGATAAGGACAAGGTATCGCTGTTACAACATCACCCTTCGCTGTCAGCGCATTGATCGCTTCATGATCCAGGCGCCAGCCTTTTTGTTCCCATTCTTTGAGTTTGCCGCGGTACTGAACAACCACGCGGTCATGGGGCATAAGCACTTCTTTAGTCGTGGTTGGCGGAGTCATTTTTGGCTCCAGCTTTTCAACAACAACGATGTCTTCACTGGCCACAAACATATTCCGCTCTTTGATTTTCTTATCGAGAAATTTATTGAGCCACTCACGCTTAGTGATCGCCATGTTACGCAAATTAACCAAGAAAATACGTGTTTTAGCCTCATCAATAGGGGCTTCAAACATGTACTGATGCATGTGCATTTTTTCGGACAGATGGATATAGGTCCACATGTGGTTAGGGCCGTAGGTGCCGGAGCCCGCCTGCATTTTTCCGCCTTCTTTACGGAACCGTTTCATCAACCAGTTCTTCAAAGGAGGCGCATCAAAGGTATGCATAAACCCAAAACCCCAGTCATTGTTTTTGTAGGGCTCCAACTCATTGACTTGGTACTCTTCTTCTCTCTCACCCTTATAACCGTGGGTAGAGTGCACATACTCGTTGTGGGCTGGGTCTAAGCCGTTCTCAATGGACCGCTCGTAGTTGTAATCAACATCAAAAGTTTGAATGGTGGCCCGCCAGCCGTCAGTGTCGTATTCATCAATCGGCATGATGGGCGGACGCTCCGCTTCGGGAAGATCCCCAATAAAGGCAAAAACCAATCCGTACTTATCCACTGTGGGATAGGCATCAACACGCGCCCGGGCAGGAATTTTACCGTTAATCCCTAGCGATGGTATGCGTGTGCACACGCCATCTTTGGTAAAGCGCCAACCATGATACGGACACTGAACAGTGCCATCTTCTTTGCAGTTTCCGCCCGAGAGCGCACCGCCACGATGCACACAGGTATCCGACAACAAAGCCGGGTTTCCCTCGTTATCGCGAAAAGCCACAAAATTGTGTTTCAAAATTCGAACGCGGACGGGCTTGTCTGTCAGGTCATCGCTCACACAAACCGGATACCAGAAATTCACATACATGCCTTTTGTCTCCCACTCTCGCTGCTGGCCAATCATAGCCTATTCGAAAATTATACGTCATCTATGAGACGATTAGATGCTTTCCGGTTTGATCCGGATCAATTTTATCTCCGTTTATTGTTGGCAGAGTGAATAACCGCAGTATATTTTATAACCCACTGTTTTTAATAGGTTTTCAGATCAAATTAGACGCCCAACACCTAAACCGAAACCACAACTATTGAGAAGAAATTCAATTCACACACCATCTCATAAACGCGCAAAAGGCCGCAAATAATCGCTGTTTTCTGTCTTTTTTCCTGTACATCCGCAGTCATCAGCACTCATAACACGCCGGTGGCCATTCTACGGTCAGCAACAGCCATCCCCCCCGAATTGGTGATCGGACCTACTTATTAAAACCGTAAGCATCACGTTACCGACACAGAAAGTTTTCGAATGACAGAGACAACCAGCCCCGTCACACCTGCTGTTCCTCCATCAGCGACATTACCCAGAATCACTGGCTTGGTCCTCGCCTATGGCATGCTGATCAGCGCCATCGGTAACAACTTTCTCATCACCATCCTGCCTCCTTTGGGCCGGGATATGGGCTTCTTGGAATGGCAAGTTGGCGTGATTCTCGCCGTCGGTGGCGCTTTCATGCTGATCACGGGGCCGGTGTGGGGCCGCATCAGCGAAGACTGGGGACGCAAGAATGTGATTCTGGTTGGTGCTGTGGGCTACGTCATTATGACGGCAGCTTTCGCCTTCACAATTGATCTGCGCCTTGCTGGAACAATGAGCGCATTCACATGCTTCCTTCTCCTGGTCGCTGTGCGTGGCTTGTACACGTTGTCGTCTGGCGCAATCTACCCAGCAACAATGGCCATGGTTGCAGATATGACCAGCAAGGAGAACCGTGCCGGTGGCTTGGCCATGATCACCGCAGCTTGGGGTTTTGGGTCTGTTGTCGGCCCCGCTATTGCAGCCATGTTTTCATCTCTGTCGCCAACCGCCCCCTTTTATATTGTCACCGTGATGGGCTTCGCGGCTGTCGCGTTATACATTTACTGCCTGCATGAGCCAGAACGCCACAAGCGATCGGACAAAGTCGGTTTCCGCCACATTATGACCCCGGCGGTGCTCAGCATCGCCGGGGGTTTTATGGTCCTTATCCTCGGTAACGTGACCATGGTTGTTATCCTCGGCTTTCACTTCCAGGACACATTCGGACTCAGCACGGCAGAAACAGCGCGTGGCGTTGGCATTGCCCTGTTTGTCTCAGCCATTGCACAGATCATCATTCAAATTGGAGTTATTCCGCGTCTAAAATGGTCGCCGCGCCGGATGATAAATGTCGGCATGCCAGTCGCTTTTGTCGCGGTTCTACTCATTATGGTCGCTCCCAGCTATTGGGCGCTCATTGGTGCTATGGGCCTCTTTGGATTGGGCGGCGGCGTTGGTTGGCCAGCCTATATGACGGCGGCTTCTCTGGCTGCCGGACCAGAAAACCAGGGCAGCATGGCTGGTCTGACCGGGGCCTTCCAAGCGGTAGGCTTTATGATCGGACCTATTGTTGGCACCATCGCCTATCAAATCGCCCCCGCCTCTCCCTTTATTATTTGTGCATCCTTGCTCGTTATCTCAGTATTGATGGCCAACTTCTTACCAATGCCCGCACCGCATGAAGATTAGCTGACACAGGAAGGTAATCTATGAACCGCTCAGGTCTTTTTTCCATATCGCTGTTTGGTCTTCTCGTTTCCGTAACGGGCGCCGATGCCGCAGACGGCCAAACCGAGATTACAGACACCTTCTGCACTAAGGTTCAGACAACGATCATGAGCAACACCATTCCAGCGCAAACAATGGTGCACCCGGACTTTGACGCCTTCGTGCTCTCTAAAGCCTCTGTCGATCCGCTCCGCAATGAGCAGTTCACCACCACCGGTCCAGATGGCGCCCCCCGCATGGTCTCGTGTAAAATGAAGACGCCGGATCACATTGCCGAAGTCTATGGCGAAGACAAAGTGAACCCAGAGGCACTTTCCTGTGAAGCCATTAACCGGGCCAATGTGTCAGCAGTTATTGCTGCGCTGACGCCAGAAGAAGCGGCCAACCGCGTCTTGTCAGATGCCCAAATTATATTTGATGAAGATATCTCGGTTATGATGGGCACATCTTGGACCAAACCCTTTGATTTCGCCTATCGCGGCAAGTCAGGCGCGCTGCATATACAAAGCAAACGCATGCAAATTGATTGGACCAGTCTGCTGTTTAAAATGGCGCCCGACCGTTTCAAAGGGGCATTGTATTGTCACCTCATCGCACCGGAATACGCAAAAGCGCTCATCTTGGGGACCGAGCAAATACCTGCGCCGACAGATGGTTAGCCCCTTTGCTACCGTAAGCTAGAAACGGCGAGAAATCTCTAAACCGAAGGTCCTGGGTCTCAGCGGCGTAAACTGTGATGTCGCGCTCAGGCTAAAGCTATTGCCGTACGCAAAGGTATTGCCGCGATTATTAAAGAGATTAGAGACGCTGATCTGCGCCTGCCACTGTTCAAATCCTAAACCAGTCCGCAATCCGACCCGATGGAACTCGCCCATTTCAGGCGACACATCCTGATCAAAGAACAATCGAGAGGCCCCGACATACCGGTAATCTCCACTCATATTGAAAGACATACGAGCATTTATTGGCTTCGAATAGTAGAACCCCAGACTTGCCGTGAAAGCTGAAACAGCCGGCAAACGATCCCCCTTCTCTGCATTCAAGAACGCATTGGCTTGTGACAATGTCGGGTCATTCCATATGCCAACGGCTGTCACAGTGAGATGATCGGAAACCTTTGCAGTGAGTTGCATTTCAACACCAAAGTTCGTGGCGTTTCCGGCGTTGGTTACAAATAAGAACCCTGTCGGAAGAATCTGGTCTGACTGAATATCATCCCAACGCACATAAAATGCAGAGACATCAATGCTCAGACGATCTTCGAACAACCGTGATTTGAAACCAAGTTCGTAGTTCCACAACGAGTCATCCGTAAATGTTTGCGTTTGAATCGCTTCGTCCGGGTCTAGACCAGGGTCAAACAAGGCAGAAATCGGCGTGTTGATATTGACGCCGCCAACACGGTATCCCTTGGCCGCTTGTGCATAAATCTGTGTCGACGCGGATAGTTCATAACGAAGTGAAGCCCTCGGGGTGACTGCATTCTCTTTATTAGGCAAATCGGTCTCTTCAGCGCGCCCGCTCAACAGTCCCGTTGTGAGCGATGATACGTCTAATGTCGCGCGATTCCATCTCATCCCCAAGGACAGTTCAAGCCTTGGCGTAAGACGGAACGACACATCGCCAAAGGCGGCGATCTGTTGAACATCATCATCCCTGTCCTCGGCAAAAACCACGTCATTTGGGAACCCGTCTTCAGCAAACGCAGCTCCAGCCCCAGGCACAGAGAAAGTTGTTTTGACGTTTTCATTCCGATCCAGATAGAAGCCACCAACAAGCCAATCAAAACGGCGACCGTCGGAATACAGCCGCACCTCTTGCGCAAGAGTTGCGATCTTGTTGCGCGATGTGAAAGGGCTCGACCGAAGCGACAAGTTGAGAAGATCAGGCACGGCAAGAGACGCATCTGATTGGTTTTGAATGCGTCGCCGAATATGCGTTGTCGCTGATAGAAACTTCGCCCAGCCAAAATCTCCATCGATAACCAAACCAGCCTGATAGAACTGATCTTGGCGGGGTTCCGCGATATAGTTATTACGCACCAGCAAGCCTACATCGGGCGCGTAATATTGCGTGTCGTCGAGGCTGATCTTTTGCGCATTTCCCGTCAGCAGGGCTGACCAACGTTGTCCAATATCGGTTTGAAGGGAGACCCGCCCGCCAAAAATATGAGCTTCATTGACATCCTCTTCGTCCAAACGCACGTCATCAATAAAGCCGCCGTATAAGTCATTAAACACGGCGAGCCGGAGTGCAGAGCGCCCCGCAACTAAGGGCACATTGATCATCCCATCCGCCCGATAACTGGGACTGCCGCTGTTCGTAAATGACCCACCCAGACTGACCTCTCCCAGAGTTTCAAAGGAATCAGGTTTTTGTGTGATAATGCGAAAGGTGCCGCCTAAAGACCCGGCCCCAAAAAGGGTGCCCTGCGGACCCCGCAAGACTTCTATACGCTCCACATCCACCAACCTGAAATCAGGATTGGTGTCACTGAACACCAGCGGGGATTCATCAATGTAAAGACCAACGGTCGACTGGGTTCGGTCGGCCAACGGGCCATCCGATTGACCGCGTAAAAAGACCTTGTTCCGCCCTGGCCCTTGATTGGTCGAACTCAAACCAGCCACAAGGCCGATCAAGTCTTCCGTATCACGCACCGCCATGGCCTCAAGCTGCTCTGCCCCAACGGTTGCGACACTAACGGCAATATCTTGGGGGACACGCCTTCTCTTCGTCGAGGTCACAATAACCTCCTCCAACCCCGAGCGCGCATCCCGCGTTCTGCTATTGATCGGTCGTCGGCTCGGCGTGACAGCTGCTTTTTGAGCCCGCGGTCCAAGGTCAGGAAACACACGCACGGTCTGCGAGTCTATGAACGCATATGTTAAACCACTGTCGCGGAGCAAAATACGCAACCCGTCGCCTGCGGAATACAACCCACTCACCCGTGGTGCGATGTAAAACACACCCTCTGGGTTCGACACACCGACAGACACGTTGCCTTGTAAGGCCAACGTAATGAGCGCCTCTTCAATCGGTGCCGACGCAATTTCAAAAAATGTCAGTCTGGGGCGTGCTGGCACTTCAGAAGAAACGACAGCCGCGCTTTGATCTTGCGCCCGAAGAACATCTGTATAGCTGGTCAGACAGACTACAAATGCGGCAAACAGCAAGCCTCCTAGACGAACCACTACGGACGTGCTTGAAGGCGAAGACCGCCCCCCTCTTCTGTAACAACCGACAGTTCCAATAGACCCGCCAACCGCTGCGTCATAATGTCAGCGGATTCTATGGCGAGAACACCAGTAAACGTGAGAGCTTCAAGGTCAGGTGATTGAACAGAGATTGTGGTTTCAGAATACCGGTTGAGGTCTTCAAGAACTTTGCCGAGGCTTGCATCCTTGTAAATCAGCTGTCCTCGCCGCCAGGATGCTGCTTCAGCGGCATCAACCGCATAGGACGTAATCGCCACGACCTCAGTGTTGACGTTTGCCCCTTGATTGGGCGTTAAGACCACCGCTTTGTTCGGCACCGGCCCATCAACATCCGCGCTTACGGAGACCCGCCCTTCCAGAACCGTGACCGCAAATCCGTTTTGTTGGCGTAGCACATCAAAGATCGTGCCCAACACTTCCACCGCGCCGCCATCCATACGCACAATAAAAGGTCGGGCGGAATCTGGCTGAACATCAAACAACGCCCCGCCACGCGACAAAGACACAATCCGCCTGGTCTTTTGAAAGGAGACGTCAATCATCGATCCCGTATTCAAGGTTACAGTTGAACCGTCCTCAAGAGTAACATCACGGCGTTCCCCAATCGCCGTCGCAAACTGAATACTGTCAATGTTCACGTCCTCGACTGGTAGCAAGAACAACACAGCAAGCAATAAAACGCCGCAGACAACAACCACCTGTGCTCTCCAAGCCGGCGCTAAGGTCGACGGCCAGAAAGATTTCGACACCCCGTTTTCTCGAGCTTCGGGACCAAAGCGGGCGCGAATGGAGTCCCTGGCATCCCCGGCCGCAATCCAGGCCGCATCAAGGTCTCTGAACGCTTGCGCGTTCATGGTATCCGCCTCCATCCACGACAAATAGGCGTCCATTTCCTCATCAGACACAGACTCAGCGTTCAGCACTTGGACCCAGGCCAAGGCTTCCCGTTCCCGTCTCTCTTCTGCTGTTTCAAACATCTGTCGTCGCCCGTAGTAATTCAGCATAAAAGCGCTTCATCACAGCGCAATCTGCCTCACAGGTGAGACGACACCAGGTCAGCCCCACCTCCACAGGTTTCAACACTTTTATGTGACCCCGCTTCATTTCAACGCCTCAGCCAGTAACCGCAAAGCTTTGATCATGTGTTTTTCGACAGTGCTTTTGGATAAGCCCATTAATCTGGCGACCTCAGCATAAGAGTGGCCGTCGATCTTATGCAAAACAAAGGCTTGCCTTACTTTGGGCGTCAAAGTCTCCAACGCATTGAGCAAGCATGCAAGGTCTTGGCGACCAGCCAATTGCCGCTCCGCGTCTGGCGTTCGATCAACAAAATCCTCCCCAGCGGTGTCCGTGCGCAAGCCACCGTAGGCGGAGTCCCTGGCTTTGGCACGTGTGTTCCGCCGAATGAGATCAACAGACAGATTCCGCGCGATGCTAAACGCCAATGCTTTTACATTTTCGATGTTTTCTGACTGTGCAACGTGATGGAGCTTGATAAACGTCTCTTGCACAACGTCATCCGCATCGGCTTCATTGCCAAAACGTGCAGTCAGGAACCGCCGCAATTGCGGCTGCACGGCTATAAAAAATCTCTGAACCTCTCGCTCATCATTCATGCGCGGAGTAACCCCACCCCATAAGCCTTGTCCGTAACTATAGGACAGAGCGTCGTCTTGCGCGAGGCCCGCTATGTGATGGAGGTACGACGGCGTCCGAGACGTCTTATCCGGAGAGCAGAACTCTTCAAAGGGACAATGACAATGATGGCTTTATGGTCAGAAATTTGCGCTAAACAGAGGGGCTGGTGCTCATTGAAAGAAGGATACCTTCTGGCCATTGCGCTTAATCTCAGCGGCATTTCAGTTATTGTGGCGGCAATTATCGCTCTCATTCTGAAAGCACAGATCAGCCTGACCTAATTCGGCTCGAGCACATTCAGATGGTCATGAGTGAATCGGATTTCTCCTCCTCCGTTACTTCATTTAAAACAAAAAAAGAGCCCCGTCACGGTGGCGGGGCTCTTTAATCATTTCAGGGTATTTAGAATCTCTTACGCAGGTTTGGTCGCCATAATTGCACCATGACCGCGCCGCGCCGGACGAATACTTTCGTCTACGTCAAAGCCGTGGGCCCTAATCACATCGCCAAAATCACGCGAGGCATATTCAACACGCCACGGCTCGCCGTTAAATTTATGGTCCTGCCAAATTGAGAACGAACGGTACACATTGCTCTTCGGAGCCTGCTTACCGGTTTGGAAATCCATCGGGAAGAACACGCCGCCAGGCCGCAGAATACGTTTCGCTTCAGCGATAATTTTATCCTGGGCTTCCGACGTGACCTCATGGAACATGATGTACGCCGTGATCAGATCAAAGTGGTTGTCCGGAAACTTAGTATCTTCCGCCAGACGCTGAACATAATGAACGTCTTTGCCCAAATCGACGCCACGCGTATGAGCAAAGCGCACCATCGGTCCGCCAACATCCAGGCCCCAAACTTCGGCCTCAGGGAAACGATCCTTCATGGCAAAGGTCAAACGACCAGTGGCACAGCCAAGGTCGAGAATACGCTCAACCTTCTTGCCGTCGCGTGGGGTTTGCACACGTTCCGCAATAGCGGCCTGGACTTCATCGTCGTAATTGCTGCCGCCGTAGAAGTTATTGACGCCGTAGTAGTTGATGTACCCGGCAAACGGGTCTCCCACGTAGCCACCAGGCTGAATATGAATTTCATGCTTGGTGTACTCAGGTATATCCAGATCAGGGTTTAGCTCCAATGATCCAGGTCCGATGTTGTCCGCTGATTCCATTTCCGCCAGATACAAATCCGCGTTGGCATGAAAATGATCTTGCACCTGCTTCCAGGTCAGTTGCTGGTTGGAGACCCAGCCCCGCACACTGCCCATGATAATGTGATCATCTTCAACCATCTCCAAAATCTCTGACATCGGCAGATCATCGTCCGCCGTCAGGCCGCGTTCTTCCATCAAAACCGCAAAACGCTTTTGCGCCGCCTGGCGCATGTCACGGTTTACGAAGTTGCGAAAGCCGGTCAGAAAATCCTGGCTGCTTTCCAGATCAAGCTCGGGAAGACGCTCTAAGCGTCCGCGTGTACCGCGCCACTCCACATCCTGAAATGCTCCGTCAGTGGATGTTTTGGCTTGAGCCGAACGCCCCTTCACCAAGGATGACAAAAAAGCTGTTGTCGCGGCTGTGGCACCAAATAAAGTACGGCGGTCAATCATGTGAAGCCTCCCAGGAGGTTGGTCAAAGGTATTACACGTATGACCTTATGATGAACCCATGGGAGCAAAAAATCAAAGGCTTTGCAGATTTTGGATGCTAAGCGAACGGCAGAAATCTGCCGAAAAAACCTAGGCCGGTTTGAGTCCCATAAGGTTTTTTCGGCCAATCCAGGCCGCTGGGCCATCCTCTGTGGTGTCAAAACCGGCGGTTTCCATGACCCCGAAGAGGTCGAGGTCATCGTATTCATCCCACCAGACTTCGTTGTTCCAGCGATGATCCCACCAATGGCGGAACTTTTGATTTGCACTGGGAGTCGGCTTGTTTTCTCCCGTATAGAAGTCAATCGGGAAGAACACGCCGCCCGGCCTCAAAACACGGAACGTCTCAGCCACGGTCTGCTTGGAAATTTCAGCGGGCATCTCGTGATGCAAAATATAGGACGTGACGATATCAAAGTAGCCGTCCTCAAACTTAGTATCTTCCGCCAGACGTTGGGCAAAGTTCACATCAACGCCCAAATCAACCGCACGCATATGGGCATACCGAAGCATCGGCGCGCCGGCATCAATGCCCCACACTTCGGCATCGGGGAACCGTTCTTTCAGCGCGATAGAGTACTGCCCGGTGGTGCATCCGACTTCCAGAATGCGAAGTGGCCGTCCGCCGGGCTGTGGTGAGGTTGGAACCGGCACTCTGCTGGCAAAATCAACCTGCACCTCATCCTGATCATTGCGACCGCCGTAAAAATTATTGTTGCCGTAGTGATAAACGTAACCACCCAGGGGGTCGCCAACATAGCCGCCCGGCATGATGTGAATTTCATGCTTTACGTGATCCGGCAGCACCATATCCGGGTTTAATTCCAGAGTACCGGGTCCGGCAGAGTCAGCGGCTTCCAGTTCCGCCAGATATTTGTCGGCGTCCTGATACAGGTGGGATTGAATGGTCCCCCACGTCATTTGCTGAAGACTGACCCATGTGCGGCAGTGCATGCCCAACACCGGATCGTTCTCAGCAATCTCCAGGATGGTTTCCATGGGCGGATCGCCATGAGGGTCCAGGCCCCTGGCTTCAAACAACTTGGCCATGCGCTGCGCGGACGCGCGGCGAAACCCCTGTCCGGTAAAGGTTCGAAACCCAGTCAGAAAATCCTGCTGGCTTTCCAGATCCAAGTTCGGCAGACGCTCAAGCCGGCCCACGGTGCCGCGCGGATCAAGATCACCTTTAAAGCTTGGTGGCGCCGCTTCAGCCTTACGTCCCCCGATTAAAGCCCCAGCTGTGGCTCCAACTGCAGCACCAAGTCCGGTTAAAGCAGGAAAAAGGGTTCTGCGATCAAGCATAGCGAAGCTCCAGTCAGTATGGACGTTAAAGCTATTAAGGCCCGTATTAGGCGGGTTTGATTCCTAACAGGTTTTTCCGCCCAATCCAGGCAGCCGGACCATCTTCGGTGGTCTCAAATCCGGCAGATTCCATTTCCCCGAAGAGATCCAAATCATCATATTCGTCCCACCAGACTTCGTTGTTCCAGCGGTGATCCCACCAGTGGCGGAACTTCTGCCCGGCACTGACACTCGGTTTGTTTTCACCGGTGTAAAAATCAATCGGGAAAAACACACCACCGGGGCGCAGAATACGGAAGGTTTCTTTTACCGTCTGTTTTGAAATCTCAGCGGGCATCTCGTGATGCAAAATATAAGACGTGACGATATCGAAATAGCCGTCTTCAAACTTAGTGTCTTCCGCCAGGCGTTGTGCAAAGTTCACATCGACGCCAAGGTCGACGGCCCGCATATGTCCATAACGGACCATTGGTCCGCCAGCATCGATGCCCCAAACCTCAGCATCCGGAAAACGCTCTTTCAGGGCAACTGTCATCTGTCCAATGGTGCAGCCCATTTCCAATATACGCAGAGGACGACCGCCCGGCTGTGGTGTCGTGGGAACTGGCACGGAATCCGCATAAGAGATATGCAATTCATCCTGATGATTATTGCCACCATAGAAATTGTTGGTCCCGTAATGGAAAACATACCCGCCAAGAGGGTCACCCACATAACCGCCCGGCATGATGTGAATTTCATGCTTCACATGATCGGGCAGATCCATATCCGGATTCAGTTCCAGCGTTCCTGGTCCGGCTTTATCAGCGGCTTCCAACTCGGCGAGATATTTATCAGGATCGCGATACACCAGTTCTTGCACCGTGCTCCAGGTCAGCTGCTGCATGCTGACCCAACTGCGGCAATGCATGCCCAGAACTGGGTCATCACCAGCGATTTCAAGCACTGTCTCGATTGATGGGTCACCATGCGGGTCCAAACCCTTAGCTTCAAACAATTCAGCCAAACGCTTCGACGCGATGCGATTGAAACCGCGCCCCGTGAACCGCCGAAACCCCGTCAGGAAGTCCTGCTGGCTCTCAAGATCAAGCTCAGGAATGCGTTCTAATCGACCTTGTGTACCGCGTGGTTCAAGATCACCGGCAAAGCCGCCTTTGGTATTTGTCGCAGCTGTGGCCTTGCGTCCACCAAAGAAAGCGCTGGCAGCTCCGCCAAGAGCTGTGAGCGCTGGAAACAACGTGCGACGATCAATCATCTTTAAAACCCTTCAAATACACAGTAACGAAACTGCCACCGTGATTGGTTACTCAGATAGCTTTAATTTATTTATAGAATATCTGGCGTATAGGCTAAGCGTCCAATACCACCGATGACACTAGCAATAAATTTTACGCATACCTATGTGGTCTTGTTTGAGCTTGAGATTAAGCTCAGGCTTGCTTCACACCCATCATACTCCCTCTAAACGCGCCCCGCTCCTGGGGTGTTTTATCATCAACTTCAAAGCCCGCCTCGGCCAGCAACTTAGGATAATTGTTGCTGCGATGGTCTTTCTGCCAGACCTCATGATTCCAGCGCCAAATCCAAAATCTCTGATACTGCTGAAACGGCGTTTGCTGGGGCATCTTATCCCAGTCCAACTGATCCCGCGCAAAAAACACCCCCCCCGGGCGCAGCACACGATGACCCTCGGCGATAATCTGCGCGGCGGCCTCAGCACTCACCTCATGGAACAGCAGGAAGGATGTCACCAAATCAAAGTGACCGTCCGGGAATTTGGTATCCTCGGCCAAGCGCTGCGCGAAATGAACGTCTACGCCTAAATCCACGGCCCGCATATGTGCATAGCGAACCATGGGTCCGCCGACATCGATGCCCCAAACCTCGGCATCCGGGTACTTTTCTTTCAGGCGTAAGGTCAACTGTCCGGCACTGCATCCCATATGCAGAATGCGTTTTACCTTGCCGTCCTTGGGTGTCGGAATAGTATCCACCAGCTTGGCGTGCATTTCATCCTGGTAGTTACGACCCTCCCAGAAGTTATTCGTACCATAGTGATACATATGGCCTGCAAAAGCGTCTCCCACATAGCCGCCCGGCTGCATGTGAATTTCGTGTTTGGTATATTTTGGTAACACCATATCTGGGTTGAGTTCCAAGGTGCCCGGCCCCGCATTATCTGCGGCTTCCATTTCCGCCAGATAGGCATCGGCGTTGCCATGAAATTCGTCGTACAGATTTTTCCACATGATTTGCTGAGCGCTGATCCACGCCCGACCACTGAGACCAACAATATGATCGCCGCCAATCAGTTCAATGGCCGCTTCGTCAGACATCTGGGCGCGCTTATCAAGCCCGGCGGCCTCTAAGATCCGGTCCGCGCGTTGCGCCCCAGCGCGGCGGACATCGCGGTTTACCCAAATCCGGAATTGGGTCAGGAAGTCTTCGCGGCTTTCAACATCCAGCTTTGGTAAACGCTCAAGGCGGCGATCCGTCCCACGTGGCTCAACATCAACGCTTTTCGGCAATTTGGCTTGGACTGCGCGCCCACCGACTAGGGACGAAAGAGCAGCACCAATCGCTGTCGTCGCTTTGAACACCGTTCTACGATCCAACATAGCTGTCCCTCCCCAGAATTTCAGATGACTTGCTATAGTGAGCCGACCTTAACAGCCTGGCAACAGCAACCCGATTAGCGGTCGCGATGCGGGCATACCTCTTAAAATACAGAGAAACCGCGCTAGGCTAAGCGCCTCGGGTGCGTTAATGTTTCATAAAATAGATGCTCAGGGAGGTCTTAATGACCAGGAAAACCAAGTTTCACAGCCCATTGTCACAGAACATCAGCAAGCGGCAGTTCTTGTCCGCCGCAGGTGCCGCAGCCGCCAGCGCGACGCTAACCACTTCGCAACCGAGCAAAGCCGCAGACGATGCCTGGGATGCCATTATCATCGGCGGCGGAACGGCCGGCCTTCCCGCAGCGATTTTTGCCGGTCAGCGGGGCGCTAAAGTCCTTATTATCGAAGCCGCGCCGGTGATTGGTGGCACCATGTTCCTCTCGTCTGGCCAAATGAGCGCCGCCGGCACCAAGCTGCAGAAATCAAAGGGAATCACCGGCGACAGCCCGCAATCCCATTACGACGACGTCATGCGCATCAGCAATAATACCGCGGATCCTTATATCCTGCGTCTGGCCACTGAAAACGCCGCCCCCGCCTTTGATTGGCTGACTGATAATGGCTTTGAGGTCTATCCTCATCATCCCGTGACCGGCACGACCCACGAGCCCTACAGTCACGCTCGCTACGCCTGGCACAAGGAAGGCGCCATGGGCATTCTTGCGGTTTTCGAGAAGCTTCTTGAGCCTCTCACCGCGTCCGGTGCCGTCACCATCATGACCAGCACCGAAGCGTCTGAGCTTATTCAAGACGATAATGGCAACGTGATCGGCGTCGTCACCGTCAATGCCGATGGAAAGACAGCACGCTATATGGGTAAGAATGTGGTTCTCACCAGTGGCGGCTATGCCTCCAACCCAGAAATGTTTGAAGAACTCGAGGGCGCACCAGATTATTCTGACGTGTCTTATCCCTACAGCCAGGGCGCGGGTATCACCCTCGGCACCTCGGTTGGCGGCTATGTCCGCTATGGCGAACACCACTTGCCACTGTTCGGTGCCATCCTTGCCGACGAAGATTATCCAGCCCCTATGGTCGCGGTCGCCCGCCACTTCCCTGGGGACAGACCCCCATGGGAAATCATCGTCGATGCGCAAGGAAAGCGCTTCCTGCAGGAAGATATTTTAAGTCACGCCGCCTATGAAGAAGCGCTGGTCGAACAACCTGGCGAACAGTGCTGGACGGTCTGGGATCATGAAATACATACCCAGGCTCCACGCCTCATTTCAGGCGGCTTCATGGGTATGATGGAGCCAGATGACATCGCTGAAGCTTTCAACGAGGGCTATCATAACTTCTTTAAGGCCGACTCCCTTGAGGAACTGGCCGTGAAGATGGGCGTCGATAAAACGGGCCTGTCCAGAACTGTTGCTGAGTACAATAAAGCCCAAGCCGGAGAGACCAAGGATCCGCTGGGCCGGACCCATATGCCCTTACCGATCGAAAAAGGACCGTTCTATGGTGTGCGTCTGCAAAGCTGGTTCCTGACCACCTTCGCGGGCATCGCCGTTGGCGAGGGCTTGCAGGTCATTCGCCAGGATGGGTCAAAAATCGGCGGGCTTTACGCCGCTGGCGAAATCCTCGGGACAGGCGCTACAAGTGGTCGCGCCATCTGCGGCGGCATGCTCGTAACCCCAGCTATTGCTTTCGGTAAGCTATTGGGTGAACAGTTTTTACAGTTCGACGCCTAATATGACTTAATGGACGTCCTCGATCTGCGCTTCAAGATCGAGGAACGTCTGTTGACTCACCTGAAACAGTCCACGCCTTGGACGATCCAGGTCAGTGATCAGCATGATCACCACTGAGATGAGCACAATCATCACCAAGGTTGGAACGAAATTGCGTTTTTTTGCCAGTCCACATCCGTACCCGATGAGACCGAAAGCAAAAATTGCAACGATATAAAGCACAAAAAAAACGATTTCCGGAACCCGGTGCTCTAAGGCAGCCTTGCGCGTGGCTTGAAGATCAATCACATCGTTTAAGCTCTGGGCAAATAAGCTCATTGTCACCGTGGGAGGTAAAGAGCCTGTCATATCAGCCGTAAGGGCCCACAAAGCATTTTGTAAATCGACTGAATTTTGGTCTGACTGACTCAGGGCATTTTCATCAATTCCCGCTTCTTGAAACGCCACCCGCGCACCAACGTATTGTTTAAGCAGGTCTTCTGCCTCATCTGCATAGGGCGGTGGCAGCAACTGAGCGCGCAGCAATGCCGTGCCAATGGCGTTGGTTTCCTGAACCACCAAATCCCGCCGCTCATCGAAACGGCCTGCCGCCATGGAAAATGTAAAACCAAGCAATAGCGCCAGCATACCAAGGGAAGCCGCTTGGAATGATGTAACTTGAGAAAACCCATGCTCTTGCTCGTCATCGGGATAACGGACACCAAATCTAAAAGCGATGGCGTTGATAGCGATGAGCATCAAAACAAGGGCAACAAAGATTTGCCATTCGTCGATCGTGTAGAGAAAAGTTTGGCTTATCATAATGATAAAATCACTAATCATGTGGCGTGTAATATGAGTAAGAGAAAAACAACGCTATGCCACTATTGGCAAAAGGTCGCGGTGTATACGCCCAAAGCTGATGAACGAAAAGGGTTTTTACTTCGGACAATGGCTTTCACAACATTCAGCTTATACTGAGCTTATGGTCATAAAAACGCGAATAAATCTGAGCTAGATCAACCCTAGATGTTAACCACAATAGGAACCATAACATGCCCCGTCTGATCAGAGGTAAAGTCAGTTATTGCCACAATCCAGTCGGAAAACAGGTTACTGAATTTGGTCGTGAATTCTTTAGCGTCAGTATCCAAGCCAATGGCTTGCGCACGTTGCGCGCCGTGTGTGAATTTGACGATCTTGGGCTCACCCGCGATGTCACCTACACCGTAGGACCGGATTGGCGACCGGTTGAATGTTATGTGCGTCTTGCCGAAGAAGGTAAAGCGCTCGGCAGCGGCTGGTTCCGGTTCAGTCCGTCTTTGGCAGAAGGTGAATCCCAAACCGTTAACGAAGGCCGATTAAGCCAGCGGATTGCGCTAGACGCTCCGCTGAATGCTTTTGGCACCCACCCCATCTGTTGCGATATCTGGAAACTGGCTCATATGAAACGTCAGCACACAGACAGCCCTCAGATTTTAGAGAATTGTTTGAATTCATCCCCCCTGCCCGCCGGGGAGTCAGGCCCCATTATGGCGCGGCGCACCTACAGCTACATCTACCAGGGGGAGGAAAATCTCACCGTAGACGCCGGAACCTTTGCCTGCCACCGGTTTGACTGGCCCGTGCGAGCAGGCAAAACGCTGTGCATGTGGACCACCGAAGACGACTTTCTGCCCGTCCGGATGACCTTTCCGGAAGGAGACAAAATCTATGATCTGGTGGACCTTGAGGTCAGAGCATAATGAGGGCCTGATCCATATGAATCCTATATGCAAAATCAGAAGGGAGTTGTATAGGCCCTGAAAAAACACCTGATCATATGGGTGGTGCGCCCGGAGTTTTAGGTCAATAGTCAAATGATTAAAAGTAATTGCAAAAAATAAGGTCAGGCTTTTGGCAGATCCGGTGCAGAGTCAAAATCAAACACGTTACGTTCAGCATCTTCACGCGTTTCGCGGCTTTGCAATCATCAACATTGCTGCGATCCATTGCTGGGGTAACGTTATTCACTACACTGGGCTTAACCCATGGTCACCGTCAGACAACTATGTAGATGCGCTGAACGAGGTCATTTTTCATGATTCAACGCTCTATTTCACATTGATCTCGGGGCTGTTGTTTTCCGTTATCCAGACCGGCCGGTCTTGGACCAACTTCTTTCAACGGAAACTCAGTAATGTGGTCGTGCCCTATCTCATAATTACCATTATTTTTTCACTGTTTTTCCAGCGCTTTGGCCTGTTCGATACGGACCGGCTTTTTTCCGACAGGGTCATGGAGTTCGCAGACCGCTTGGTCTCTAATTTCCTGCACGGCAGTACGGTGTATCACCTGTGGTACATCCCTGTTCTGGCATTGCTTTTCCTTGCGACGCCTTTCATCGTCTTTGTGCTTAAGTCACCGAAGACACGCTGGCTTATCATTCCCCTTATATTGGCTCCATTGATCTCACCACGCGCATGGCCGGAGTTTAGTTGGAACACGGTTGTATACTTTCTCGGTGCTTACAGCGCCGGTATTTATCTCGGCCAGGACTACCATCAAAAGCTGCGCCGGATCGCCGCATGGAAGGTCCCTCTAATGGCCGCCGTTGCGGTAACCACCGCCATTCTCATCTATGCGTACATAACAGAGACCGGAAGAGTGGCAGGACTCCCCTTCCGTGAAACACTGTTTTACATCCAAAAGATGTCCTTCGCCCTGCTCGTTCTGCTTTTTCTAAAAGCCAACGAAGCCCGTCTGCCGCGCTGGCTCGACCCCTTGGCGACCTATGCGCTGACCATCTATTTCCTGCATGCTGCGGTGCTGATTGCTCTCATTTCCTCGTTTAACGCTTTGGCTGTGCCAGCCCCAAGCGCACTAGGAACAGTTGCCCTCGGCGGCTTATTTCTCATCATTGCCATCGGCGTAAGCCTCGGCATCGGTATCGCCGTTAAGCGGCTGACAGGAAAATGGTCACGCTTCCTTATTGGGACATAATGAAGGACATGAAAGAGACATAGAAATGGGCCAACTCGTTGCAGAGCTGGCCCACCAACATTGTTATGAAGAACGTGCTGTTAGGACATCTTGCCCAGAATACGTTCGACCTCAGCCATCACATCTTCCAGCGGTGGGCGATCACGATAACCTTCGAGGGCCAGTTTGCCCTGCACGGTTCCAGCTGGATCAATAATGAAGATCACGGGTTGCGGCACACCGTAGGCCATAGACTCTTCACCATACTGCGGATCACGCACGTCAAAGGCATCAATAACCTTGGAGCCTTCGTCCGACAGCAAGGTATACGTAATGCCCTGCTTCTTCGCGAATTGATCCAGCACCTTCGGCTCGTCATAACTTAAAACGGCCAGTTCATATCCGCGTTCTTTGAGATCAGCGGCGATGTTCTGCAGGTCTTTCATCTGTGACTGGCAAAACGGGCACCAGCTGGCGGATCGTACGAAAGCCAAAACCAAGCCCTGCGCGCCTGCAACGTCCGCATAAGTCCGTTCAGTGCCATTTGCATCGCGCACATTGAAAGCATCAGGAATGGCTGAGCCGATTGCCGGGCCAACATCAATTATTTCCGTTGCTGAAGCCGGGCCTGAAGCCCAGACGCCCAAACCGGATAAGATAACCAAGCTCGATAAAATGGCGCGCACTGCGGCCTCCTCAGTGGTGACAGATCACGCACTGTACCACGCTCAAACATCTGGTTAATGCCCCGCCTGATCACATCAACGCGAGGTCAGACCAACGCGAGACAAAAGATTTCAACCACGCCCCTCATGAAAGGGGCTTTAAATTTAAACTTAAGTGGAGGGTTTACAGGTATTGATGCCCAGCATGTTGTAAACCCAGCAGTAAGCGAGAACGCCAGACGCAACTAGAGATAGACCCAGTAATCCCGCCACAATTTCCATCAATTGACGTACCCAATCGCCGTTTGTGGGAATGGTAAATGGAATGGCGACCAAGGCGGCCCCTACAAGGATGCGGATTATGCGGTCAACGGCACTGACATTCGGTTCCATCCTGATATTCTCCTTAAACGCTTAAGTGATGAGGTATTAAACACGTATACGTAACGACGCACCAAATCGTATCACTGAAACGAAGGTGATTACAGATGTGTCTAAAAACCAACCTAAACATCCCGCTTTACGTTGACCCTCCTCACGCGCGGTTCTACTGTGAAAACACCAAAGGGGAGCCCCACCATACGGGGTTGAGAGGTTAAAGGGCGCCAGCTAAGCAGCAGATAGGCGCGGTTTAACGACCCTAAGAACCTGATCCAGGTTGTACTGGCGTAGGGAATGGTCTCCGGCATAAACCCCGCAACACCTTTCCCTCAAAAAACCGCCAGACGCAGGATCATCATAATTCACGCGCCTTAGCGTGTGTAGGAAAGGCCGCCATGAACCACGTCAGCCCATCAGCAAAACCTAAAGTCAGCACTGGCCCTTTGCCCGCCTCTCAGAAGGTCTACAAATCTGGGATTTTGCATCCTGAAATCCGCGTGCCCATGCGTGAGATTGGCCTTCACCCCACCGCGAATGAGCCGCCGGTTACGGTTTACGACTGCTCTGGTCCTTACACGGACCCAGCGGTCGAAACAGACATCTCCGCCGGACTGCCGCGCCTCCGTGAATCCTGGGTCACCGCGCGCGGCGACGTCGAACAGTATGATGGCCGCCCTGTGACGCCTGCCGACAATGGCTTTGTTTCAAAAGACAAAATGGCGCCAGAATTTCCGAATTTGAACCGTCCGTATCGAGCCAAAGACGGTAAAGCCGTCACCCAAATCGCTTATGCCCGCGCCGGTATCATCACACCGGAAATGGAATTCATTGCCATCCGCGAAAACCAAGGCCGGACTCAAGCCGCTGAAGCTTTGGCCCGCGATGGCGAAGACTTCGGCGCCGAGATTCCCGATTACTGCACACCAGAATTCGTCCGTGACGAAATCGCCCGCGGCCGCGCCATCATTCCGTCCAATATCAATCACCCAGAAGCCGAGCCGATGATTATTGGCCGAAACTTCCTGGTCAAAATAAACGCCAATATTGGCAATTCCGCCGTCACCTCGTCGATGGAGGAAGAAGTTGAAAAGCTGGTCTGGGCCACGCGTTGGGGGGCCGATAATGTTATGGACCTCTCAACCGGTCGCAACATTCACAATATTCGCGAATGGATCATTCGCAACAGCCCCGTCCCCATCGGCACCGTTCCCATTTATCAGGCTTTGGAAAAGGTCAACGGCGTCGCCGAAGATCTCAACTGGGACGTCTTCCGCGAAACGCTGATTGAGCAAGCTGAACAAGGTGTTGATTACTTTACCATTCACGCCGGTGTGCGCCTGCCCTATGTGCCGCTCACAGCAGAGCGTACAACTGGCATTGTGTCACGCGGTGGATCGATCATGGCGAAGTGGTGCCTGGCTCATCACAAAGAGTCCTTCCTCTACGAGCACTTCGAGGACATTTGCGACATCATGCGCATGTACGATGTCAGCTTCTCTCTTGGCGACGGTCTGCGCCCGGGCTCGATTGCGGACGCCAACGACAAAGCTCAATTTGCAGAGTTGGAAACCCTTGGCGAACTGACCGAAGTCGCGTGGAAAAAAGACTGCCAGGTCATGATCGAAGGCCCGGGCCATGTGCCCATGCACAAAATCAAGATCAACATGGAGAAGCAGCTCAAGGAATGCGGCGAAGCGCCCTTCTATACCTTAGGTCCACTGACCACTGATATCGCTCCTGGTTACGATCACATCACCTCTGGCATTGGTGCGGCTATGATCGGCTGGTTCGGCACCGCCATGCTTTGCTACGTCACGCCAAAAGAGCACCTAGGCTTGCCAGATCGTGAAGACGTCAAAGTCGGCGTAATCACCTATAAAATCGCTGCCCATGCCGCTGATCTGGCCAAGGGGCATCCCGGTGCGCAAGACCGCGATGATGCCTTGTCTCGCGCCCGCTTTGAGTTCCGTTGGGAAGATCAGTTCAACCTCTCGCTTGATCCGGAAACAGCGCGGCTATACCACGATCAGACCTTGCCAAAAGAAGCGCACAAAGTGGCGCACTTCTGCTCTATGTGCGGACCTAAGTTCTGTTCCATGAAAATCTCTCAGGATATCCGTGATGAAGCCGCCAAGGGTGGCTTCGGAGATGCTGAAAAAGGCATGGCAGAAATGGCGGAAAAATATCGCGCCGGCGGCTCACTTTATATGCCAGCAGAGGACGTTAAAGTCGAAGCCGCAGAGTAAACGCTGCACGAAAGGCTGTCCGACGCCCCTTTGCGGGGGATGAAGAAACTGGTGTACCCTCGGACTCACGTTAACCATGTGACTGTCCGGGGGACCACACCATGCTGAAACATCTCACACTCGCTACCGCCTTATTCATTACGCCAATTGCAGCACAGGCTGTCGATCTCAACGGCGGCACAGAAGCCCAATACGCCGCCGTACAAAAATTCCACGATGACACTGTGGCGCGCTTTAATGCCGGTGATCTTGAGGGATCCGTCAACGACTATCTGGAGCGCTTGGTTGTTGCCCACACCAAACGCATGGAACTCACCGGCCGGGATGGCCTGGAGGAAAGTTGGGGTAAAGCTTTCGCGTCCTCTACCAAACCCTATCTGGTGTCTGAGATCATCGCCATGGAAGTCAACGGCGACGACATCGGCGACTGGTCCTACATCATTTGCGACTATGCCTCTGTTGGTGTCGATAAAGAATCCGGCAAGCAGGTTGGCGAACCTTCCAATGGCCGCTACATCGCGCTGCTGGAAATGACAGCCGACGGCTGGAAAGTCCTGCTGGATATCGACAATGGAGCCGCCGGTGCGGCCCCACACCTTGAGGAACAACTCCTCAAACAGTTAAACCTGTGATGCGCGCAGCAGGCACCCTCGCCCTGCTGTTCAGTCTGGCGGGCTGTGCCTCAGGCCCTCCCCAGGTTGGAGACAGTTTCAAGGACTGTTCAGACTGCCCAGAAATGGTGGTTATCCCGGCTGGCCAGTTCGAGATGGGCGCACCGGACGATGAACAACATCGCGGCAGTGATGAGGGACCTGTCCGCACCGTCACACATTCAAAACCCTTCGCCATTGGCAAATACGAAATCACGCGCAAAGAATTTGCGACCTTCGTTAATGCAACAGGCCACTGGGGCAACGCCCGCTGTCTGATCTGGAATGGCACACAACTTGCCTTTGAAGACGCCAACTCCTGGCTCGATCCAGACTACAGTGTGAGTGACGACCACCCGATGGTGTGTGTCTCTTGGTGGGATGCCGTTGCTTACGCGGACTGGCTCACAGAAGTAACGGGCTACACCTATCGTCTTCCAGCAGAAGCCGAGTGGGAATACGCCGTGCGCGGGGGCACCCAAACCGCTTACTCTTTCCCCGGCGGTGAAGATAATGCCTGCGAATACGCTAATATCTCCGATCTCAGCGCCAAGGCCGACGTGCCAGCGTGGAATGCGGTAAATTGCGATGATGGTGTCGGCTTCGGCACCGCCCCTGTCGGCTCATACCTGCCCAATGGCTTTGGCCTGTATGACACCATCGGTAATGTTTGGGAGTGGCAGGCCGATTGCTATCGTGACTCTTTTGAAGGCGCACCCACAGACGGGTCTGCCTGGGGCGATGGTGGCCTATGCAACGCGGTGCTCGATCGTGGTGGCGGCTTCAGCAATATCTTTCCGGGACACCTCCGCGCGGCCAATCGCAGCAAGGCGCCTTCACCACATGTTGCCGTGTATTCTCTTGGCTTTAGACTTGTGCGCGAGCTGGAGTCAGCGGAGTAATATCGTCAGAGACTAAAGCCCCCAGCGCAGCTTCAACTCTGGACCAGCAAACCGCGCCGATTGATCAAGCCCCTCGGCAATGCGGATCAACTGGTTGTACTTGGCCAACCGGTCAGACCGCGACAATGACCCGGTTTTGATTTGACCACAGTTTGTGGCCACCGCGAGATCAGCAATGGTTGAATCTTCTGTTTCGCCCGAGCGATGCGACATCACCGCCGTATAACTCGCCTTGTGAGCCATCTCGACGGCTTCCAGGGTTTCCGTCAGTGTGCCGATCTGATTGACCTTCACCAGTATGGAGTTGGCCACCCCCTTCGTAATGCCATCACGCAAGCGATCCGGATTCGTGACAAACAAATCGTCGCCCACCAACTGCACCCGGCGCCCAATGGCATCGGTCAAAGCTTTCCAGCCGTCCCAGTCGTCTTCGGCCATGCCATCTTCAATCGAGACAATAGGATAGCGTGAGATCAGATCTTCATAGAACTTCACCATGCCACCGGCGTCGAGCTTCTTGCCTTCACCCGCCATGTTGTACACGCCGTCTTTGTAGAACTCCGTAGAGGCGGAATCCAACGCCAGCACGACATCCTCACCTGGCTTGTATCCAGCAGACTCAATCGCTTTCATAATGAAACTCAAAGCAGACTCCGCGCTGTCGATGTTCGGCGCAAAACCGCCTTCATCGCCGACATTGGTGTTGTGGCCAGCTTCAGTCAGTTGCTTTTTCAGCGCATGAAACACTTCGGCGCCAACGCGAATGGCGTCAACACCATCATCCGCGCCAACCGGCATCACCATAAATTCCTGAATATCGATAGGATTGTCCGCGTGCTCTCCGCCATTGATGATGTTCATCATCGGCACCGGCAACACATGCGCCGCCGCACCGCCGACATAGCGGTATAAATCCAGTCCGGCATCATCCGCCGCCGCTTTCGCCACCGCCAACGACACCCCTAGGATCGCATTGGCCCCGAGCCGCGCTTTGTTCGGCGTGCCATCCAGATCAATCAGTGTTTGATCGATATGGCGTTGTTCATCGGCATCGAAACCAGACAGCGCCTGGAAAATTTCACCGTTCACGGCTTCAACAGCTTTGATTACACCCTTGCCGTTGTAGCGTGATTTATCGCCATCGCGCAGCTCAACCGCTTCATGCGCCCCCGTTGATGCACCCGACGGCACCGCCGCGCGGCCACTGGCACCCGTGTCGAGAATAACATCCACCTCAACAGTTGGATTGCCACGGCTATCCAAAATTTCACGAGCAGCAATATCAATAATGGAACTCATGGGAATCCTCTTCGTACACAGCTAATTTAAATAACGACGGGTCTGGCCTTGGCGATTTCATCAAACGCTTTCAGGGTCGCCAAAATCTCAGGCATGTCGTGTAGGTGAATCATATTTGGCCCGTCAGAGGGGGCATTGTCTGGGTCCGCATGTGTTTCCATAAACACCGCTGCGACCCCAACCGCGACAGCAGCGCGGGCAATCACCGGCGCAAACTCGCGTTTGCCGCCCGAGCTTGTGCCCTGACCGCCAGGCTGCTGCACCGAATGTGTGGCATCAATCACCACGGGATAGCCGGTTTGTGCCATCTGCGGCAGAGCGCGCATGTCGGTTACTAACGTATTGTAGCCAAAGGATACACCGCGCTCCGTGAGTAGAATTTTCTCGTTACCTGTTGAGGCCACCTTGGCGGCCACGTTTTTCATATCCCAGGGCGCAAGAAACTGGCCTTTCTTGACATTGATCACAGCCCCCGTTTCACCTGCCGCGATCAGCAAGTCTGTCTGACGACAGAGGAACGCCGGAATCTGCAACACGTCAGCGACCTCCGCCACAAGGGCGCAATGGTCTTTTTCATGCACGTCTGTCAGTGTTGGCAATCCCGTTGCTTCACGTACATCCGCAAAAACCTGTAAGGATTTCTCAAGTCCCAAGCCGCGCTGACCAGCAACGCTGGTGCGATTGGCTTTGTCGTAGGAGCTTTTGTAGATGATCGGGACGCCCGCTTTCTCACCCATCTCTTTGAGTGCACTGGCGGTTTCCAAGGCGTGTTCCCGGCTCTCGATCTGGCATGGCCCGGCAATCACCACAAACGGCAAATCATTCCCGACAAAATACGAGCCAACGGCAACATGCTTCGGAGGGAAAGCGGATTGGTTCATGACAACACGACTCTTCCGGTGAGCGGCTAAACCAGCCGCGATTGGGCCACAGCGGCAGCGATGAACGAGGTAAACAAAGGATGTGGATCAAAGGGCTTGGATTTCAATTCCGGATGGAACTGCACGCCAATAAACCACGGATGATTTTCATACTCGACGATCTCAGGCAACACACCGTCTGGTGACAACCCTGAGAACGTCAAGCCCGCCGCCTCAAGTTTGTCACGATAGGTAATGTTAACTTCATAGCGATGACGATGGCGCTCTGAAATTGACGACGATCGGTAAATATCTGCAACGCGTGTGCCCGGCACCAAATCACAGGGATACGCCCCCAGTCTCATGGTGCCCCCCAGATCATCCTCCTCACCGCGCTGCTCAACTGAGTTGCCTTTGGCCCATTCCGTCATCAGGCCAACCACCGGTTCTTTGGCATGACCAAATTCCGTCGAGGTCGCGCCAGTAAGGCCGGCAATATTGCGTGCGGCTTCAATCACCGCCATCTGCATCCCAAAGCAGATTCCGAAATACGGCACATCACGTTCACGGGCGAACTGAGCCGATTTAATTTTGCCCTCAGCGCCGCGCTCGCCAAAACCACCCGGCACCAAAATGCCATGGACATGTTCCAGGTGCTGCACCACATCTTCGCGTTCGAAGATTTCAGCATCAATCCAGTCCAGCTTAACACTGACATTGTTGGCGATGCCACCATGGGTCAGGGCCTCGGACAGCGACTTATAAGCATCCGGCAACTGTACATATTTTCCAACCACCGCAATGGTCACCTCGCCCTCTGGGCGTCGCACTGCACTGACAATGTCGTTCCAGATTGTCAGGCTTGGTTTTTTATCGATCGGTAAGCGGAAATGACGGCAGACGACCGTATCCAAGCCCTGCTCGTGATAAGCCATGGGCACCGCATAGATGGAGTCAACATCCATCGCCGGAATGACGCAGTCTTTTCTGACGTTACAGAACAACGAGATTTTGCGCCGTTCGGCATCGGGCATTGGCTGTTCCATCCGGCAGATCAGCACTTGTGGTTGAATGCCGAGGCCCAGAAGTTCTTTCACCGAATGCTGCGTTGGCTTGGTTTTTAACTCACCCGCGGCCGCGATATACGGCACCAAGGTCAGATGCAGAAACATCGACCGTTCAGGCCCCAATTCATTGCCCAATTGACGAATGGCCTCCAAAAACGGCAGGCTCTCGATATCACCCACTGTGCCGCCAATCTCGCACAGCACGAAGTCCTCACCACTCAAATCAGCTTGCACAAACTCTTTAATGGCATCGGTGACGTGCGGAATAACTTGAACGGTTGCGCCCAGATAGTCGCCGCGACGTTCCTTGGCGATCACATCAGAGTACAACCGCCCGGTCGTAACGTTATCGCTCTGGCGAGATGGCACCCCGGTAAAGCGCTCATAGTGGCCAAGATCCAGGTCGGTCTCAGCGCCATCATCCGTGACATACACTTCACCGTGCTGAAACGGGCTCATCGTCCCGGGATCAACATTCAAATAGGGGTCTAGTTTGCGCAGCCGAACAGAATAGCCCCGCGCCTGCAACAGCGCTCCAAGCGCAGCGGATGCGAGACCTTTTCCAAGGGAAGAAACCACGCCGCCGGTGATAAATATAAACCGCGTCATGGAGCGCTAATGTATCTAGATTTTCCTGCGCTGCAAGCACAGAGGTCGCTGTTCCGGCTATTTATCATAGTCCGGTCAGTCCTGGGGACATCCATGATGCAAAATACGCTAGTTTTCGTTGGGAACAGATGGAATGGAGGGAACGCTCGGCACACTTGGCACCATAGGCACTTGAGCACCACCCTCTTGTACCGGCGTGGTCTCAAAGATGGAGGTTGGCGCATCTTGAGGCTTGGCTAACAGCGCGAGGCCCAGGCTTGTGCCAAAGAAAACAATACCCAAAATTGTCGTCCCGCGAGTCAGAGGGGTCGCACGAGACCGCGCCTGGCTCATCCCCGTCACAGAGGCACCACCGGTCAACCCACCGCCCATGGCACCGCCTTCGCTCTTTTGCAGCAAAATCATGCCAATCATAACAATGGCAATAATCAAATGTATGACGAGAAGTACAGTAGCCATGGAATCTCTGATCTTTATGAATGATGGAGCAGACTTAAAACCAATCGTCTACCCCGTTCTATTGAAAGGGGTTTTAGTCATCTTTGCGGCCTTTCGCTAGGGGCAACTTGCAATAATTCCCCAGAAGTCACTCACGGTCAGACTTGCGCCGCCCACCAGGGCCCCATCGACGCCATCAATCGCTAGGATATCCGCCGCATTGCCGGGTTTAACCGACCCCCCATAGAGAATTTTAAGCTCATTCCCTAATCCATGGCTGGCCTTGGCTCTGGCCCGAATAAAACCATGAATGTCTGCAATATCCTCTAAAGATGGGGTTTTTCCGGTACCAATTGCCCACACAGGCTCGTACGCAATCACCACGGTCTCAGGAGAACCACCAGGTGGCAGAGAGTCATCAATTTGCGCCCCCACAATAACCTCAGTCTGCCCGGTATCGCGCTCAGCCTCAGTCTCTCCCACACAAACAATAGCGGTCAGTCCAGCCGCCAAAGCCGCACTCGCTTTGGCCTGAACTTGGGCATCGGTCTCGCCGTGATCGGCGCGACGCTCGGAATGCCCGACAATAACATAGTGGCAACCGAGGTCAGCGAGTAAGGCCGCACTCACGTCTCCTGTGTGAGCGCCGGCCTCCTGGGCATGACAATCTTGCCCGCCGACGCTAATGCCACGTGATCTAACGGCCTCAAGAACAATCGGAATCAAAGGTGCGGGCGGGCAAATCGCGACATCAGCCAATCCCCTATGCGACGCCACCTTATCGGCGAGCTCGTCGGCAAACGCTATTGCGCCATCCCTGAGCCCGTTCATTTTCCAATTGCCTGCTATGAGTTTACTCATATGTGCCTCGATTATCCGCCGCTGAACCAGATAACTTAGCTAACATAGGCCAGAGGGGGTTTCCAGGCAGACTCGCCCGCCCCATATTCCCTCAAGCGTTTCCTTATGTGGGTCCCAAGCAAGCCACAGTTAAGTCACGGTTAAATCATGGGCAGATCAGTGGCAAAGGCTTGCCCGCCTTGGGTTTGACGCGTAAAACGCGCACAAGATATCCATGCGTGAAACGCGCAAACGATATGCAAACAATATACAAGCGTGGCGGACCGCCCGAAAACCGAGGTTATGAGATGATTCAAGGACTAACCAACGCCATCAAAGAGAGCTGGATCCTGAAAGGCTTCCTCGGAGTCCTGATGATGAGCTTTGCTGTCTGGGGCGTTGGCGATGCCATTAATCCAGCCGTTGATCCCAACGTGGTGATTAAGGTGGATCAGGTTGAAATCAGCACCAATGAGTTGCAGCGCCGCTTTACATCAGAAGTCGATAAATTGCGTAACGCTGTCGGGCCTGACTTCACGGCACGCGATGCTGTCGATCTGGGCATCATGGAAAATCTGGTGGCCCAACTCAGCCAGCAAGCGGCTCTTGATATGGCGGCGCGTGACATGGGCGTCTCGATTCCCGACGAGACTTTGCGCCGGGCTGTACTCGAACAAGATTCCTTTAAAGATGAAACCGGCAATTTCAGCCGGATGATGCTGAATTCGGTCTTGGCCAGCAACAATCTGACAGAACAAGGTTTTGTTGATCTTTTGCGCAGCGACGTGACGCGTCAGTTCCTGCTCCGTCCGATCGCCACCAGTTCCGGTGCGCCTGATATTATGGTCGATGCGCTGTTTCAATATCGCGCTGAACAGCGGATCGCAGATGTTCTTTACATTGCCGATGAAACGGTTGAACTGACAGAGGAACCAACAGAAGAGCAACTCCGCAGCGTTTATGACGAGAACATAGATCGCTTTACGGCCCCTGAATCACGCAGTGTCGAAGCCATCGTCATCCGGCCAAGAGACCTCGTCCCAGAGGACAGCATTACTGACGCAGAAATTCAGACCTTCTACGACCAGAATATAGACCGTTACCGCACTCAGGCCACCCGCACCGTTCGGCAGATTATTTTCCCCACGGAACTGGATGCGCAATCCGCTTACGACTCCCTTGAAGGGTCAGATTCTCTTGTTGAACTGGGTGAGCGCACAGGCATGGGTGCCCCGATCGACTTAGGAGAACTCAAGGCCAATGATAACTTAGGCTTTGATCTTTCAGCCATTTTTGACCTCACCCAGAAAGGCATTACAGAACCTGTACAGTCTGATTTTGGCTGGCACTTGTTTGAAGTCACAGACCTTACTGTCGGCAGCATCAGCGCCCTTCCTGTCGTGCGAGACGACATTGTCGAATTTATCATCTCTGACCGGGCCTTCGACGAAATCTACGAAGCGACCATCTTTCTTGAAGATCAGCTTGCGGGCGGTATTTCCATGGAAGAGATCGCTCAGACACCAGGATACACGCGGATCTACTTTGAAAACGTTGATCGCGATGGACGCGACAGCAATGGGTCTCGTTTAACGTTCCCTGTCGAGCGCGAACGCTTCCTGCGGCTGGCCTTTGCCACTCAGCCAGGGTTGGAATCTCAACTGGTTGAAACCAACGACTACGCTTATATCCTGCGTGTCATCTCAATCACTGAGCCTGCACCCAAGCCTTACGCCCTGGTTGAAGCGGATGTGCGCGCGCTGTGGGAAGCACAAACCCGCTCGGCGGCCACTCAAGCCAAAGCGCTGGAACTGATCAACGACATCGGCCCTGGCAGTGATTTTCCAGCGATTGCAGAAACCTCAAGCGATGTCGAGTTCGCGAACCTCGGTCCGGTCACCCGCTTCGGGAACAGCCTGCGGATCGACAATATTGTCGCAGCGCGTCTGGTAAGCCCAGCCCTGATGGACCTGATGTTCCAGGCGAATATTGGCGACGTTGTCGAAGCCCGGGTTGCGGCTGGCTATGTGATTGCGCGTTTAAAAGAAATTCTGCCGCCGGATGAAACCGACTTGGCAGAAGTCAGACAGCAGGTGGTCACAGCCGTCAAAAATGCGCTCGCGGATGATCTGATTGCAGGCTTCACACAATCCATTACCCGGGAGTTTGATGTTGTCCTCAACCGCGAGGCCGTCAATCAACTCACCCCCGAGCAATAAGGGTGTGAACCGGTAACTGTGCCATGGATGTTTTTCCACCTCTTCCTGCCTTTAGCCAAACCTATGCTTCAGGCAAAGCCCAAGTTGCCTGGACCTCGCTGGTCGCTGACTTAGACACGCCGGTCTCTGCCGCCATTAAACTCGGCACAGAAGAGAACTTTGTGTCCCTGCTTGAGTCCGTCGAAGGCGGCGCAACCCGTGGGCGCTATTCCTTTATCTCCTTAAAACCAGACCTGGTCTGGCGCTGCAACGGCCAGACCGCTGAGATCAGTCGCGATCCAACCGGCGCGCATACAAGCTATGAAAAAGCAGACACACAGACGCTCGACTCTCTGCGCGCACTGGTCGACGAATCGCGCATCGACTTACCGCCAGAACTTCCGCCCATGGCCGCTGGTCTCATTGGGTATATGGGCTACGACACCATTCGTTTGATCGAAGACATTCCGGATGACAATCCTGATACGATTGGCATTCCGGAAGGTCTATTCATGCGGCCAACAGCGATGGTCATTTTCGACAACATTGCCGACACCATGACAATTGTCACCCCGGTCCGCCCGGCGGCAGATATCTCTGCCAAACAAGCCTACGCTGCCGCCCAGAGCAGATTAAAATCCGTAATAGACGCGCTTGATCGCCCCCTGCCCCGGCGTCCAATTTCCGGGGCCAGTCAGGCCGATGATATGGTTGAAGCGGTCTCCAATGTCGGTCGCACGGGCTATCATCAGATGGTCGAGAAAGCCAAAGAGTACATCCTGGCCGGTGATATCTTTCAGGTGGTCCCGTCACAACGTTTGCGGCGGCCCTTTGCATACCCGGCGTTTTCTTTGTACCGCGCGTTGCGACGATTAAACCCGTCACCGTTTCTATTCTATTTAAACTTTGACGGCTTTGCCATCGTCGGTTCCAGTCCGGAAATTCTGGTCCGTGTGCGTGATGGTAAAGTGACGATCCGGCCCATCGCTGGCACGCGTCCACGCGGCGCGACCAAAGCTGAAGATGAACAGCACGCCCGCGATTTGCTGCACGACCCTAAAGAACTGTCCGAGCACCTGATGCTGCTGGACCTCGGCCGCAACGATGTCGGTCGCGTCACCAAAACCGGTACCGTTAAAGTGACCGAACAAATGGTCATCGAATACTACAGCCATGTCATGCACATTGTGTCCAACGTCGACGGCATGTTGAGCCCCGACTATGACGCCATGGATGCGCTTATGGCGGGCTTCCCAGCGGGCACGGTCTCTGGCGCGCCCAAGGTCCGCGCGATGGAAATCATTGATGAATTAGAACCGGAACGGCGTAGCTTTTACGGTGGTGCCATCGGCTACATCGCCGCCAATGGCGACCTCGACACCTGCATCGCCCTGCGCACGGCGTTGGTCAAAGATGGTGAACTCATTGCCCAGGCTGGCGGTGGCATTGTTGCGGACTCAGACCCGGAATATGAATTCCAGGAAAGCCAGAACAAAGCGATGGCCTTACTCCGCGCGGCGGATGAAGCCGGTCGCTATGGTGGCAACGGATAACGGCGGGAACGGATAACGACGCAACCAAAGTCGAGTGCGTTTATCCCCGTCCGGCAAGTCTATTTTTTGCAGCTTGACGTCTTAGCACTTCCGTAATCGGTACCAGCCCAATTTGCTTTGCCTCGAGTGTCGCCAGCCAGGCTTCCAGGGCTTGACGCGTTGCGTCCCTGGGATGGCCAATGGCAATCGCATAGCCCTGGCGGCGCGCCACCGCTTCAACCTCAGACAGTTGCTTGGCAATCGCTGTCACATCGTCTTCGTTGTCTAAAAATACATCACGGCCAAGATGAGGCACACCCATGGCGGCGGCTGACTCTTCCCCAACGGTGGTGGCAACGGTGCGTGAATCCAGCCACATCAACCCCCGTTCTTTGAGTTCTAGCATCACCACGTCCATAGCCGCGCGGTTTGCCGTCAGCTTGCTGCCCATATGATTGTTAATGCCCACATATCCTGTCCACCCGTTGAGGAACCGGTCCAACTGTTCACGCAAATCTGCGGGACTGGCGTCAGTCATCAGCGCCCCCGGCCCTGGATCGGCAGCGCCCACTGGCTCCATAGGAATATGCGCCATCACTTCATGACCCGCGTCGATAGCGTCCTGCGCTTGACCATTCAGATCATCCGCATAGGTCAGATAAGACAACGTCAGGGGGCCAACTGTGGCAACCATCTTTTCTGACCGCGCTTTATCCAGCCCCATGTCATCAATCACGATCGCAACCACAGGCCAATCCAACGGCACATCAACGGGCGCGGCATTCAGTGCGAGCGGCGCTAAAGCTGGTACGGCGTCCATACCCACAGTTTCCGCTTCTGAAAGCGCGTCTTCCTCAGGGCGATCAAAGAAGGACTGTTGCTTGGGCACGTCGATGCGCGGTGGTGCAACATTCGGGTCTGGCCGCGCAGGCCCTTGTGGCTGTGTTTGAACTGGAACGGGGTCAGGACGACTGACCACGTCAATCACGACCCCAACGGTAAGACCCAGCATCAACAACACAATACCAATGATAATCAGCACCGCAGGCCGTGGAATCGAGGACGTTTCCTCAATTGGCGCATCAACCTTCTGGGTTGGCGTTCTCGAGCTTGCACTCTTCTGTTTACGGGGCTTTTTGGCCATTCGCGTGATGCCTAAGAGTTGATACGTGATGCAGGGCGTTTACCGCGCCCCTGGCAATAGATCAACACATAGTGGTTAAAGTGAGGTCGTCATGATGTGGCGGTCAGGGCGTGGCGGTCAACCGCCGCGATCACTTCACCCGTTTTGAGACGTCCAGCATCCGCTCGCTCAGAAACTCAATCCAGAATTTCAGAAACGGGTCCGCAGCGTCCAGCTTTTCCTTCAGCACCGCTTGGCTGATAATCAGCACTTCGCAGCCCTCTTTGGTCAAGGCGTGAGCCGAGCGGCGGTCTCCGTTGAGCAAGCTCATCTCGCCGAACAGCTCGCCTTCCTTGAGTTCCCGGAGCTTCTTGTACTTTCCATCGACGGTTTTGGTAACGATATCGACTTTGCCGCGGGTAATCACATAAGCCTTGTTGCCATGATCGCCCTCTTTAAAAATGACCGAATCAGGCCCAAAAGACTCACGGTTTAAAACCTTCTGGTAGGTTTTACTGGACAACATGCTCGACGTGCTCATGCGTTATAGTCCCATATCTGGAAAATGAGTTGCGCCATAGAAACGTTAACTGATCTGTTTACTGCTCTACCTATAATATTCAACGAAGTGCGATAATAAATCTAGCTTGCCTTGTGTAGCGAGCCAAAACCAGTCAAATTTAGGTATAGCAATACGATACAGCCGCCCAGAAAACTCTATTAACGAGATCATCGCGCGGACGCCAGTATCAATATTGCAGTGATGCGAGTGGGATAAATTGGGGGAGACGTCAACGTGACGTCTGGGAACCAACACTTCAGGGCTTTCATTAGCTATAGCCATCGCGACAAACGATGGGCAGCTTGGCTTCACCGCGCCTTGGAAACCTATCGCGTTCCAAAACATCTGATCGGTCAGGAAACCGCGTTTGGCCCTGTCACCGCCCGGATTGGCAAGGTTTTCCGTGACCGTGACGACTTGCCCGTCTCCGCTGATCTGTCGGGCGAAATCAATGAAGCCCTCAAAGCCACACAGTTTCTTGTGGTGTTGTGTTCCCCCTCCTCGGCCAAGTCCCAATGGGTCAATCAGGAGATCATCAACTTTAAACGGTTGAAGGGTGAAGCCAGCATCATCTGCATCATTGTAGATGGGGAACCTTTTGGCAGCCTAAAACCCAGTCAGGGGGATCAGGAGTGCTTTGCCCCAGCGCTTCGCTTTCAGGTCAAAGCCGATGGCACGCTGTCCGATGATCCAGCGGAACCCATTGCCGCAGACCTCAGGCCGCATGCCGACGGAAAGCGCCTCGCCAAACTCAAAATCATTGCCGGACTGCTCGGCGTTAAACTTGACGATTTGGTTCAGCGTGAAAATCAACGTCGGCAACACCGCCTCACCTGCCTCGCCGCAGCCTCCGTTGTCGGCATGATGGTGATGAGCGCCCTCACCTATCAGGCCATTACAGCGCAAAATCTCGCCGAAGATAGACGGGTAAGTGCGGAGGGGTTGGTTGAATTTATGATCGAAG
The DNA here is from genome assembly GCA_040219235.1 of Rhodospirillaceae bacterium. NCBI lineage: Bacteria > Pseudomonadati > Pseudomonadota > Alphaproteobacteria > Rhodospirillales > Rhodospirillaceae > Rhodospirillaceae bacterium. The sequence continues at coordinate 394,254 of JAVJSV010000016.1, forward strand.
ACTTAAGGCACCCACTTGAGGAAGTGGGCCGCCTCGATGCCTTTGAAAAAGTGATCGATAAAACTGTCGCATACTATGAAAGCCAAAACCTACACAGCGCGCCCGATGATACACTTGGGCGGTGGGCAAGAGCTTTGCACTTTGCCGCAAACACTCGTTTTCAATTGGGAGACAACGTAGCCGCGCGAAAGGATGCAGCTGAAGCGCACACAATCACGGCGGAACTGGTGGCACGGGCTCCAGATAGCCATGAGCGGAAAAGTGAACACGCTCAGAGCAAATTCTGGCTCGGACAAATAGAATACGCCCAAGGTGACTACCAAAACGCAGCGATATCAATGTGGAGTTACCTCAACATCACCAAAGAACTCGCGGATTTAGAACCCAAAAACATGACCTATCTCACCAACGCCAGTCGCTCTGCCTACAGCTATGGCGCAGTCCTAACAAAATTAGGACAAACCGAAGATGCGATTGATCAATTTAGATTGGCGCAATCCTATTTTCAAAATTTGGATGCACTCGTACCTGGTAATGAAGACGTCGCGTTAGACCGCGCTTATACGAACAGATGGCTTGCTGATGCCTATGAGGCAATAGGTCAGACAAGGGATGCTTTGGCTCTTCGACGAAAGAACGTGGACGAGTTTAGGCAGTTTCATGAAGCCTACCCGGCAGACAAACATTTTGAATTCGACTTGGTGAAAGCCCTGCGACTGCTCTATGAAACTGAAATAAGTATCGAGAGTTCAATCGCAGCATTTTCTTATATCGAGGAAGCCCAAACCAGAATCAAAAGCTTAATCGCCTTTGATAAAACCAACCAAAGTTGGAGCGAAGAAGCACTTAACTTATCAAAGCACACTTTAGCAAAAAGTAATTCCGTAAACATTTCTGCCGAAATGACAGGCAACGAATAATAAAGCAGTCTGCATTGATCCACTTAAAAAAGGACTTAAGGATATGGCTAAAAAGATATTTGTCTTTGTTGAAGATGAAGGCGGTGCATATCTGCCCATATTGTCGCCGGAACATATGGATGGAATCATGCCATGCTACAAATGCAAAAAACAAAAAAGGGTCGTCTTTAAGATGGCTGATCCCGATTATGTATTTGTCGGCGCATCATGGGACTATGAGTCCAATCTGGGAGGCAACTACTCTGGACATTATGCCAATGCCGTTGCCACTAAACCAAATGGCAAAAAGATCGTTATCGATTTTGGCACAGCGCCGACCGAGAATGTGGTTTTCAGTATTGTCGTTAATCGGGATCCAAATGCAGACCCAGACCCCGCCGACCCTCCTGAAATTAAAGCAGACTTTCCACAGGCGCCTTTTCACCCCGGCCATGGCGGCGGTCGACTGCGCTATTAAACACCAGCAAAATGAGCACACACCTTTTAAGCTTTCAGGAACTTTCAAGATCAAGGCACAAAAAAATTATGGCCCTATCAATTGAAAATTTATTGTGTGCTCAGAAGTTTGAACGCAACGCGTGTCCAGTACGATTCTAAGCACATCCCGCACTGCTGAAAAAAGCGGTGACCTGCTCAAGGCCTATGACATCCTCATGGACGGTTTGGCGGAAGACCCAGACAATCGGGTTTTCCGCTACCGTGCGGTGCTGGTTTTAGCACGGGCCGGAGCAACAGCGCGCGCGCTCCAAGAATATGAGCGGCTTGGGCTCAATCAAATTGCCGATGATGACCAAATCATCTCTCTCGGCGGACGGCTCTTAAAAGACCTCAGTCAGTCCTCTGCGGACCGGCACGCGCGGCAGCGCTACGCCCTACAGTCTCAAACCCGTTATGGTGAAGCTTACGCTTTGCACGGTGCGCCCTACCCAGGCATCAACACCGCGACCATGGCTTGTGCCGCTGGCGATAACGCCACAGCCACAACCATTGCCAAAGAAATTCTCGAAACACTGGTCCCGACAGATGAATCAACGGCCGAGGGTGCCTATTACGCCTATGCCACCAAAGCAGAAGCGTTGCTGTTGTTAGATGACATTGAAAAGTCTTCTACGGCGCTCGGAAAAGCGCTGGCCCAAGACCCAAAAAACTACACCGCGCACGCCACGACCCTGCGCCAGTTCGATCTGATTTGCACTGTCCAGAACAGATCACCCGATTGGCTAGCGCCTTACCGGCCTCCCATTGCCCTGCACTATTGTGGACACATGTTCGATGATGTCGCCCCTGACTCTGAAGTCGCTGCGCTCACCACAGCGCTCACCGGCGCGGTAACGGCCTTAAACCCCGGCGCAGGCTTCGGGGCCCTGGCGGCTGGGTGTGATATCCTGATGGCCGAGGCCCTGCTGACCCATGGCGCGGAATTGCACGTGGTATTGCCTCTGCTCGAAGAGGAATTCCTTGATCAATCCGTACGCCCCTTCGGTCCATCCTGGGAGCAGCGCTATCGGGCCTGCCGCGATCAGGCCACCTCGCTGCGCTTCGCCACTCTGGAATCAAATATTAAAGATGAGTCCGTCTTCGCGTTTTCCTCTGAATTCGCTATGGGGTTGGCCATTGCCCATGCCGGTCGCCTGACAACATCAGCCGCACAATTGGTTGCCTGGGATGGTGTCGAAACGCAGGGACGCGCTGGCACTGGAGCCGATGTTGTGCGTGGCCGGTCCTTTGGCCTGCCGCAAACCCTGATCGACTTCCCGGTCGCCCTGAGACGTAAGACGAGCGCCTCTAAGGCACACCCGGAAACAGCAGCGACGACCATCGCCATGCCGCGTCTCCTCAAAGCAATGCTGTTTGCCGATGTGCGCGGGTTCAGCAAAATCAAAGAGCAACACATCGGCCCCTTTGTGCACTCAATCCTCACGCCACTTGCGGCCGCGAACGAGGCTCTTCCGGTTCCGCCAGATTTAGTCAACACGTGGGGCGACGGTCTGCACTATGTTTATCCACAAGTTGAGGATGCCGCCGAAGCTGCACTTGCCCTATTGAACGCTTTTGAGGCAATCGACTTAGAAGCTGCTGGATTGCCAAGCCACCTGGCTTTGCGGATCGGCGGCCACTATGGGCCCGTCTCGCCCTATGCTGACCCTTTCCTGCATGCGGACAGTTTTTTTGGCACGCATATCACCATCGCGGCCCGCATCGAGCCTGTCGCCGTGCCCGGCACGATTTACATCAGCGAGCCCTTCGCAGCCTTGTTAGCCCTGCGTGCGAATGAGCGGTTTGCGTCAGACTATGTGGGACAGACTGAGCTTTCCAAAAAATTTGGCCGCATACCGCTCTTTAACGTAAGGCGACGTTAACATGAGACGGCGTTAATCCAACTCTTTCACCAAACGCACGCCCAACGTCGTCGCACGGTAATCCGGATATTCCCGGCTGCGGCCCGCCGGACGCATAAACCAGTTGCGGGCGTACCATCCGCCCCCACGCACAATCAGCCGGTCACAATTATTGGCGTCATACCGCGCTGAGCCATCGGTCGGCGCCCCCTCATAACCAACAATGAAGCAGTCCTCGACCCATTCCCAGATGTTGCCGACCATGTCGTGCAGGCCATAGGCATTGGGCGGAAACGCGCCCACGGGCGACGTGTACACAAAACCATCCCGGCAGTTGAAATAACGCGTCGGGTTTTCGACAAAACCGCCATGCACGTCCGCCCGGGTCAGGTCAGATGTGTTGGTAAAGCGGCACATATCCTCCATGGTATCGCCCCAGGTGTTCAGCGTGGCCGTGCCACCGCGCGCGGCATATTCCCATTCCGCTTCGGTGGGCAAGCGATAGCGATCGCCTGTCAGCTCGGATAGCCACGTGCTGTAGTCGCGCACATCCTGCAAGTCTAAACAGCCTGCGGGGTGATCTTCTCCCTGATAAAATCCCGCATTGTGCCAGGACGCGCCTTCAACCACACCCCAGGTGTTGGTGGATTCCGTCCAGGTCGTGCAACTCTGAGGGTCTGGGCGATGGGTCGCCTCCACAAACGCACGCCACTCGCCAATGGTGACCTCGTATTTCCCGATCGCAAACGGTTGAGACAGCGTCACCGTGCGCTGGGGCCATTCCCGCCCTGCATCCTGATGCCGCACCTTGGCCATGGTCGTCTCATCCGGGCTCGAGCCCATCACAAAAGACCCTGCGGGGAGCACCACCATCTCTGGGCAGTGCTCACAGTCTTTAAAATTCGTGCCGGGGTGCACGGCGTCTTCAGCTTTCACAGGGGCCACGACACCAGCAGCGAGCCCCAAAGCAAACCATGCACCAAGCGCAGAATGAGACAACTTTACAGCCATAAATTTTCTCCTCCCAATTTTAGGGCGACAGTGTAATGGGTCGCCAGTCCATAAACAAACCATGTCCTGTAAGCTCACTCGGCTGGCGGCTATATGTTCATTCTTCTATGCCTTGCATGCGACCGTGAATGTCCGTCCGGCGATTAAGCAATATGATAAGGCATAGGCGCTGCAGCCATTTCTGCGCTAGGCTCCAGAGCAATTATTCATCGGGGGATTTCCTATGACTCGTCTCATCATCGCTCTGTTGTTTTTGATGCCATCTCTGGCGTTCGCCCAATCCCTGGCTCCCGGTGCTGAATTTTCAGACTGCGCCACCTGTCCCCAAATGGTGGTTATTCCGCCTGGCACGTTCCAAATGGGCTCAGACGAAACCGACGTCATGCGCGGCGACATACCACGCACCCGCGGCCCCATTCGGACCGTCACCCTTGCCGAGCCCTTCGCCGCTGGCAAATACGAAGTCACCACCGCCGAATGGCGCGCCTTTGTCGACGCCACAGGGCACGAGGCTTCTGACTGCCGCGTCTGGGGTGGCGAACGCCGTCAGATGGGCTTCACCTGGGAAGACCCGGACTACGGCCGCCCGGTCGCCGACAACGACCCCGTAGTTTGTGTCTACTGGACCGAAGCCGTCGCTTATGTGAACTGGCTCAGTGCTGAAACCGGCGAGATGTATCGTCTGCTGTCCGAAGCCGAGTGGGAATACGTCGCCCGTGGTGGCGTCACCAGCACCTGGTTCTGGGGCGAAGACGAAAACCAAATCTGTGAGTACGGCAACGTGCTCGATCGAACCGCCGCCGCCGATCCCGCCCTCATTGCCGGCAGTGGCACCGACATGTCTATGGCCGCCACCTGCTCAGACGGCTACGCTTTGGTCGCCCCGGTCGGGCAATTCAAACCCAACGGATTTGGCCTCTACGATACCATCGGCAATGTCTGGGAATGGGTGCAGGATTGCTCGCTCGAAGATTACCCCGCAACGCCGGTTGATGGCAGTGCGGTTGAAGTCGATGGCCCCTGCGATAAGCGCGCGGTGCGCAGTGGCAGTTGGCGCAGCCGTGTCATCCGCCAGCACCCCAGCTTCCGTGGCCGTGACCCCGAGGCCACGTCCTACCACCTTTTCGGCTTTCGGGTAGCGCGGGAGTTGGAATAACGTCTGTTTCCTAGACAAAAGTTATTTTCTTATATGACTTCCGGTCCAATATCTTTCCGGATACTCCTACACAAGCGAACTATTGCTTCAATTGTTTCTTTGCTGTCATCGGCACAGTTTTTGATAGACGCATTATCCAGCGATAACTCAGACAAAAAATCAGCAATGAGAAGTGCGACTATTTCTATAGAATCAACAATCAATCTTTGTGTGAATCCGTTAACGCCCGGTACTGGATGCTCCAGTTGATTCCTTATACTGCTTAGGTCTGTGATTGTTTCTCTAACAGCCCGCATCTTTGCCTTCAAATCGCTATGATTTTTACCATCCTCTGCGAGAAAATCTTCAAGTAGAAGACTAAACACTTTTACACGGACGCCCTCGTGAACAATATGCGGGTCGGCCTCAACCCTTTTTCTCGATCTTTTATCGAGTACCGATGTATCAGATTCTGAATACGCAGAAATCATTAGAACTGTATGCAGAGCAAGATGTGCGGTAGACGCTGCATACAATAAACGCACTTTATTTGATTTTGACTCTTCAAGGTGCTTGCAGCATTGACGGATGTGGGCAATCGCTAGCTGCTCAATAGTGAATACGATCACACTAAAACGTCCTGATCATTCCCCAACCGCTTTTTGGTAAGGGGCGACGCTAATCTCATCCGCGCGGGATCGCATGGCATGACTGTCAAATAGCGCCTGCATACGCAGCATCGTCTCCATATTCAAGCCAAAGGCTTTTTCAAGCCGCAAGGCCATCTCAGGTGAAAGCGCGGCTTTCTCATTCACCAAATCAGAAACCGTTGCCCGACGCACACCTAAAACTTCTGCCGTTTTCGCGACTGACAAATTGAGTTCTTCCATGATCTCTGCCCGAATAAATTCGCCGGGATGACTGGGCCGCATACCTATGCTGCTGGGTGTTATAGTCATCAGTGATAATCCTCATAATCCAGATCGTGTATGTCTTGCTCGTTCAGTCGAAAGGTCAGACGCCAATTTCCTGACACTGAAATCGACCACGCACCGGCTCTGACTCCCTTGAGCTGATGGATGCGCCACCCCGGAGGACCGGCAACGGCTCCCATATCCGGGGCTGACAACAGCACGGATATTATATTGCGGAGCCTTGGAACATGATCGGACGGCAAACCACGTGCGTCATCCGTTTCAAGAAACCGCAGCAATGCCTTATGGCGAACCGACCGGATATTCATAGAATTAACTGTACGGCATAACCGTACGGATTTCAACTAGCACTCGCCTTTGTGAAGAGGATTTAATTCAGGAAACTACATCAGACTTATATCTAGCAAAGCGAGGGCTCTCACACACTTTCTCGTCAGTCACCACGCCCCCATGGACAATCTCCAAATTCCGACACACGTAGCATTTAGGTTACTTTCTTGATTCTAATGATACGTCAGCGACCAATCAGTCGTTTTCACCCAACATTCGTCTTTTGGAATATCATCGGAACGATGCAAACGTCTCACGTTTTTCCAGCCACCACCTTTAAAACCTGCCACCAAAGCCGCCTCAGACTCTGCATCGCGCAGACCCATGCATGGATAAATTTGGGTGGGAGACACCCATGTCGCAGAAAAATATTTTCCGTTTCTTTGAATTAAAAATATTGCGCCTTTTGTCATCGCGTGACCGTCATCGGTTGTGAAACTTACAGTCAACGGCAGCACAAGACGTCCACCATCTTTGAGTGCGTCCAGCCAGACATTTGCCGGTCGGGTCGCTCCAGCATTCACGAGAATAACATCTGCCGGGTCAAAAGCGATCAAAGATCCATCCCCCTGCATCACATCTACATAGCAATAACCTGCAAGATTATTTTTCGCACGGCTTGCTAAATCTTTCTCAAACTCAACGGCGCAGACATGCCCAGTATTGCCCACCACTTCAGCCATGATTGCCGTATAATAGCCGACACCTGCTCCAACGTGGACAACCCTGTCACCAGGATTCAGCCGTCCTAACGAAATGAGAAAACAGAGGAAAGAAGGTTGCCCATTGTTTAAGCCTTTATCCGAGTTTAATGCGCACAGCTTATCTTGATACAGATAAACAGGATCATCTGAAGGCGTTTCATAATAGCCATCAGGAAATCTAAAAAGTTTCCATGGACCTGGCCCAACAAAATCTTCCCGACGGAGCGTGGCGAATGCTTGCTCAAGACTTCTATCGCTGACACCAGCTTCAGCTAGAATCTGTTTGGCATAAGCCCTGCGGACCGGATCAAGCTTTGAGTCGTTCATTCACCCTCACTGCCTCAATCTATTAGCTATAAGAAAATTAGCGCCCCCTCTTCTTCACCAACGGCAACATCCGGTGCAGCACATTGTCTTTGACAACAAAGTGGTGATACAGCGCCGCCAGCACGTGCAGGCCCAAAACAAAGCCGCCCACATACCAACAGTAAATGTGGATGTCGCGGTACAGGCGGAAGGTATTAAACGGCGGATCGAGCGACCGTAGAAAATCCAGTCCAACCATTTCCAGGCCGAAGAAGTTAATCGGCACGGGAAACTGTTCGCTGCCGATCAAACTTGAGCCCGCCCAGCCCGACAGCGGAAATACAATCATCAAAGCATACAGCGTAATGTGAGTCAGATGCGCCAGTGCTGTTTGATACGCCGGTGCGGGTGGCGCATCGGGGCTGATGTGCGATAACCGCCACGACATACGCACGGCGGCCACAAACAGAATCACAAAGCCCATGCTGTGATGGATTTGTTCCAGCCACAGCAACAGCCAGTCATCGCCAGTGATGCGCGCCTGCGGTGCCGCGCGAGACAACCAGAACCCAATCGGCACCTGCACCGCCACCAGGGCGGCGAACATCCAGTGCAGGGTGATGGAGACTGTGCCCCAACGCTCAGACGTATTCTGTCGCAATTTTGGACTGCCCGTATTCGAGACGTTAACCGCCCGCCTGTTCTTTGTAATAGGCGTTCATGGCCTGGAACTGCGCCAGGGTCGCGGCATCATGCTCGCCGCCACTGGCCAAGCGGTTCACAAAAATACCGAAAATACGTTGACCGTCTTTATCGTAGAACGCCACTTGGCGGCTGACGCCACCTTCGCGGGACGGCTCTTCGATGATGTAAATTGCTTCCATATTCTTGGGCTGAAAATGTCCGCTCAGGCCCTCCATGCTGTTCAGATTATAAAACCCTTGCGAATATTCTCCCATGGGAATTTTGGAGTGCACTTCAATCACCGTTCCAGCAACAATGGTAATGAACAGCGGGTTCTCCCACTCGGTTAATTTTCCCCAGACTTCGTCAAACTTATCCGCATCAATCGGCACCCGGTAGTTGGCCAGCAAGGCCGCCGTTACTTCGTCTTCTGAAGCGCCTGTGGCCTCAGACAACCACTCAACTGAATGACCGCTGTGTTTTTTAATCGCCTCTTCCAGGCTCATGCCTTGAGCATTGGCAGTGAACGGCAGGACCAGAAAAACCAACATTGAGAAGGATGCAAAGGAAATGGACGTAAAGGAAATAGATACAACGGGTTTCCGCATGGTTCGTCTCCAATGTTAGGGAAGTTGCATCACATTTAATGCCCCTTGAAATATTAAGGCTTAGTTTAGTGTAGTGAAAGGGCTTTTAAAAGCACTTCAGGCCCCAAACTCACTTCGGGCGGACCGGCACGCCCGACCCGACATCAATCCAGCGGACAAGTTCTAGGCCCCCAATCTGCGCGGTTTCTTCACCGTATCCATAGGCTTTGTCGATCTGATTTAACCACACAATGCATTGCGCATCTGGCGTATTCCGCCTTAGGGGAAATCCTAAACTGCGCGACCGCATCAGAGCCCCACTGGCCGAAACAACCTGACCTTTCATTTCAACGCCACAAGGTTGCGCGATCATCTTAAACACCAGGTCAGACAATATTTGGCCATCTGACGCTGACATAAAATCGAGAATGTTTTCACCGGTCGGGTCCGTGCCGAAATTCTCAGCCAGAGCGGTTCCAATCAGACGGCTTCTGATGTCGCTGGGCGAGATCGCATCGACAATGTTCACGTGTGGCTGCAGGCTCGAAATTGGGCGGTTCAAAAATGTCGACAGTCGTGGAACACCCTTGTCTACCTGCATCAGCCGCCAATGATCTTCAAAAGTTTTGAACATATCGCGCGGCGCAACCACTTCAACTTGCTCATCGAAGGGCTTGGGCGCCATTTCTATAGCCGGAACCCCTGCCCCAATATCAATCCAACTGCTCTCCGTATACCCGGTGAGTTGATAGACATAATCATCATCATCGAGTTCAGAAATGCAGCGATGAAAACCAACAATGCACGGGGGACTGCTGGTGCCCGATTGCAACGGCAGAGAAATGGACTCGATATCAATCGTTTTCCCTTTTGCGGTTGAGGCCGTCTTCATGTTGTAGGTGCCGCAGGGGTGCGCCAGCAGAACCTTAGAAAGTTCCAGAAAGCTGCTTGTGCTGCGCGGAATGGTAAACGCCTGCAACACATCGTTGCCGGTCTGATCAGAGCGAAACAGATCAACCAGGGCCGTGCCGAACAATCGGATCGGCATACGCGACGTTCCAACAATGTCGGTCAGCATCACGTTGGGCTGAAACTCTGGGGCCGGGTTCTCCAGAAAGGCTTGTATGCTTGGCAACAGGCCCCCGTCGCGCAGAGACTCCCAATGTTTCAGAAAGGCGCGACAGCGTTCAGAGGTGACTTTGGACATGAGTTACCGAAACCGGAAGAGAAGAAAAACGGCGAAAGTTCTGCGGATCATAGTCCCTCCCGGCCAGCCAGTATTGAAGGACTTAAAGGACTATAATTTCCATCTTAGGTGGTAATACCTAAGAGTGCAAAAGCTCCATATAAGACGAAAATAATAACAATTTATTTTGTATTTGTCAATCTAGACATAAGTCTAACTCTTATGAACAGGGGCTTTAAGAGGTTTTAGGCCCAGAAGACCTTGCATGCATGGGCTCGTTCCAAGGGGGGGCGTCGAGGCGGTTCCATGGGCTCGTTCCTCCGATCATACGTGCATGGCCTCGAATGATTGGAACCAGTCGTGCATGGGCTCGTTCCACGGACGAGCCCACAAACAATAGTTCTCGAATCAAGGTGAGAGCCCACCAACGTAAATCTCGAACCGAAATACACTCTGACCAAAAAGCGAGTCTGGGGATCTTGACGCCCCCGTCTTTCTCTAGCCAACATCCTTAGATCACCTGGAGATACTTATGTTCCGATCACTTCTGGCCCTGTGCCTTTTTACAACGCTTTCCGGTGGGGCGTTTGATGCTGTTCACGCTCAATCTGTGCCTGGGACGGTATTTCGTGACTGTGCCAACTGTCCCGAGATGATCGTTATCCCGCCCGGCAGTTACACTAAAGGCTCGCCTCCCGGCCAGGCGGTCAGCATCGGCACACCCGAGCGCGATGCCCGCAACGAAACACCTCAAAAAGAAGTGACGGTAACCAATGCCTTCGCGGTCTCAATTCATGAAGTCAGCCGCGCGCAGTTCGCAGCTTTCGTTGCGGATGCCGGTTATGATCCAGACTGGGAATGCATCACCTGGAACTTCGAAGACAACGTCTGGGGGGCGCGAGACACCATTTGGTCCTGGGATAATCCCGGTTTTGAACAAGGCTTTGATCATCCCGTTGTGTGTGTCAGTTTCACCGATGCCAGTGCCTATGTTGACTGGCTTTCACAGCAAACCGGACAGTCCTATCGCCTGCTAACCGATATCGAATGGGAACTGATCGCCCGTGACTCCACTCAAAGCATGCGCCCCTGGCCCAACGGTGAAGATGTCAGCGCGGCCTGCGCCTATGCCAACGTCACCGATTTAGACGCCGCAGACATTTTGAAAATTGATGCCGGCGATCCGGAAAACTATGTCTTTCCTTGCCGCGATGGTTTTGCCCTGACAGCACCCGTCGGCAGCTTTCCGGCCAACGGGTATGGTGTCCACGACATCATTGGCAACGCTTGGGAATGGGTCGAGGGCTGCATGTACACGGTTCCAGAGGATGGCAGTGAAGCTTTTGAAAACTGTGATGAACGACTCATCCGGGGGGGAGCCTGGCAAGCCAAATCCTGGTATGTTCGGCCGGCCAAAAGGGATTGGGCCCCCTTCTGGCTGCGCAGCGCCAGAGTGGGTCTGCGCATCGCCCGAGACCTCTCGCCGCTTTAACAGTTTTGTTGCACTGCCTGTTTAATGTTTTTTGTGCACTGCCTGTTTAATGTTTTTTGTGCACTGCACAGTCATTCATTGACTTTCATGCGGAAACCACTCATATAACGGCCATCCTTCCAGTCGGCTTGTTTTTGCCAGCGTTGGTCCCACACTTGGTTGACCCGCACTATCACCACAATCCGATAGAAGATGACGCTGTTTTTATGGCGCTCACCTTGATGCCCGGCTTCGCCGGTGTGTTCGCGTGTGCGCGCGATTCAAATCAGGTCACCTATCACTTCATGGTCTGTCCGGCGGAAGGCGGTACGGGCCAAAACACATAGAAAGTTATTGTTTTGACATCACCTATTAAATCGTTTTCCGATCTTCCGTTAGTTGAGCCGTTACAACGCGCCATCGCGGCGGACGGCTACACAACTCCAACCCCTATTCAGGCTCAAGCCATCCCAATGCTGCTGCAAGGCCGCGATCTGATTGGCTGCGCCCAAACCGGCACTGGCAAAACCGCAGCCTTTGCGCTGCCGCTGCTCCAGCGTCTGTATGACAACCCCACCGCCGTTTCATCAAAATGCGCGCGCATTCTGGTGCTCAGCCCCACCCGGGAACTGGCGACCCAAATTCATGAGTCCTTTGGCTCCTATGGCCGTTTTCTGAACCTGCGCCGCACCACAATCTTTGGCGGTGTTAGTTCTCAAGGCCAGATCAAAGCCATGGCACGCGGTGTTGATGTGCTTGTCGCCACCCCTGGCCGTTTACTCGACCTGATGAACCAGGGCCGCGTCTGCCTCGATGAAGTCGAAGCCTTCGTGCTTGATGAAGCCGACCGCATGCTCGATATGGGCTTTATCCCAGACATTCGTAAAATTGCGGCCAAAGTGCCGGAAATCCGCCAAACGCTGATGTTCTCCGCGACCATGGAACCGCGCATTGCCAAGCTGGCCAAATCGTTATTGCGTAATCCAGCCCGTGTCGATGTCGCCCCTGAGTCCACGACAGCGGAAACCGTTGAGCAAAAAATCATGTTCGTCGACCGGGCCAACAAAGTTGGCACGCTGCTCGAGCTGCTCGACAACGGCATCTACAAAGCCATGGTATTTACCCGTACGAAACACGGTGCCAACCGGCTTGATGCACAGCTTCACAAAAGTGGCGTTAAAGCCATGGCCATCCACGGCAACAAATCCATGAATGCCCGTAAGAAAGCACTGGAAGCGTTCCAGAAGGGTCATTTGCAAGTGCTCGTGGCAACAGACGTTGCCGCACGTGGTCTCGATATCGACGATGTGACTCATGTCATCAACTACGACATGCCGGACCAACCTGATGCCTATGTGCACCGCATTGGCCGCACCGGCCGCGCCGGGGCTGATGGTATCGCCATCTCCCTTGTTGATGGCAGTGAACGGCATTTGCTGCGCGCGATTGAGCGCACCATTAACCAGAAACTTTCGAGCGAAGTTGCACCTACTCCGAAGCAACGGCCCAAGCCACAGCATATTGCGCCCCGTGACGTGAGCCCGGAAGACGACATCGTTCAGAACCAAAGATCAAACAGTCAAAGAGACGGAAAACCGTTTCACGCCAAGAAAAAGCCCCATCGTGGGCCTAAGGGACCGAATGGTCGTCGCCCCGATGAGCAAAAATCCGGTGACCGGAAGCCTTATGGCGATAAAAAGCCATGGCATGCCGCTGGTAAGGGAGATGGCAAAAGTGATGGTTTCAATAAGGGAAAAAGTGACGGCGCTGATCAACAAAAGCGTCACCGCAAACGCCGTAGAAAACCGACAACTCAGCCAGACCTGCGTAGGGCTGCAGCCTAACCAATACCTCGCGTGAGCAACCAAGCGGACCCTGAAAAGGGTCCGCTTTTGCACGTTTGAATTAGTCTTCTAAGTCGAGATCAAGGTCTAGGTCGAGATCGACTGGCCGACCCAGCGCATAGTTGAAGTCTTCAGCTTCAAGTTTGATTTCATCGTCAAAATCAAAGCTATCCAAGGTGGCGTCAATATCGACGTATGCCCGTCCCGGGCCATCTTCGCTGTTGAAACGATCCAACATGACTTTAGCTCCCAAAAGAAAACGATACCTCACGTTCAGGAGCCTGCGTGGCGAAAGTAAACAGTCCGTTAACTCCGCCTATAATTTTATTTCAAAATTGAATTGTCTGACCTCACCTAACGGTCGAAAGCTTCGGGCGGTCCTTCCAAGCGGGCTATAAAGTCCTTCGCGACCGCAGGGTGATTTACCTTCAAGAGCGACAATATACGCGGGTGAATATCGTCGACATCAAAGCACTTCGCCCCACTGATCCGGGTGATCAATGTGCCTTCCCGGTCCCCCATGTTCATCCACGGATGCCAGCTTTGAACGATGTGAACCGTAATTGTGGCCGGCGCACTCACCACGTCAGGATTTAAAACGTCCGAGACCTTGCCGTGATAAGTAGAAAGATCATTTGCTCTAAACTGTTGCTGCCCCGGACGATCCACAAGCACATGTGAATCGGATAAGAGCCAGACATCGTCGCCCGCAACCTCTGCAGGCCCTAAAGCTCCTCTTCTTAGAATTTCCGCCCCGGGTAGAGCAGACTGACTGACAGCACCTTCATCGGTAAACCGGCGGGTCAGAGGCCCCATAATCACCGGCTCTTCCTCATAAACCTCACCGTTGTAGGGGTTACGCCAAGTCGTTAAAGGCTCATCCGTTTCAACATCAGTCTTATAAACAACCTCCATAGACTTAGCATCAAAACTGCCGTCTTGATTATGTTTCACAGACTTGAAGAGAATGACATTCAGAGTCCACAGTGGCGTTAACTCACCGTTGATCGAGCCATACTTATTGCCGCGGATCCACCAAATCAGGGGGCGGTCGTCCATCGCATAAATGAGCTTTTTCTGCAGTAACCCAAGATGAGACCGATCCGCTGGGTTTAACTTTATTGGTAGCACTTCAGAAGCTCTGGACGGGCGAACAAGTGAAGCGGATAGCGTCGTTGCTGCTAATCCGCCAAGTAACGTGCGTCTCTTCATCATCGCTCTCCCAACTGATTACGTTTGGTGCTGCTCAACTGCCCCACAGATCGTAACCTTCAAGGGCTTGGCCTTTGGACGGTGGATTAAGAATACCGTCATCGACCTTCTTTTTGATAACCTCAATCAGCGCATCCTGAATGCGTTGTTTCGAGTCCATGGGTTTGTCGGCCCACAAATTGACCGGATAAAACGCCGCCTCATTAAACACAGGCGCATACGCTTCCGCTCTGAGACGCGCGAGGCGGTTCACGCCGAACGGACCTGTCGGCGTACAGCGTGCCCGGCGCAAAGCATCCATATCAATCACCGCCGAGGCATTAATGCTTTCGCCCGCGACACCGCTTTCGACCATCAACTGGCCTTGGAAATCGATAATTTTTGAATTACCGGCGTGGGTATCATTTGGGGGAGAGCCAATAATCTTACCCGCATTTGCGGATACAAAATAAACCATGTTCTCGGCCGCCCTCACTCGTTTGGAGGACTCCCAGGCCATTTTATCGGAGCATCCATGATCAGAGGTCGGATGCAAAATCACTTCAGCCCCACGCAGCATGAGGCAGCGCGCTGTTTCAGGCCACAGAATTTCCCCACAGGGCATCATCGCAATATTGCCGATTTCGGTCTTGGCGACAGGCCATAAGCCTTCAATCCCGTGTTTATCGAGATATTCGTCGAGTACATCGTGGGGCGATGCGGCTTGGGCCGTTGAGACGCGTCTATACTTGAGGATCACCTCACCCGATGGATCAATCAGGAAGGAACAGTTGAAATAGCGGCCTGGCCACTCTGGCGGTGCTTCATACGCATTGGCGCCGAGGTAGATTCCGAATTTCTGGGCAATTTTTTGCAGGCGTTCCACCGGGGCACAGCCTGGGATTTGGAAGCAGGCTTTTTCAATCCATTCATCTGCCGTTTCGCCCAAAGGAAACCCTTGCAAATTAAACTCAGGGAAAACGACCAGGTTTTTCATGCCACCACCACGTCCCGCGGCCCACATGATTAGCTCTTCCCAACGATCAATGCTCTTATTCACAATCGCCATCGCGTCTTCACGGGTTTTAGCCGCGTTAACGATCACGTTATTTGTCTGCATAGCAGTCGCTTTCCAAAGCAGAGCCATCGGGGGTATCCTTCCTCTTCTCAAAACAGATTGATCATTGCACTATAAGGGTGGGAGGAGGACTGAGCCATGACCTGTTGGACTCGTACGATCACAGCTTGGACGTTTGCAGCGTCTGTGTTGTTATATTCACCGGCCTCTATCGCCGTTGCTCAACAACCATCAGACCCTCTGGCCACACCAGATTGGGGTGATTACCCTCTTCTGATGAGCCAGTTTGGCGAACTATGCACCATGTGCGAAGCCTATGTTCGTTGCACTCCGAATGCAGACCAAGAAATCAGCTCGAAGCTCTACTATTTCAAAAACAAGACCTTCTGGGGACAGATCGCGACCATCTGGTTCTATTTTGCAAAATGGTTTGCGCCGATTACAAACGAAGGCAGGCCCGCAGCCATTTACACCTTTAATCCTGATGGTTCCGCAGAGAGCATGATGCCAGCAGAGGCTTACCTGGATGTCGCAGAGGCCAAGATAGAAATTGGTGGCACTTGGATTGACCGCGATACAAACACCTGGTTCGCTCTGGACAATACGACACTGGGGCAATGTGTTCGCCTCGGCATTCCCGAATCCATGAAAGCAATCGAAGATGCCGCCCCTTGGCAAATAAAAGCAAATATGGGGGATGCAACCCAATGACAGATGAAGTGATTAAAACCCAGAATGAGTTTTCTTGGTCGAGGTCCTGGATCAAACAAAACCCTCTAAGGTTTACCGGGATTATCTTGAACATTCTTTTCCGTTTTCTATTCGGCCTCTTCTTCCTGCTCGCAGGTGTAAATAAAATCATCAAGGGCTGGCTCACCACAGATCTTCTTGAAGCTGTTTTTTTACAACGACTGACAGAATTAAACCCCTCCTCTTTTGCATATAGCTACTTAACCGAATTCGCCCTGCCGCTTTATCCGTTGATATCTTGGATTGTCACGGTGGGTGAAGTTATCGTCGGCCTTGGCTTAATTCTTGGCATCGCAACTCGCCTCTCAAGTATCGGTGGATTTTTCATTCTGTTTAATCTCGCCATTGGTGGTTATTACGATGCATCGCTTCTGCCATTCTTCATTCTCAATATTATTTTCATCATCTACCCTTCAGGACACTGGCTTGGGTTCGATGGCATGCTGAAGCGCCGCTATTCAAAGCATGGTTGGGCACTCAGCTAGGGAGTAACTCTTAGGTGCTGATAAACTGGCTGCACAGCCTTTCAGGACTTGGCGGCCTGATCGCGCTCGCCTGGCTATTCAGTGAAGACCGCAAGGGCGTCGCCTGGAAATGGGTCTTCACAGCCCTCGCCATACAAATCGGGCTCGCTCTGATCATTCTCAACGTCCCGATCATATGGTCTGTGCTTGGCTTTCTCAGCAAAGGAGTCGCAGCCCTGGAACAGGCCGCACGAGATGGCTCTGCCTTCGTGTTTGGCTACGTTGGTGGTGGCCCCGCGCCTTTCCCGCTCCCGGGAGATGGCACCTCTGTTGTGGTCGCCTTTCAAATCCTTCCCATCGTGATCGTGACTTCAGCTTTGGCCGCCTTGCTCTGGCATTGGAAGGTGTTGCCCACCCTCATTCTCTGGTTGTCTGCGGCACTGCGCAAAAGCCTTGGCATCAGCGGTGGGGCAGGCTTAGGCGCAGCCTCAAACTTATTTTTTGGCGTAGTCGAAGCGCCGCTTTTCATCCGGGGCGTTTTGAAATCCTTGAGCCGCGCGGATTTGTTCATGGTCATGACCGCGGGATTAGCCACAGTCTCAGGCGTCGTGTTAGTCCTTTACGCAACAATCTTGGAGCCAATTGTACCAGGTGCCACGAGCCATATTATCACCGCCTCTGTGATCTCGCTCCCCGCCGCGCTACTGATCGCACGTGTGATGGTTCCAAGTGTTGCGTCTACTGAGACTCTAAATGATGACATGTCAACGCTGTCCTATGACAGCAGTATGGATGCGATTGTTCAGGGTACAATGGACGGTCTAAAACTGTTTCTGGCCATTATCGCCATTCTCATTGTGGTGTTTGCTTTTGTTTCTCTAGCCAATCAGATGTTAGGCATTTTTCCAGATGTTCGGGGCACAACGCTGACGGTTGATCGCATCTTTGGTTGGGTCTTTTCCCCCCTTGTTATCCTGTTCGGCATTCCGCCAAGCGAAGCACTCGTCGCAGGGCAGTTGATGGGCACCAAAGCTGTTCTCAATGAGTTTGTCGCTTACCAGGCCCTCGCAGGTTTAGAGCCCGAACTCCTTTCGACCCGCTCAACGTTGATCATGACTTACGCGCTGTGCGGATTTGCCAACCTCGCCAGCGTTGGGATGCTGGTTTCCGTCATTGCCACACTCGCACCGGATCGCAAAAGCGATGCATTGGGCTTAGGCATGAAAGCTTGGCTTGCTGGCAACCTAGCAACGGGTATGACAGGCGCGGTCATTGGTCTTGTCGGGTAACTGAGCTAAAGCTTGTTAGGAAACCGAATTAAAGTTGTCTGATCAATTTTGATTAGGCCAATCTTACGCGTCTTTCCAATGCTTGCGAATGTCATAGCGTATGAGTGCGTTATCGACGGATTTAGACGTGATGCCACGCCAAAACCCTAGAGCTTCCCATTTTTCAAAGGGCCCAAAAACTTCTAAGTCTTGACCAAGTGCCAGATCCTCAAACTTTGTGTCGGCATATTCTCCACCCACAACCCAATAGACCTTGCCATTGATTTCATCCTCGGCTTTAAGGACATACCGGACCATCGCATTGTCGATCGTCTTGCCCGTAATAGAGCGCCAAAACTCCTTAGCCTGCCGCTCTGGAAATGGGCCATGGACTTCTGGCTCTCCGCCGCCGACAATCTGTTCAAAGGACGTATCGGCATACTCCCCGCCAACCACATAAAAATTCTGATCTGACATTCCTAATCCTTCACAATGCGCCCGTACATACTAACACCCGAGTCCTCGACTGTTGAGTACTATTGAAGACTCTGGACAGACGTCCCGGACCCCGCTATCCCCCACAGCATGATAGAAAATCCAAAACCGATTCATATTGTTGGCGGCGGTCTCGCAGGCTCTGAAGCCGCTTGGCAGATTGCTCAAGCCGGCATTCCGGTTGTCCTGCACGAAATGCGGCCTGTACGCATGACCGATGCCCATTCCTCAGATCGCCTGGCAGAATTGGTCTGCTCTAATTCATTTCGATCAGACGACTCTGACTTCAACGCGGTGGGGCTGCTCCACCACGAACTGCGGGCACTCGAGTCCTTGATTTTGAAGTGCGGAGATACCCATAAAGTCCCGGCAGGCTCTGCCCTTGCGGTTGATCGTGACGGCTTTTCTGAGGCCGTGCACCGGGCAATTGAGAATAGCCCCCTGATCACCATCGCCAGAGAAGAGATTGCTGGCCTCCCGCCTGAAGACTGGGACAGTGTTATTATCGCCACCGGCCCCCTCACCTCACCAGCCTTAAGTGAGGCGATCTGTGGTCTGACCGGGGAAGACTCTCTCGCCTTTTTCGATGCTATCGCACCCATCGTCACCAAGGATAGCATCGACTTTGAGAAAGCTTGGTTTCAATCCCGCTACGATAAAGGCGAAGGCTCTGATTACATCAACTGTCCGATGGATCAGGCGCAATACAACACTTTCCTCGACGCTCTGATCGAAGGTGAAAAGACCGAATTTAAAGAATGGGAAAAAGACACACCCTACTTTGAAGGTTGCCTGCCCATTGAGGTAATGGCGGAGCGCGGCCGTGAAACACTGCGTTATGGCCCGATGAAGCCAGTGGGCCTGACCAATCCTCACCAACCCGATGTAAAAGCCTGGGCCGTCGTTCAGCTGCGTCAGGATAATGCCCTCGGCACGCTCTATAACATGGTCGGCTTCCAGACGAAGTTGAAGTATGGCGCGCAGAAAGAGGTTTTCCAGTCTATCCCCGGGCTAGAGAAAGCTGAGTTTGTCCGCCTGGGTGGCATCCACCGCAACACCTTCCTCAATGCACCGCGCCTGTTGGACGATACCTTTCGTCTCAAGGCCATGCCCCGTATTCGTTTCGCCGGCCAAATTACCGGGTGCGAAGGGTATATCGAGAGTGCGGCGGTCGGTCTTTTGGTCGGACGCTTTGCCGCCGCCGAACGGTTAGGGCAAACCTTTACCCCTCCGCCCCTGACAACCGCGCTTGGGGCTCTAAAAGGGCATATCACAGGCGGCGCTTTGGAAGAGACGTATCAACCCATGAACATCAATTTTGGTTTGTTCCCCGATCTGGAAGGAACCGAAGGACTAAAAGAAAACGGACGCAAACTTAAAGGGCGGGATCGTAAGGGTGCTTATGCCGCCCGAGGGAAAAGAGATCTGCAATCCTGGTTGAATATTCCAGCAGAAGCTGCCGAATAACGCTCAGTAAGTTTTCCGCCACGCATTCCACCACAGCCTTGCGACCGGCGCCTTTTGTAATGCCACGCGAGGATCGGCAATCTTGTATTCCGCGTCTTTCAAGGTCTTCAGATAAGCCGTTGAAATCGTCGCGGGTAATAAAACCGGTAGACCGCGCAAATCAATCGCCCGGCTTTTCTCACGCGCGATCTGCAGGTGATGATGGGCCAGTGCGCAAATATCACGTATGATACCCTGGGCCGGGCCAAAGGTCTTCGGGTCTTGCAGGTCCTGGATGGCCAAACCATGCGCTGTTAAGGCTTCTCCTGGTAAAAAGGTCCGTCCCGCCGCCGCATAAAAATGAACGGCGCGCGCTATGCCCGTTAGCGCCCAGGCAATACCAACATTTTCTGCCGCAAAGTGGGTTTTTTCATCCTTCACGTCCAGCGCTTCCAGCGCCAAGTGGGACAGAGTTGCAGACGTTCCCCGGCAATACTCCACCAGATCATCGAGGGTGCCGGGCGGCTCATCCGCCATATCCTGTTCCCGGGCTGCCAATAAATCATGAAAGTAAGTGGCAGAGAGCTTCATCCCCTCAACTAAGTCCGCCAAGGATTCCGCGACAGGGTGCCCCTTTGGCGGTCCTTTTCCCTCTGAAATGGCCGTCAAGGTGTCCCGCCACCACTGCAGACGCATCTGGCCGATCATGGGCTCGGTCACGGTTTCGCGGATGCGCGCTATCTCCACATTAAAGGCATAGAGCGTCATTAAGCGCTCCCGCACAGTGATCGGGGCAAATAAGGCCGTCAGGAATCTATCGCGGTTATGGCGCTCTACAAGTTGCGCACAGTAAGAAAGTGTCTTGGTCGCTGGCATCGATCTCTATTCCCTGCTCATATCCTCGCCTACACTACAGGCTCACCTTCGTCTACAACGCATCCATGGCCCAAACTAAAACACGACAGACAGAGAACTTCCCGGTCGGCAGCCTGCTCATCCCCAAGGACCTGAGAACAGACGTGCACGCCTATTATCGTTTCGCTCGCCGGGCGGATGATATTGCTGACTCCCCGACCATTGAGGCCGCAGAAAAAATGGCCCGTTTGACCGCAATGGAACAGGTGTTTCGAAGCAAAGCCAATCCAGTAACAGCTCCCAGCCCTGATCAACAAGAGGATTTGAACAGCGCAAATCATCTAAAAGATCACATAGAAAACCGTGGCCTGGACTGCAACCTGGCGACTGATTTGTTAGAGGCATTCAAACACGATGCGCTAAATAAGCCCTGCCGTACCTGGGGTGACTTGCTAAACTATTGCCGCTTTTCTGCTTGCCCTGTCGGTCGGTTCCTCATCGCGTTACATGGCGAAGAGATCGATACAGCCAGCAGTGATGCACTTTGCAGCGCCCTGCAAATCACCAATCATATCCAAGATGCAAAGCAAGATTGGACCAGTCTCAGGCGCCTTTATCTTCCGAACGATTGGATGACCACAGACGGCACCTCAGCAAATGATCTAGAAAAGCCGTCCATAACTGCTGGACTGCGGACCACACTGGACCGCATGCTCGATCACACCGACATTCTGCTCGAACGCGCTCTGGAACTACCTATCGCTCTGCGCCATCGAGGACTGGCAGCCGAAGCCGCCATCTGTATTAAACTTGCGCGCCAACTGTCGTATCGCCTTCGGCATAACGACCCCATCGCCGCCAAAGTGTCCCTCACCAAGGGAGACTGGATGCTGGCTGGTGGCGCTGGCGTAAAAAGGTTTCTGCGACTGTGAACTTAGACTTGGCCCATGCAGAAATTGCCAAACGCGTCCGCACGGCCAGAAGTTCGTTCTATTGGCCCATGCTCCTGCAGTCTAAATCTCGTCGCCAAGCGTTATTCGCACTTTATGCCTATAGCAAAGCGCTGGATGACATTGCCGATGGATGTTTAAGTAAGACTGCTAAACTTTCTGCCCTGGATGAGTGGCGGATGGTTGTCGAGAAAAGCTTCAGCAAAGACCAAGACGAATTGCCCAAGAAGGACCCACTGGTCCTTGGATTAATGGACGTAATCCAGCGCTGCCATCTCTCCAAGGATTCTCTTATTGCGTTAATCGATGGGATGGAAGCCGATGCAAACGGACCTATAGTCGCGCCAACATGGGCAGAACTGACGGCCTATGCAGATCAAGTCGCAACGGCGGTCGGGGTCCTTTGCTTACAGATTTGGGGTTGGCGTGGACCAGAGTCTGCCGCCTTCGCCCATGCCACAGGACAAGCCCTGCAATTAACAAATATTCTAAGGGATTTGGAAGAAGATGCGGAAAATGGACGCCTTTACGTTCCCAATGAGGCTTTAGTCGCTGCAGGTATCACTGAGCGAAAGCCTATGGACGTCATCCGGCATCCCAGTTTTCCAAAGGCTTGCAGTCTTATTGCTGCGCGCATTCAAAATCACTTCGCCACAGCAAAGAAACTTTGGTCTCACAATCCGCCAAAGTCAGCGCGCCCAGCATGGATTATGCTTCGATCCTATGAAGCCCTGTTCGATAAAATTCTTCGATATGGCCTAGGAAGACAGGGGGCGCGCATTCGACTTACGCGCATACAAAAAGTCACAACACTCTGCCGTGCATACCTGAGTGCGCGATGACGGGCACAACGCATATTGTTGGCGCTGGACTTGCCGGGTTGGCGGCGGCGGTCTCGCTGGCAAAGGCCGGCAAAAAAGTCGTCGTCTATGAAGCGACGAAGCACGCCGGCGGACGGTGCCGGTCTTTCTTTGACGCATCCCTTGATCAGACAATCGACAACGGCAGCCACGCCGTGCTCGGCGGAAATCCGAATGTGTTTAAATATCTTGACCTTATTGGTGCGGAAGATGAATTGGTGCCTGTCCATACGTCAGGCCATATTCCATTTGTTGACCTAACAACTAATGATCGGTGGACACTTCAGCCAGGCGCAAATCGCTTGCCCAATTGGATTTTTAGTCCGTCACGCAGAGCGCGTGACACCTCAGCCTGGGACTACCTGCGCGGCCTTATTTTAATATTTGCAGGACCGGCAAAAAGCGTTGCTGACTGCCTGCCTCAGACTGGAAATGGATGGCGTAACTTTTGGGAGCCCTTGTCGACCGCAGTTATGAATGCGCCGTCTTCATCGGCATCCGCCCATCTCCTCGGTCGTTCGCTAAGTAATATACTTTTGTCGCCAACTGGAGGATTGCGCACCTATATCCCGAGATCGACCTTAGGCCAGACCTTCGTCAGCCCCGCCCTAACGCGTCTCGAAAAGTTGGGAATGGCAGTCTTGTTCGGGTCCCCCCTACTCAGAGTGAGAGGCGGGACTCGGGCAGAACACCTTGAATTTCGCGGATTAGCAGTCAGTCTGAAACCCGAAGACACAGTCATCCTTGCCATCACACCCTGGTCACCCGCCGTTCAGTGCTTTCTGCCACAACGTTTTTCACCTTCACCGTCTCCCATCGTGAACGCCCATTTTCACTTTGATACAGGGGAAAAAGCTACAAGTATGACCGGAGTCATCCGGGGATGTGCACAATGGGTTTTCACTCGGCCAAATTTGGTAAGCGTCACGGTGAGTGGCGATACCGCACTCGCCGCTCAATCACAGGAAGACATTGCTGAGACCCTATGGGCGGACGCACAAAAGTCCTTAAACATCGCAAATGAACCTCTCCCCCTGGGGCGCATCATTATCGAACGGCGCGCAACACCAATTCAGGATGCCGCCTTCGTCAAACATCGGCCAAGCGCAGAAACCAGTCTTAAAAACGTCTTTCTCGCTGGAGACTGGGTCAATACCGGACTGCCGTGCACGTTAGAGAGTGCAATTAAGAGTGGATTTAGGGCCGCGGAGCTAGCCGCTAAGGGCCACTAAACCCTTGATTCGCTTTCGGTCTTCGTTGCGGAGATGGCAAAAATCAGTAAGATAAGGTTGGACGACAAATCTGTAGGACGGTTGCGTCCGTCTATCACAACATAAGGGGAGACAGATGGCTTCTATTCTTCAATCATTGCCCAAGACAATTATTGCCGGTTTCATACTGACAATCCTGGTCTTTCTACTCAACGGATACACCACGCCAGATATTATCTTCTGGCAATTCCTTTTCCGCTGGCTCCACGTTTTGAGTGGCATCATGTGGATCGGCTTACTTTGGTATTTTAACTTCGTACAAATTCCGAATATGCCGAACATTCCAGATGAGCAAAAACCAGCCATTGGCAAGGTTATTGCACCAGCTGCCCTATTCTGGTTCCGCTGGGGTGCAATGGCCACCATCATTACCGGCCTCATCCTGGCCATGATCAGTGGCTACCTCATTGACGCGATTATGGTAAGTGGTGAGTCAACAATCATCGGAATTGGCATGTGGCTTGGAGCCATCATGTGGTTCAACGTTTGGTTTGTAATTTGGCCAAACCAAAAGAAAGCTCTTGGGATGGTTGAAGTTGATGCAGAAACCAAAGCAAAGGCCGCACGGACGGCAATGCTGTTCTCACGCACCAACACATTGCTTTCAATCCCAATGTTGTTCTGCATGGTTGCCGCACAGAACTTCGTGTTCTAGCAACACTTAGATATTATGAGGAAAGGGACCGGCTTGCCGGTCCCTTTTTTTATCTCGCATACGGGCCTGATGTGGGCGGAATCAAAGCCGCCATAACCGCTCGTCCTTCGGCCAGTAGAACATTAAAGGTGCGGCAAGCGGCCCCCGTATCCATAGGTTCAATACCGATCCCTAGCCGACGAACAGCTTCCCGGATATCCGCTGGCACCATAGCCATACGGTCTCCACAGCCCAGCAAACAGAGATCAATCTGACCAGAATGAGCCATGATCGGCTCAAAGTCACCGAGAGTCAGGGCATCGAATGAGGTGACAGGCCAGCTTAGAGATTCTTGTGAGAACACCAAGACAGCGCCAGGAAACACAACACCAGAAACGGTAAAACCATCAGCGCTGTACTTCTGAATATGCTGACGGTCCGTCGGCTCCATGCGTGTTAGGTCCATGACAGCGCTCAGTTTTAAAACTGCATAAAGAGGTTAGGCTCGTTCGCTTTCTGGCACCTGGGACAGATTGCGGTCTGTACTGCCATCGAGGTCTTCATGTCGCAGATCAAAGTAGATCAGCACAGGCATGGCCACATAAATCGATGAATAGGTTCCGATAATAACGCCCCACATCAAAGCCGTACTGAATCCCCGCAGAACCTCGCCACCGAATATGGAGAGCGCCGTTACAGCCAAGAGGGTCGTGAAACTTGTCATCAAGGTACGTGACAACACTTTATTGAGCGCCAAATTCACCAAATCCGGTAAGGCTAACTTCTTATACTTCCTCAGCTTTTCTCGCACACGGTCATAAGCCACCACAGTATCATTGATGGAATACCCAGCTATGGTCAGCACCGCTGCCACAGTGGTCAGATTAAAGTCCAACTGAAAGATCGAAAACAAGCCAAGCGTAGCAATAACATCATGGGTCAAAGCCAATGTGGCACCCACAGCGAACTGCCACTCAAATCGCAACCAGATATAAACGCAGATCGCGAGCAGCGCTAAGCCAACAGCTAACGCACCATCAACCACCAGTTCTTGACCGACTTTCGGTCCAACCAGTTCTGTGCGTCGATACTCATATCCGTCGCCTAATGTTTCCTGAACCAAGGCAAGAGCAGCCGTCTGAGCATCCTCTTCGCCATCTTGACGCTGAATACGGATCAACAGGTCACGTCCCTCATCCCCGAATGTGGTTATAGACACATCACCAAGTCCCAGCCCGCCAACCTGGTTGCGCACAGTGCTCACTTCAACAGGCTGCTCAGCTCGAACTTCCATCAAGATACCGCCAGCAAAATCGATGCCGAAATTCAGTTTCTGAGTCGCCAAGGAACCTAGCGAGGCAACAATCAGGAGTGCTGAAAACACGATTGCAATCGAACGCTTGCCAATGAAGTCGAAGCCAAATTCCTGCGGCATAGACAAAATTAACGGCTTGAACGGGCCCGTTTTTGCATGCTCACCGGGAGACATTGGTAAGGTGGTTGGTTTCTTGCGTCTCACCCACAATACGATGATAAGCCTTGAAACCATTGTCGCCGTAAACAACGTTGACAAAATGCCCAGACCAAGCGTTACAGCAAAGCCCTTCACCGGACCACTGCCGAACCAAAACAGCAACATCGCCGCGATCAGTGTTGTTAAGTTTGAGTCGATAATGGTCTTGAAAGCTTGTTTAAAACCAGAATCTAGAGCGTTGAACAGTGTGCGTCCGGTCTTAATCTCCTCGCGCATCCGTTCATAGATCAACACATTGGCATCGACCGCCATACCAACGGTCAAAACGATTCCTGCGATGCCTGGCAAGGTCAGTGTCGCTCCAATCGCACTCAGCGCCCCCAAGATAAGCAGGAGGTTCGCCCCCAGTGCAATGACCGAAAATGCGCCGAACATGCCGTAGACCATCACCATGAAGATGGCGACCAGGATAAGCCCTAGTACACTTGCAAATTCACCAGCCTCGATAGAGTCAGCGCCAAGTCCTGGCCCAATAGTGCGCTCTTCCAGAATGGTAAGCGGTGCAGGTAAAGCACCAGCGCGCAGCAGCAACGCTAAGTCTTGCGCGCCTTGAACGGTAAAGCCCCCCTCAATAATGCCGCTCCCACCCGGAATCGCACTTCGAATGTTTGGCGCGCTGATCACTTCGTCATCAAGCAGAATTGCTAGGTTTTGCCCTACATTCTGTGATGTGATGGCCCCAAAGCGTCGCCCACCCTGGGTGTTGAATCTAAATGAAACAACGGGTTGTCCTTCTTGGAAACTAGGTTGGGAATCAACCAGCATCTCTCCTGGGACCGACACCCGGCGCTGAACCACATAAACACCGCCAGACCCTGCAGCGTCAGGGACAGCCATAGCACCTGCCGGAATATCAGTGGCTGATGGGACCGGGCCGGAATATCCAGGTGCCATGAGATGGAAATTTAACTTGGCTGTCCGACCAATGATGTCTTTGACCCGCTCAGGATTATCAATACCCGGCAGTTCAATAATAATGCGGTCCTGACCCTGACGTTGAATGCTTGCTTCCGATGTTCCAAATTCATCAACCCGCCGACGCACAATCTCGATGGATTGCGTCACAGCCGCCAATTGGCGGTCCAACAGCACTTGGTCGGACAAGGTGATGCGAAGACGCCCGCCTTCTTGGTTTTCGAACTCGACATCCTCAGAACCTGCCGCAATGGCCCGTCGCGCATCGGCTATGCGGCTAGGGTCTGGCAAGGCGACGGTCACGGCGTCTTCCCTAACCGCCAGATTACGATACCCAATCTTGGCGTCTCTCAGAGCTTGCCGCGTGGCTTCTTGTAGGTCGGTAAACTGCTCTTCACGGACCGCGTTGATATCAACTTCCATCAACAGGTATGACCCGCCACGTAGATCAAGACCTAAGTTGACCGGTTGCCACCAGCTCGGCAGGTCTTCTTTCAGATCACCCTGCAGCACGTTGGGTACTGCAAAGAAGGCACCCAAGAGCACCACAAAAATGACGGTTATGATTTTTCCGCGGCCAAAATCCAGCATGCGAGTTCTTCAAGAGGGGCAGCGTTTAAATTGCCACCATGCCTCCTGACCTTTTCAGTGTTTGAAGTGACTAGTCTTTATCTTTGTCGTCATTAGCAGGAACCGGGTCTGTCTTACTGACAACGCTCGACAGCATGTCTTGCTTGACACGGATTCGAACATTTTCTGCGATCTCAACTTGCAGTTCACGCTCCTCTGTCAGCACCTTCGTCACCGTGCCAACGATGCCGCCGTTGGTCACAACTTTATCACCACGACGCACAGCATTCAGCATGGCCTGATGATCTTTCATCCGCTTCTGCTGAGGGCGAATAAGCAGAAAATAAAAGACCACAAAAATCAGGATAATTGGAATGAAAGCCGTAAATGCACTTCCGGCACCGGCTGCACCGGCGGCCTGAGCGTAGGCTGGAGTAATTAACATGCAGAAATCCCTCGGTTTTAATTGAATTGCCGGGACTATACCCACGCCCAACAGGGATGCAAATGATCTTCGACCCTTGCAGCCTTGAAATGAGTTGGTAACGTTTTCACGAGAAACAAGATTCTCATAGCAGATCAGGTAAAAAATATGACAGATGACGCGCTTTTGGCCCAAATCACGCGCCTTGCCGATGCCCTAGACCGCCTCTCGCCGCCCAAAAAAGAAAGTGAAAGCTTGCAAGACGGTGACGCCTTTGTTTGGGATCCAAACAATGGGACTCTCAAACCTGTTGCAAAGGTGAATCGGGTACCGCTGGCGCTGCTTCAGGGCATCGACTCCCAGCGGGAGACACTTTTAAAAAATACCCACAATCACGCTGCGGGACTTCCCTCCAATAACGCGCTGCTATGGGGCGCGCGCGGCACCGGCAAGAGTTCCATCGTCAAAGCCATACATGCCGAAGTAAACAGTCTGCTATCTAAAAATCACGCACTGGTCCTGATCGAGATTCATAGGGAAGATATTCCGACCCTTCCGAAATTACTGGATATCGTGCGCCTGCAATCCCGGAGGTTTATCGTTTTTTGCGATGATCTGACGTTTGAGGGCCTGGACGACGGATACAAGGCGCTCAAAGCCGTTCTCGAGGGCGGATTAGAAGGGCGACCAGATAATGTGGTCTTCTACGCCACATCCAACCGTCGCCACATGATGGCCCGGGATATGATCGAAAATGAACAGGCGGTCTCAATTCATCGAGGCGAAGCCGTTGAGGAAAAAGTGTCCCTGTCAGATCGGTTTGGTCTGTGGCTCGGTTTTCATCACCTGGACCAGGACACCTATTTCAAAATCGTGTCAGAATATGCGAGGGCTTTTAGGATCAACATCGCATCAGACGACTTAATCGCCCAGGCAAAAGAATGGAGCGTCACGAGGGGTTCCCGCTCGGGCCGGGTCGCCTGGCAGTTCATTCAACATTTGGCCGGTGAACAGGGTATTCCTATTACCCTTCCAGACTAGACCTTAAGCGGAATCATCCGCTGACCAAGCAACCGACCAAAGGTCAGCGCGGGGGTAACCCCCATTCCGTTGGTTAAGGCATTCCCAGCAGTGGTTGCATTCCCAGTGACCTCACCTGCAGCATAAAGGTTAGGAATAGGCGTACCGTCTTCGCGGGTGACCCGAAGCTGGGCATCAACGCCCAATCCCGCATAGGACATCACGTTCCAGCCCTGCAGCCGAATGGCGTAATACGGCGCTGTTCCAACCGCAAGCGGACGGTGCTCACGGCCCATGGGGTCCGTCGTACCCGCCGATAGGCTTGCATTATATGCGTTGATATCGCGCTCAAGATTGTAAGGGTTGATCCCAGACTTGACGCCCAACTCGCCTAAAGTCTCCGCTTTGGCAAACATGGGATGATCAACAAAAGCGTCATCTAACTGTTCGCGAGACCAGCTTGGGATAAGCGGCGGCGCCGTATCAAGAATTTGCTGGTCAAAAACAGCCCAATGGCGGTGACCCGGTTGTTGACCGAGCACATACTCGCGGTGGGCGACGCTAGGATGATCTTCCCGAACGAACCGCTCGCCATGCATATTAACAAAAACCTCCCAGGGTGGACGACGCTCAACCCCAAGAGCTGCACCAGCAGCAGCCGGTGCTGGGTAATAATCACTCTCCAAAATGGTGCCAAATAGTGTTGCGTACTTTTCTCCTCCACGGACATAGCCGCCAGCGCCAAGACCTAACGTAATACCCTGGCCCTGACTAAAGGGGTACGCAATCTCCCGGAATAAGGGCACGCCATGGAGATCTTGGAACATCCGGGGGTTGGCCATGCAGCCACCACTGGTCAGCAGCACGAATTTGGCCCGGTAATCAACGCGTTCGCCGGTATCATTCTCGGTGACAACGCCGCGCACAGCGCCAGTTTCGTCTTGAATCAAATCCACCGCACCGGTGTCGAGCAGCACTTTAAGGTCTTTTGACGCCTGCGCTTCCACCATCATCGGGTCCATGATGTTTTGAAAGGCTTTCGCACGATCCTTGCTCCACTGATAACGGCGCGTCGTGAATGGCTCATGGCCGCCACCCATCACCGGATGGTTGTCCATGATCGTGTAGCCCCGAGCAGCGAACCAATTGAGGGTATCGCCTGCATGATCGACCAACAGCCGCGTCAGAGCCGGGTCAGAGGTATTGCGGTTGATCCGCATGACATCATCATAATGAGCGTCCGGGGAATCTTCGATCCCCTGTTCTTTTTGCCAGACGGTTCCTGATGCGGCGACCTGTCCGGTTGAACGGTCCATGGTGCCACCGAGTTGTGGCGCCTTGTCGATCACCAAAACCTTGGCTCCACGATCTGCGGCAAATAGAGCTGCTGGCATCCCTGCGGTTCCACCACCAACAATAATTAGATCCCACTCGCTGTTTTGCGCCATGGCACTGCGCATTCCAAAAGTCTGAGTGCTTAAAGCCGCGATTGCTGCCGTGCCGGCCAAAAATGTCCGCTTAGATATGCTTGTATTAAACATCACACCTTTTGAACCACTGCCCATGAGAAGCCTCCTCTCCAGAATTCCTATGTTGCCACCGTGACACTAAAACATCTGAAAGTCAGGCCAAACGGTACACAGCCGGTTAAGACGCGAACACTTAGCTTCCAAACGTTGAAAGATATTCCAAGGGATTAACAGCCTTTGTCCCGCGCCTTAATTCAAAGTGTAATTGCGGTGAACGCACATTCCCACTGCTGCCCGCTCTGGAGATAACCTGGCCTCGGCCAACCGTATCGCCGCGCCGGACGAGCAACTCGTCGTTGTGCGCATATGCTGTCATCCAACCGTCAGCATGTTTTAACAGCAGTAAATTACCAAATCCTTGGAGTTCGTTCCCGGAATAGGCCACCACACCGTTTTCGGCCGCACGCACCGGCGCACCGCGCTCTGTCTCAATATTGATTCCATCGTTATGTAGACCCTGACCGCTGGGACCGAACTTCGAGAGCAGCCTGCCTTCTAACGGCCAAACAAAACGGCTGCCGGCGCGCACGGGCGGCGCTGGTGGGGCTACGGGTGGCGGTGCTGAAGCCACTGGCGCAGGGCTCGACGGACCACGACGAGACTGATCAGATGAACCCGAAGAGCTTGTAGGCATTGATGCTGAACTGGCAATCACTGTTGAACTGCCAGGCATTGCCAACTGCTGTCCTGGATAAATTGTATAAGGAGATACTAGTCCGTTCTTTTGCGCCAAGGCCCGCATGTCTACGCCATACTGACGTGAAATCCCATACAAGTTATCGCCCTGTCGAACGGTGTGTAACCTCGGTTGATCTAATTTGAGAACCTGTCCGGGATACAAAACGTAAGGCGGCTGAAGACCGTTTCGCTCAATGATGGACTTCATCGGGACATTAAAACGCCGCGCAATGAGATACACACTATCGCCGCGCTGAACCGTGACGGTTTCCGGTACCCCCTGACCAAGCAGAAGGCCACCGCGATAGCCAGGCGGCGGGGTCCAACTTGGGGCACAAGCGACCAATCCCAGAAAAATCAGGGCTATTTGGGTGATTCTAAATAAAACGTTTCTCATGGCGGGGAACGATACGAACGGAACTCGCCTTTCGCAAGATAATCAATTCTCGCGGCGACTGCGGCCATCGGGTACACCTTCAACCAAAGGCACAAACCTGACTGGAAAGAGCGGCTCTGACTCCAATCGTCCTTGGTTCTTAGTAACCCTGACCACCATTTGATCGTCCGCAGACTCACCGCCGACCGGCAGTATCATGATGCCGCCCTTGTCAGACAATTGGGCCACCAAGTCCTGGGGCACCACAGGCGCAGCGGCAGTCACAAGAATGCGGTCAAAGGGGGCCTGTCGTGGCCAGCCTTTCCAGCCGTCGCCAGACTGCGTGGTAATGTTGTGCAGAGACATGGCTGTAAAACGTTCTTCGGCGATAGCCAATAAGTCACTATGCCGTTCAATCGTATAAAGGCGACGGCACAAGCGCGAGAGAATGGCTGCCTGGTAGCCAGAACCGGTTCCAATCTCAAGCACTTTATGTCGATCAGACAGTTTGAGCGCCTGCGTCATTAACCCGACCACAAGCGGCTGGCTTATGGTCTGACCACAAGAAATCGGTAAGGCGCGATTGGCCCAAGCTTGGTCTAAAAAGGACTCTTCCACGAAATTTTCGCGAGGAATACGTTCCATCGCTGAAAGCACAGCCGTATCCGTGACTCCAGAATTACGGAGGTCCATGATCAAACGAATGCGGCGGGAGTCCTGGCTCACTCGAGAACCCGCTTCAAAGCTGACAGGGTGTCGCGATCCGTCAGATCCACAGACAGGGGCGTAACCGCAATGTACCCGGCGGCTGTCAAACTCAAGTCTGTGGTTTCATCCTGGGTGTCATGCACACGCGGCGGGCCTATCCAGATATAGGGCCGACCCCTGGGGTCTTCGCGAACGATCAATTCATCACCCAGCTTGTGTTTGCCCTGAATGGCGAGTTTAACGCCTTTCACATCATCAACCGCTAAGTCCGGAAAATTAATATTAATCAATGTATTACGACCCCAACTTGCCTTGCAAACTGAGCGGATCAGGTCGGCCGCATAATGCTCCGCTGTCTCCCAGTTGGGGCTGCCGTTCATGATTTGGCTAAAGGCAATGGCCGGGATATCCTGCAACGTCGCTTCCAGAGCCGCAGCCACCGTGCCGGAGTAATGAACATCTTCGCCCAGGTTTGCGCCCATGTTGATGCCGGACAGCACCAAATCGGGTGGAAAGTCCGTCATGATGTGTTGAGCGGCCACCAGAACGCAATCAGTCGGCGTACCGTCTATCATGAAACGTTTTTCGCCCAATTGCGTGGGCCGCAAAGGGTGATGCAGAGTTAAGGAGTGCCCGGCTCCGCTTTGCTCTCTTGCGGGCGCAACCACCCAGACATCATCCGTAAGCGTGCGGGCTATTTTCTCTAAAATTGCCAGACCTGGTGCGTCTATACCGTCGTCATTGGACAGAAGTATTCTGCTGCCCGAAAGATCATCGACCGGCGTAAACATAACTCTAACTACCCCTGAACTGGCGGTATGACCTCTAAACCGCCCATATAACGCTTAAGGACCTCTGGTATATGAACGCTACCGTCTTGGTGTTGATAATTCTCTAAGACAGCCACCAGGGTCCGGCCGACGGCCAGACCAGAGCCATTTAAGGTGTGTACCGGGCGCGTTCCCTTGGCACCCTCTTCCGGCTTATAGCGCGCGCCCATGCGCAGCGCCTGAAAGTCCAGGCAGTTCGAACACGATGAAATCTCGCGGTACAGATTTTGACCAGGCAGCCAGACTTCGAGATCATAAGTCCGGTTTGCTCCAAATCCCATGTCACCGGTCGATAACGCCATGACTCTGTAAGGAAGCGCCAACTTTTGCAGAATTCCCTCAGCACAGGCCGTCATGCGGTCCAGCTCATCCGCGGATTGCTCCGGCTCAACGATCGAGACCAGCTCGACTTTTTCAAACTGATGTTGCCGGATCATCCCCCGGGTGTCTTTGCCCGCAGCGCCAGCTTCCCGGCGGAAACATTGTGTGAAGGCTGTAAACCTGAGCGGCAATTCGCTGGCCGTTAAAATGCTGTCGGCAACAAGATTGGTTAGAGAGACCTCGGCTGTTGGGATCAACCATAAATCATCCTGGGTCTTGTAAAGGTCATCAGAAAATTTCGGCAGTTGGCCGGTGCCAATCAAAGCTGGGTCTTTCACCAACAACGGCGGAATAACCTCAGTATAGCCGTTCTGTTCTGTGTGCGTGTCCAGCATGAATTGAGCAATCGCCCGCTCTAATCTGGCCAGTGGCCCCGTCAAAACCACAAAGCGCGCGCCGGACATTTTAGCTGCGGCATCAAATTTCATCCCACCCAGGCCCTCACCCAGGGCGACGTGGTCTTTAACCTCAAAGTTAAAAGCGCGGGGTTCTCCGACTTTACGCAGTTCAACGTTGTCGTCTTCGCTTAGGCCGTCTGGAACGTCATCATGCGGCAAGTTTGGAATCCCAAGCAGAAGGGATCGGAGATCGTCCGAAACATGCTTCTGCTCTTCTTCCAGCCGGATCATTTCATCTTTAAGTGCTGCCACGGCGGCCATAATCTCAGAAGCGTCTCCCCCCTGTTTCTTGACCTGGCCGATCTTCTTGGAACTCTCATTGCGCTCTGTTTGCAGCGTTTGGAGCTTGGTCACAGCCTCACGGTTGCGCTCGTCCAACGCCAAGATATTACCAGACAAGGGGTCTAGGCCACGACGTTTGAGGCCGCTGTCAAAGGCTTCTGGATTGTCTCTAATCCACTTTAAATCATGCATGGGAGGTCTAGCCGCTGAGGTGAAGTATTATGGACGCGGGTTATACGGAACCCAAGCCGCAGCGTCCACTGGCATATCCAGATGGCATAACCAGACGGGCGCCGGGCTATCTGAGATCAGGCCTCGTTGAAGTCCGTATCTTCGAACTCATCGTCTTCTGCATCTTCCGCCCAAGCCTCTTCGCGTTTTCGCTCGATAATGCGGCAGGCATAGATGCTGATTTCATAAAGAACCATCATCGGTACAGCCAAGCCGATCTGGCTGATCACATCAGGCGGCGTGACAATGGCGGCAAAAACAAACACCCCGACAATGGCGTACTTGCGTTTCTCGGCCAGTCCATCTGCTGAAACAATGCCGACCCGGGCTAGCAGAACCAGCAAGACAGGCATTTGGAAGCTAATCCCAAAAGCCAGGATCAACTTCATCACCAGCCCAAGGTATTCCCCCACCCTGGCTTCCAGCTCAATCGGCAGCACACTCTCGTCCGCGCCGGTCTGGAACTGCAGTAAGAAACGCCAGGCCATCGGCATGATGAAGTAGTAAACGAAGGAGGCTCCGGCCAAAAACAGGACCGGGCTGGCCACAAGAAACGGCGCAAGCGCGCCCTTCTCGTGCTTGTAAAGCCCGGGCGCGATAAATAACCATAGCTGGCTGGCTATAATTGGAAAGCTGACAAACGCCGCTGCAAAAAAGCCAACCTTAATCTGGGTAAAGAAGGCTTCCGTCAGTGCTGTGTAGATCATGCGGTTGGTGCCGCCGACCTCCAACATAACCTCGGCCAAAGGCTTGACCAAAAAGCCATAGATCGGTTGCGCGAAATAGAAGCACACAAAAAAGGTGATCAGAAACCCCAGGATGGTCCAGATCAGACGGTTCCGTAGCTCCATCAAGTGATCGAGCAACGGCATCGTATGGGAATCAGGATCCTCTGCCATGGGAGCTAGGCGTTACCCGCAGACGCAGAAGATTCTGAAACTTTGGCTGTGTTTGCTGGCGCTGTGTTTGCTGGCGCTGTGTTTGCTGTCACTTCTGTTTTGGCTGCTGGCGGCTCGATAGCTGCAGGGGCCGGTGTGGTGGTGGCCGGTGTGGTGGTGGCCGGAGTCACCTTGGACGGTCCCGGCAGGGACGCCGGGGTTGGCCCGGCTTCGGTTTTGATATGTGAAACCTGCTGTTTGGCATCATCCAGGGTCGATTTCAGGTCCGACTGAAGCTCACCCTTTGGATCAACGGCCTGACTAATCGCGGCTCCGATATCATGGTTTTTAATGGAATTTACTGTTTTTCTGACGTCGTCTAGGTCCGCTTCCCGAACCAAATCATCCATATGGCCCTGGAATTCAGAAGCCAGCCGTCGCGCTTTTCTCATCATGCGGGCCATTGTGCGCATGGCATGAGGAAGTTCCTTAGGCCCAAGCACAAGGATCATCATCAAACCCACAATAGAAAGTTCCCACCAGCTCATTCCGAACACGGTGTTCCTACCTTACTCGTCGCGACAGAAAAATTGCCTGCATAGTGACCAAAAGGTCTAAAAAGTTAGGCGCGCGAAGACGCTTCGTCTTTCTCCTTGGCCATAGCGGTATCGTCCGAAGAGTTTTCGTCGATGGCCTTCTTTACATCTGCTTTTTCGTCATCATCGTCTTTAAGGCCCGATTTGAAAGACTTTATGCCTTTTGCCACATCGCCCATCAGCGCCGGGATTTTACCCTTACCAAAGAGCAGTAATACGACGACAAGAACGACGACCCAGTGCCAAATACTAAATGATCCCATGTCTTTGATTCTCCATGCTTTTTTGCATAAGTTGTTGCTATATCATCGCAGAAACTACGGCTTGCTGCAATG
The DNA here is from genome assembly GCA_040219235.1 of Rhodospirillaceae bacterium. Taxonomy (NCBI): domain Bacteria; kingdom Pseudomonadati; phylum Pseudomonadota; class Alphaproteobacteria; order Rhodospirillales; family Rhodospirillaceae; species Rhodospirillaceae bacterium. The sequence continues at coordinate 430,653 of JAVJSV010000016.1, forward strand.
GCACCGAAGCTAAAGTAACTTTCATTCAAGTACTTAGGGCTGAATATCACCCTTCGCAAGGGAAACCAGCTTTCGACCAACAGCTATTAACCTCGATTTGCTTCTTCATCCTCTTGCTGGTTGTCAGCTTCAGAGCCTGTATCTCTAACATTTTCAGCGGCATCTTCGTCTTCATCAATAGAACCATCTTGAAGTTCTTCATTAGCAGCTTGAGGGCTCTCATCAATGCCGTTTTCGACATTTTCTCCGATCTCAACGGCAGCGTCCTTTTCCTCACTCTCTTCGGCGAAATCCTCTGCCATAGCCTCTTCTGAAGATGGCGTTTCGTCGCCTCCCTCAAGAGGCTCAAGCATTTCGTCAGACTCCTCAGTATCAAAGAGTAAAGTGTCGCTGTCATTGGCGCGGGCATTGTATGCCGCAAGGCCCTGCCGACTATCCAGCAGACCCGCTGCTTTTAACTCATCGATCCCCGGCAAATCATTTAGCGATTCCAGACCAAAGTGGTCGAGGAACGCGTCTGAGGTTCCCCATGTGACGGGACGACCTGGTGTATGACGTCGGCCTTTCGGCTTAATCCAGCCTTCTTCCAAAAGGATGTCTATGGTCCCCTTGCTGATCACAACACCGCGGATTTCTTCAATTTCCGCGCGGGTGACTGGCTGGTGATACGCGATAATGGCCAGGGTTTCAGTACCAGCACGAGTGAGCTTTCTCGGCACCATTTTCTCTAGCTTTAAGCGATCGCCAAGATCGGGCGCTGTCCTAAAAAACCAGCGGTTTCCGGCCCGGGTTAACTCGACGCCACGGCCTTTATACAGTGCCTTCAACTTGCCGAGAATACTGGTCACATCGGCAGACTCATCAAGGCGTTCCTTGATGCTGCGCTCAGTCACCGCTGTTGCAGAGGCAAAAATCAGAGCCTCAACCAGACGCATATCTTCATCAACGGTGATCTGCTCAAGTTCATCATTGATGACTGCCTCAAGTTCATCATTATTGGCAACCAACTCGACCACGTTCTCATCAGATGCAGCTTCGGAAACAGTCATTCGGACTCCACAAGTTCAGGCCGGTTTGCCGGCTTCAGAAAAATTGGCGAAAATGCCCCACCGTCTTGACGAACGTCGGCTTTACCCTGCCGAACCAGTTCTAATATCGCCAGCAAAGTGGTGCTAATCGCAGATCTACGTTTAAACGGTGACATACCTTCTTTTGGCAGAAAGGCGGCAAGATTGGTCCAGTCGGGCACATTCGGAAGGATATTGCGCAGGCGTTCGATCGCATCATCAATCGAATACAGGTCAATGGGTTCTATTTCCAGCGCCTTAGGCGGCCCTTCTTGACGCGACCGCGCATAGCCGCGGAGCAAGTCGTAGAGTGAGATATCGTAGACTGAGGTGTACGACACTGGCAGCCCTTCCGGATCTCCACGTGTGAAGAACGCCTGCCCCTTACGCGGCAGTTCCATGAGCTTTTTGCCCGCTTCCTGCATGGATTGCAGACGCAGAAGTTGCCAGCGCAAGGCATCGGCCATTTCTGATGCAGAGGGCTCATCTTCCTCCTCACGCGGCAGGAGAATCTTGGATTTGAGATAGGCCAGCCACGCCGCCATAACCAAATAATCTGCAGCCAATTCCAGGTTATGGATGCGCGCAGCATCCACAAAAACCAGATATTGCTCGGCCAGTTCCAAAATCGAAATGTGGATCAAATCCACTTTCTGATCGCGCGCCAGCGTCAACAGAACATCGATCGGCCCTTCAAAGCCGCCAAGGTTCAACACCAAATCATCCGGATTGGTGGCCGTTTCTGCGGCTATCGACCGCTCATCTTCTTGAAAAGGTGGACGTTCGTCCATGATTAGGGCGATCTCCTCAGATCAATCCAGCGAGATATGCAATTCCGGTGATGACGGCCTCTACGATGGGCATAATCACCCACTCGAAAGGCCGTATCGGAACATCGATCATAGATCCCAGCCAAGGCAGTCCGAGAAGCAAACCGATGATCAGGAACATGCCGTATTTTTCTAGCTGCGCCAAGCGTCGTGCGAGGGGTATTGGAAGTAATCCGACTGCGATCCGTCCACCATCTAAAGGCGGCAAAGGAATTAGGTTAAAAACAAACAGTATCACATTGAGAAATAAGCTATTTCTCAATGTATCGAACGTCCATTGGCCGGCACCATCTGGCACTTCAGGGACCAGATAAATCAACCGTGCGGAGAGCAGCGCCAGAAACAAATTAATCGCAGGCCCAGCCGCCGCCACCCAGACCATATCCCGACGTGGATTCCTTAACCGGCCAAAGTTCACCGGAACCGGCTTTGCCCAGCCAAAAACAAACGGGGCGCGGCTTAAAATGAGAAGGGCGGGTAATAAAAAGGTACCAACCGGGTCAACATGGCGAAACGGGTTTAAAGACACCCGGCCCTGATCCTTGGCCGTTGGGTCGCCAAAATACATGGCCGCATAACCATGCGCTGCTTCGTGCAGTGTTATCGCCAGCAAAGCAGGCAGAATCCAGGTTGAGGCTGTATAGAGCATATCTTCTGCTTTAGGCTGCGGCGTCTAGGAGAGACGCGACCTCGAAAGAGACCGTATTCTTATCAATACTGAGTTGCGGCTGACCACGATAAGCATCCAGCTTTTCCACAGCCTGGTGTGTATTCTCAGAGAGCGCAGAAACGCCTGGAGCCATTTCTTCCATTTCTGAGAGAACGCCGCTGCAATGAAGCGCCACGTCACAGCCCGCTTTAAGACAGGCGTCAGCAAGATCTGCAAACGAACCGCTGAGAGCCTTCATCCCCAGATCATCGCTAAACAAAAGACCTTCAAAGCCGAAGTCTTTGCGGATCACGTCAGAAATGACCTGCTGAGACAATGTTGCAGGCTGGGACTCATCCAGGGCGGAATAGACCACATGGGCAGTCATTGCAGTCACAGGAAGTCTTGAGACCGCCCGAAACGGCACAAAATCAGAAGTTTGGAGATCGATCACCGGCGTATCAACAACCGGCAACGCAGCGTGACTGTCGACCCCTGCCCGACCATGGCCAGGCAAATGCTTAATCACGGGCACAACACCAACGTCCATCAGGCCCTGACAAGCCACCTCTGCCATCGCGGCGACAACACTGGGGTCATCAGATAACGCGCGATTGCCAATCACATCATGGGCCCCAGGTACAGGCACATCCAAACAGGGCGCACAATCGACATCAATGCCTAATTCTGCAAGTTCAGCCCCGATCAACTGCATGTTAATCCTCAGGGCCTTGAGTGCGCGCTCAGGATTCTGAGTATAAACATCGCCAAACACTCTGAACGGCGGTGCAGATCGCCAGTGAGGTGGCCTTAAACGCTGAACGCGGCCACCTTCCTGATCAATCAAAACCAGGGCATTTCTGCCCACACTCTCCCTGAACTCAGTCACCAGACGTCGAACCTGCTCAGGCGACTCAACGTTTCTGGCAAACAGAATAAAGCCAAGCGGATTAGCCGTTTTAAAAAAAACACGCTCTGCGTCCGTCAGCGTGAGCCCTGAACATCCATAGACTGCAGCGGATATAGGGCCGACTGGACTACTCATTGCGAACGACAAGGCAGCCGATGTTTTCCGCCGCCAAAGCCGCACATAGTTCATCCGCTGCTGGGCGTCCGTTTACGGGGCCTGCGCGTAATCTGAAGAAAATGCCCCGCTCGCCAAGATCGGCGCGCACGATTACAGGCCGGTATGCCGCGAGCAAACTGGCATAGCGGCTGCTGATGCGCTGCCATTCCGCTTGGGCCGCTTCTTCTGACCTCAAGGCTGCAATCTGAATAAGATGATCTCCCGACAGCGGATCACGTGTTGCGGATGATGAAGCGGCTGTTGTTGGTTCTGCTTGTGGTTCTACTTGTGGTTCTACTGGTGATGCTGGCGTGGCTGTTGCAACAGGCGCAGCAGGTGTCTCAGCCGCAGGAGCGGGCGGAGGGGGTTGCAGTGAGTCAGACTCCGCCGGAACAGTCGCAGGCTCTGCAATAGGCGCGGCTGCAGACGGCGTTGGCACCGCAATCGGAGCCGTTACACTTTCTGGTGCCGTGTCAGGTGCAGATTCTGGCACAGGCTCTGGGGCAGGCGCTTTGGGCGCTTCAGGGGGTGGTAAAATGTTTTCAGCCCCTGCCGGTGGTGTCGCACCGCCGACACGCTCGTAGACCAACTTGTCTTGGTTCTCGACCTGCATTCCGCCTGGGTCTTCTGGGCGGGCTTTGTAGGGCTCAGGATTGGCGACAATCAGAGGTGTTCGTGCCGTGTCCTGATTTGCCCCAGGACCAAATACGGTCCACGCCGCCGCGCCGGCAATGATCGCGCCAACGACGACACCGACAACCAAACCAATGGTGCGGCCTTTACCACCGGCCTGGTCCCGACCGTAATAGTCATCGTCGAACACCGGGTCCGTAAATGACCCGCGCTCGTCTTTACCGTCCGATTGACGCAACGGGTGTCTTAATAACTGCCCCTGGTGAGACATCATCTCATCTCCTCTACGGGCTCAACGCCAAACACATCCAAACCTGACGCTATCACCACAGCAACAGCGCGGACAAGCGCCAGCCGTGCGACTGACTTATCAGGTTGATCCGGTAATAAAAATCTCAGTTCTGCATTTTCGTTGCCACGGTTCCATAAGGCATGGAGTTGCGACGCTAAGTCATACAAATAGAACGCTATACGATGTGGCTCGTGAGCGATCGCTGCCGCCTCGATGATGCGCGGCCAGGACGCCACCATGCGCATCACGGCCAATTCATCGTCGTCACTGCAAAGGGACAAGTCAGCCCCCGCCAAGGCACCGTCTGAAATATCGACGCCCGGCAAAGCCTCGGCGGCATGACGGAACACCGAGTGAATCCGTGCATGGGCGTATTGGACGTAAAAGACCGGGTTGTCTTTAGATTTCTCAGTCACTTTGGCAAAGTCGAAGTCGAGCGGCGCGTCATTCTTGCGGGTCAGCATAATGAAGCGCACAACATCTTTACCAACGGCGTCGATAAGATCGCGCAGTGTGACAAACGTGCCGGCCCGCTTGGACATACGGACCGGCTCGCCGTTGTCGAACAACTTGACCAGCTGGCAAAGCTTAACGTCCAGCGCTGCTTTGCCCTGAGAGAGAGCTTTGACGCCAGCTTGCATACGCTTTACATAGCCGCCGTGATCTGCGCCCCAGACATCAATCATATCTGTAAAACCACGGTCAAACTTGTCGCGATGATAGGCGACATCTGAAGCAAAATAGGTCCATGAGCCATCAGACTTCTTGAAGGGCCGGTCAATATCGTCGCCAAATTCTGTTGACTTAAACAGGAGTTGCGGCCTTGGTTCCCAGTCTTCCGGGACCTTCCCCTTTGGCGGCTCCAGAACGCCGGTGTAAACCAAGCCTTCTTTTTCCAAGTCCGCTATCGCGGCCTCAACCTGCCCGGCTTCAACAAGCCCTCTCTCAGAGGTGAAGACGCTCTGTTCAATGCCAAGGGCAACTAAGTCATCGCGGATCATGTCCATCATAGCTTTAATGGCAAAAGCCCGGACCGGCATCAGCCAGGTCTCTTCCGATGCATCGGCCCATTTGTCACCATCGCGCGCGGCCAATGCAGAGGCGGCATCTTTCAAATACTCACCGGCGTATTCCACCTCACCGGCCTCAAACGCGGCATCAAAATCCGCCTCGGTTTTATGCCCCAGCGCCACGAGATATCTAAGGTGAACAGCGCGTGCGAGGGAGTCCACCTGCGCCCCGGCATCATTGACGTAGTATTCTTTGGTGACGGCATAGCCGGCTTTTTGCAACAGCGCCGCCAGCGCGTCGCCAAAGACAGCGCCCCGGGCGTGGCCCACATGCAGCGGCCCGGTGGGATTGGCAGAGACATACTCGACATTCACCGGCTGCCCCTGCCCCAACGCACTGCTGCCAAAAGCAATCCCGGTTTTCAGAACGTCACGGACCACGGACTGCCACAGGCTTGGCTCAAGTTTGAGGTTGATAAATCCAGGCCCCGCAATGTCAGCCGATGTGATGCCGTCCAAGCCTGAGAGTCGGACGACGATCTTTTCAGCCACATCACGCGGTTTCATGTGCGCCGGTTTGGCCAGCACCATGGCTGCGTTGGTAGAGACATCGCCATGGCTGGGGTCACGCGGAGGCTCAGCCGTGATGGCATCCAGCGTTAAGCCGGCAGGCAAACCACCGGCAGAAATCTCCGCCTCGATGACCGCCAGAATTTTCGTCCTAATCTCTGCAAAAACATTCATATCAACAAACCGGGGCCAAATAGTCGTGTGTGTTCTGCCAAGGCAAACCGGTCGGTCATGCCTGCAATGTAATCCGCCACCCGCCGCGCTGTTTTTACTCCACGAGGACCGTCCATCTGCCCCTGCCAATCCAATGGCAGCTTATCTGGCTCCTGATGGAGGAGCTCAAAAAGGTCGTGAACAACGCGTACAGCTTGGTCCGCCATCCGGGTGACGCGGTGGTGCCGGTACATATTGGGAAAAAGAAATCCCTTCAAGGCTTTATCGTTGTGCGTCATATCTACGGAGAACCCCACCAACGCGGCCTTAAGACTATGAACGTCTTCTGGCCGCTCAGGTTTTAGGTCTGCCATGCGACGCTGGGACTCAAAAATAACGTCATTCACCATCGCACCGATCAGCCGGCGGACGATTTCATGGACACGCCTTGCGTCGTCCAGGTCGGGATATTCGTGCGCCACATCTTCAACAATAGGGCCAATCAGAGGGACCGATGTGAGGTCAGAGAGGGAAAACAGCCCGGCTTGAAGGCCGTCGTCGATGTCATGGGCATTATAAGCAATATCATCAGCAACAGCTGCGACCTGCGCCTCAGCGGAGGCAAACCGGTCCAACTCCAGGTCGTGCCCGGCGACATATTCCAGGATGGCCAGGGGCACAGCCTCAGTCACACCTCCGCCCGACAGCGGTCCATTGTGCTTGACCAGACCTTCCAAAGTTTCCCAGGTCAGGTTGAGCCCATCAAAACCCGGATAGCGTTGTTCAAGCTTGGTCAAAATACGTAGCCCCTGGGCATTGTGATCAAAACCATTGAAGGGCGCCATACACTCTTGTAGCGCGCCCTCTCCAGCATGGCCAAAGCAGGTGTGGCCCAGGTCATGCGCCAGAGCCAGCGTTTCGGCAAGATCCTCGTTCAGGCCCGTAAAACGGCTGATGGACCGGGCAATTTGAGCAACTTCCAGGCTATGAGATAGCCGTGTCCGGTAGTTGTCGCCTTCATGATAAACAAACACTTGAGTCTTGTATTTCAGGCGGCGAAAGGCGCTGGAATGAATGATTCTGTCCCGATCACGTTGGAATGCGGTGCGCGTTGCCGCTTCCGGTTCCGGATGCAAGCGCCCCCGGGAGTGCGCCGGGTCCGCCGCAACGGGCCCCATACAGTCTCGATATGTGGACAAGTTCGTGATCATGCCGGGCAACCTACCGGAGGCCACAGTTGCAAGCAATCTGAGGCTTAGAGCATTTTCAAAGATTCATTTAAAAGATAGCCGTGAAAATGCTGTAGCTTGAAGGTTGGATGTAAGAGCCCTAGATTAGACACAGTATTGAATTTATAAGGTCATATGGACCCACAGCTATGAATAACATCAGCCCAGAAGCAGGCGTCATTTTGACAGAGCGTGCCGCCGCGAAAGTTGAGAGCCTCATTGCCGAAGAAGGCAATGACAGCCTGATGCTGCGTCTTAACGTGTCTGGTGGCGGGTGTTCTGGCTTTTCCTACGGCTTCAGTCTCGATGCCGACACCACAGCCGACGATAAAGTCTACGAATTCCATGGTGTGAAGCTGGTGGTGGATGAAATGTCGCTTGATCTGCTCGGCGGATCTCAAATCGACTATGTGGAAGATATGATGGCGTCGTCCTTCCGGATCAGTAATCCAAACGCCACGTCTACTTGCGGCTGCGGCACGTCGTTCTCCCTCTAACGCACGCGATAGCGATCCCACTCTAAACACAGCTCCTGCAACGCACCGTAGTTGTGGTCCGTGTCTATGGCGCCATTTCTGCGCCGCTGTTCCTGCTTTAACGCATCCATCATGGGTTGAACCCGCTGCTGCAGGTCCGCAACAGCTCGCCTTGCCCCCATATTAACTGATGGTGCAAACAGGGGCGCAATACGTCGCAATTCATTCTCCAGGGATTGACGCAGGCGCGGCCCATAATCCTTGACGATCTCGAGGTTGATGGCCACATGCTCATTCTCATGATCCAGGATGGTGCGAAACTCGCAACTGCCACGCGGGTATTCCCGCCCCACATAGACAGACAGACGATCCAGGCCAAACTTGGCATTCACCTCATCCAGATAGACACAGTAGCCACCGCCTGGGCGCGGCAACGAGCGTGTGGACGCAGACAACCCCAATGAAATTTCGGCGTAGGTCAAGCCGATGGCATTTTCATGGGCACGGCTGATGCGCTGCCCGCGCACCGTGTAGAGCTGACGTACATCTTGAATTGAGAGGTCTGTATTGTAGGTGGGCTCGATCAACTGAGTATCGAAACGCAATCGCACAGCGTTTGAATAAGGCTCACAGAGATCACCTTGGGCGCGCACGACTTGGGCGACAGCAGAACCAGCATGAAAGGCAAGCAAACAAACAAGAATGCGAAACAACATGCCTCAGATCGTAAACGCTGATCTCTGTTAAGCCTAGTACACAAAAAAGTCCTGAAACCATAAGGCTCCAGGACATAAAAAGCGGGCCCGAAACCTTGCGGCTTCGGGCCCAGGGATCCCCTCCCCTGTGACAGGATCCTAGAACTCTAAGTTGGTACGAATACCAAATGTCCGCTTCTGTTGCGGCACCAAGCCAATACCCTGAAGACTAAAGGACAGGTCGCCTTGTGACGAGAAATCGACGCCCCTTGAGCCGTTAACCCAGGAATCATCGTCGAACAGATTGCGCACGAACACTTCAACTCTCAAGCCCTCGCGCTGGACACCCAAAAAGGCATCAATCAGAAAGTAATCTTCGATGCTTGCTAGGTTCTCGAAATCAACCCATTGCTCGCCCATGTAAGAGACGTTGCCGCGGACGTACCAATTCCATTCATTGATGAGGATGTCTTCATACGTCGTCGTCAAGTTACCCATCCATTCAGGGTAGCGCGCCTGCTCAAGACCCTTGTAGTTGTTGGATGGATAGAACGGAGCTGACGTCGAACGGAACTCGCTCCACTCGTTTTGGTTCCAACTGGCATTGAACTGCATTGAGAGGTTCTCAGTCGCTTGCCACCCGCTCTCAAGTTCCAGGCCCCACAGCTTCTGCTTACCAGAAACGCTAACCCCTAAAGTGTTCGGGAACTGATTTGGCAGTCTGTCACGCAGGTTCGGGTCATCGGCATCACGCACATAGCGAACCTGAACACCTGACGGTAGATTTTTCCAAGTGTAGTAGTAGCCTGTTAGATTAAAGTTCAAAGTATTATCGAAAGCAGACTGCTTCCAGCCGATCTCCAACGCATCAAGTTTCTGAGACGGCGTAGACCCCTGCGATTCACCACTTGGGAACTGACGCGCCAACTGGTCACACTCAGAAATAGAGATAAATGTGCCTGGGTTTAGAGGATCTTCATAAGGTTGGAGGAATGTCTCGTCGGAACAAATCGCCACCAGACCGTTGGTAACTCCTGGCAAACTGCCGCGTGAGACTTGCGCGTAAACTGTGGTCTCGTCGGTAGGACGATAGGTCAGGATAAAACGCGGTGTCCACTGCTTATATGTTGCTGCAAAACCTTGGACAAATGATCCGGCACGAATTTCGGACGTACGTTCGTCCTCAAGATAGCGCACTTCAGCATCGAAAGTGAGTTCTTCAGTGATGTCGTAAGACACTGAACCGTACACACCCCAGACCTCTGCAAGATTACCGCCCGTGGCTGGCAAACCAAACAATCCGGGACCAACAGCGCAAGTGCCAAAGCAAGAATTAATTGCTAACCCGCCGGCACCCGACGTTACAAACTTCTGATTATAGTAGGTCGCTCCGCCCAACCAGCGAAGCCGTTCTTCGCCGGGCGAGGAAATACGTGCCTCGACTGAGTAATCTCGGCTGACTTGCGGATCGTTCGTGTACCAACTCTCAATCGGGGTCCGGTCAAAGTCGAGAATATAGTTAAGATCGGAGTCATTGTAGCCCCCGGTCATATTGAAGTTGTATCCGTCGGCAAACTCCCAATCGAGATTCAGAGATGTCCGGAAGGTTTTCCGCACCAGCCCCATATGATCGATAGATGGCGCACCTTCTACAAATGGAGGGCCATTTACAAACGTATCGATTAGATAGTCAGGACGAGCTGCAGGGGGCAAAAAACCGCCGTTAACACCGTCGAAAGCTGGACGAACAAGCGCGAAGAGTCCAGGTCTGAGACTCGTATTCAAGTCCACCGGCGGCGCACCCGTTTCTCCTACACCAGGGACCACACCGCAATAGTAAGCACCAAGAGTGAGTGTCGCAGGATTACCATCATCGTCAAGACGGTCACGGGTTTGCCCCAAACACGTCGGCGACAAGGTTTGCGCACGGAAAAACGCACTTACCGGATGACCATCGTCATCCTCTTGGTAAAAGACGCGCGCTTTAATTTTAATATCCTCATTAGGCTCCGCATAGATGACGCCGCTAATAGAATTAGATTCTTCTTCACCCAAGCCGCCTCCATCAGTTGCGGTATACTGGGCCCCACGTGCATACATACGCGCGGCAAGCTGAACCGCCATCTTGCCTTCCACGAGAGGTGCGCTTGCGATCGTGCTGAAATCGAATATTCCTCGCGTGGCTGCAGTCGCATCGATGACCATCTCATATTCTTCGAGGCTGGGTGTGCGCGTGATGTAGTTGATAGCACCCGCAAACGTGTTGCGGCCGAAGAACGCAGACTGTGGGCCTTTAATGATTTCAACGCGTTCAAGCTCGTTCAGGGGGAGCACGTTTGCACCACCCAGAGAATAAACACCGTCAACAAACAGTGAGACCGGTTGAATATGCGGAAGTGACCCGCCCGTCGCAACGCCGCGAATTCGAATCTGTGAATTAATGCGGCCACCGGTCCCGCTGGAAGCACGGGGGTCGAATGTAACACCACTAGTCTGCATCACGATGTCGCCAAGATCCCGGAACCCTTGCTCGCGGATATCTGCAGCGCTGAAGGCTGCGATTGATAACGGAATGTCCTGCAAGCGCTCTTCACGTTGCCGCGCTGTTACGACAATTTCTTCAACAGCGAGCTGCTGGGCTGACGCCGGTGAAACGACAGATTGCCCGCCGAGCATGGTGGTTGCGGCGACCGTGCCGAGCAGTAAGGTTCTGGCAGATATAAAACGCATTGATGTGTTCTCCCCCAAGAATGATAGCAGTAGTCTTCATGCAAACGTGAGGGAAGGAAAGCTTCATGAAACCGCAATCACAGAAATAACCCTAGTTTCTTTTTGTTTGTTGCAGATTTACAACGTGGCTCCGCTTCCACCGGGTGCACACTTAGGCTAAGACAAATGCGGTATGACCTTTCCCAGACTTCCCCTCGCTTCACAGCACACTTCGCAGCAGATAGGCATCGCCTAACATGATCAAAATTGCGACCTGGAACGTCAATTCCGTGAAAGCCCGTCTGCCAAACGTCTTGGCCTGGCTGAAGGACTTCGCCCCTGACGTGGTGCTGCTGCAGGAAATCAAAACTGTCGATGAAGCCTTCCCCCGCATGGAAATTGAAGACCTGGGCTACAACGTCGAAACCCACGGGCAGAAGACCTACAACGGCGTTGCGATCCTCTCAAAATCCCCCATCGAAGATGTATCCTGCGGCCTGCCGGGTGATGAGGAGGATGTTCAGGCGCGCTATATGGAAGGCACAGTGTATGGCTGGCTGCGCGTGGCCAGCATCTACCTGCCCAACGGAAATCCTATCAATACCGAGAAATTCCCGTACAAGCTGGGCTGGATGGATCGCCTGGTCACGCACGTCCAAAGCCGCTTGGAGACAGAAGAGGCGTATGTGTTTGGCGGCGATTACAACGTCATCCCTAAAGACGACGATGTTTATGATGCCGCCGCCTTCGCCAAGGATGCCCTGACCCAGCCAGAAAGCCGGGCGCGGTTTCAAGCCCTTAAACACCTTGGACTGACGGACGCCTTCAGGAGCTTCAATCATGCGCCGCATCAATATTCCTACTGGGATTACCAGCGTGGGGCCTGGCAAAAGAACAACGGCCTGCTGATTGATCACCTGCTGTTATCGCCCCAGGCCGCGGATCACCTGAAGGATGCCGGCATAGATAAAGACCCCCGGGGCAAGGAAAAAGCCTCGGATCATACGCCGGTCTGGTGTGTGCTCGACGAGAGCTAAAAAACTCATAAGGGGCCCCCTTGGGTCGAGGTTTTCCTAGAGGGCTCTCACTTTGGTTCGAGATTTTTCTAGAGGGCTCTCACTTTGGTTCGAGCCCATGCACACCCACATTTTTATTAATGTGCTTTGTTATAAATTAATAACAAGTAATTGATATATATTGTTTTATTTAATTTATAAATATTGAAATGGTGGACTATACGCCAATGGCGTATACTTGGGGTTAGAGGGGTTGTTTAAACGCGCCGGAGAACCGTTATGCGCCGTCCTGCATCGCCTCAAAAATCCCCTAAAACGCCGGACCCACAACTTGCCTTCATCACCTCAGCCATCCGCAAGGCCGACAAGATGCTGCATTGTTATCACCCCTTCCAGGTGAGACAGGTCCGGCAGTCTGTTGGCGGCAGCCAGCGGGAGTTCGCCACACGTTTTAGCCTCAGCCCGCGCACCCTGGCGAGCTGGGAAAGCGGACGGCGCGGCCCTGACCGGGCGGCCACGGCCCTGCTGAAAGTCATCGCCTATGCGCCGGAGGTGGTGGACGCGGCCCTGAAAGCCGACCCGGACCTGGTTGGCCGGGCTGCTGAGCAGGCTGAGCACCCTGAAAGCGATGAACGCGATTAAATCGCCGTAATCGTCGCACGCTTGAGATTGACGCCTAAGCGAACCACGTACAGAGTCTGAGAACGAGATCACAGTTCAGGACATGCCGCTATGCCAGCACCATCTATGCCAAAAAAGCCTCTCACGCGCCGGGCTTTCAGCGCCCTCACCGTTGCCGCAACGGCGGCAGCCGCTATAACAACGCGCCCTACCGCCTTGAAAGCACAAGAAAAAATGATGACGCGGCCAATCCCTTCGTCGGGCGAAGCCCTGCCGGTGATCGGCCTTGGCACGTCCAGCTCGTTTATTGTGGACCGCAGCGATGCCGAGGCCATGGCGCAACGCAAGGCGGTGATTCAAACCCTTCTGGACAACGGTGGCGCGCTGATTGACACCGCGCCCTCCTATCGCGGCTCCGAAGCCATTGTGGGCGATCTGGTGAAAGACCTGGGCGTACGGGACGCTGCGTTTCTGGCCACCAAAGTCCGGGTGGAAGGCGAGCAGGACGGTCTGGAGGAGCTGGAAGCCTCGTTTGATCTGCTGCACAGCGACAGCATCGACCTCATTCAGGTTCATAACCTGGTCGACACCGACCGCAAGCTCGGCACCATGCGGGAATGGCGCGCAGATGGCCGCTATAAGTACATCGGCATCACCCACTGGCGGCCCGAAGCCCAAGAGGCCCTTGTGCCTGTTATGGAGCAGGAAAAGATCGATTTCTGCCAGTTTCAGTACAACATCGAGGAACGCAGCGCGGAAAACCGCCTGCTGCCGATCGCCGCTGAGCTTGGCGTCGCCACCCTGATCAATGTGCCGTTTGGCCGGGGCAGCCTGTTTGAGCAGACAGCAGGCCGGGACATCCCGGACTGGGCCGCAGAGTTCGCCTCAAGCTGGGGACAGTTTTACCTGAAATTTATTCTGTCTCACCCCGCCGTCACCTGCATCATTCCGGCCACCAGCAAGCCCAAGCATATGGTCGACAACGCGGGCGCAGGCATGGGGCGCTTGCCCGATGCCAAAGAACGCCAGCGGATGATTGAGTACGTGGAGCGTATTTAAACGTTTAGAGCCTGTCGTCAGGACGCATGTTTGTCCCGACCATGCTCCCCCGCTGGCACAAGACGCTGGCACAAGCGGCCTAAACGTTAAGCCGCTGAATGCGGGTAATGAGACTATCGCTTTTGAAAAGAAAAAATAGCAGGCTTTTGAATTACGCCCGCATCAATGTTAATGGCTTTTCGGATGGTTCATTTTTTGCCAACTGGCAAGGTCGTCCATGACCGTTGGTAAATGGACAATGAGGGCCGCCGAGATGGCCCGCGATGTGCTTTCCCATCATGTTCAACCTGAAAAATAACTTTAAACGTAATACAATACGTATTACGTTTAAAGCATGGAATCAGCAATGTCGTTTGAATGGGATGCGGATAAAAACCGTGAAAACGTCACAAAGCACGGAGTTCGCTTTGAAGATGCTGTGAAAATTTTTGACGGTTTTACGGTCAATCACCTCGATGTTCGGTCTGAATATGGCGAAGACCGCGAAATTAGCATTGGGATGATTAGCGGCGTGGCCATCTTGGTTGTTGTTCACACAGACAGGAACGGCGTTTGCAGAATTATCTCTGCCCGCCCTGCAATTAAATCAGAAAGGAGAAGATATGAGCAAGCGATACGAGAAACCTTTGACACTTGAGCAGATAGCCAACGTGCCAGATAATCAAATAGACACAAGCGACATTCCCGAACTGGATGAAGCCTTTTGGGCTAATGCGAAGGTCACTCCACCCCGCACAAAACCGAACGTCAGCTTGCGGGTTGATGAGGCTGTCGTGGCCTATTTCAAAGCAGAAAATCCAAAGGGATATACGGCCCGAATGTCTGCTGTATTGGCGGCCTACGTTCAGGCACACCAGCCAAAATAATCAACTTTAAAATATTATTGTGGTGTCCATGGCTCAAAAACAATTTAAGGCGTGAACCTTTAGCGGCAGCATATCTTTTGAGTGCCTTCATTGTGGGGCGGGTTGTGCAGCCTTCCAGTTTGGCAATATAAGATTGGGATGTTCCCATTTTTTTGGCCACATCTTCTTGCGCCATGTCCTCATGAGCGCAGGCACGGGCCGCTTGCCCGATGCCAAAGAACGCCAGCGGATGATTGAGTACGTGGAGCGTATTTAAACGTTTAGAGCCTGTCGTCAGGACGCTAAATGGCAGGTGCCTTACTTCCGCAGGCCTTGCTTCCAGGTCATCTTTTTCTTGCAGTTGCTGCACACCCTTTCCCCGGCCCATTCACTCGGGAATGAGTCTTTACACACCAGGCAATCGCGGTTTTTTGGATTGTGTAAAGGGTCTATGGCAGGAGACCGTTTCGGCTTCGTGATGTAGCTCATGATTGTTTTTCCGCCGCGTCAGATAAGCGATGAAGATCCGCAAACACGCTTGCTATCAGCAAATTGCACTGAGGGGCTTGCACTTGCGCCAACTTCGCGTAGAGCTCCAGATGGTGTTTCACCTTACGCATTACGCTTTCCAGGGAGTCTGCTTGCGAATTCAGAAGGAGGCTTTCGAATTCATCTTCGCGTGTGCGATGCGTTGCCGCCCCTAATTCACAGTCAAGTTCATGTTCATTTTCATGATGACGCGCGCGGCGGCTTTTTATCGCGGCCCGATTGGAGTTAGAGCGGTAACTGTCGAGATCAATTGGAAAAAGCAAAACTTGAACCTTCTTTTAGACGTCAAACCATGCGTTCGGCTTTTGGACGGCAAAACGTGCTTTTAGATATCAATCCCGCGCTAAAACTTTGCCATTAGCCCTATCGGAGGTCGGCTATAACGGCGTATCTCGTTCCAACGCTGCGTCCAGATCCTGTGGTAAAATGATCAACGTCCGGCTCCTGCCTTTTTTAACAGTCCCGGTTGGAACATGAAGGCGGATCTCTGTTCGCCGATAAGCTGGAAAAGACATACCCAACAGAAGTTCTTCGTCGGTTTCTACATCGTACGTGCCGGCCGGAAGCTCGTGTTTAGAGTCTCCCAGAAAAAAAGGACTTGCAAAGGTAACCGTCGTCTGAGTTGTGCGTGTCATCACAGGCCCTCGCGGACTGATCCAACGCTAGACTGAAGTGAAGAGACTCAAGACCAGCGTCGGATACTGGTGGGGCCAGCGGCTAGTCTTTTTTAGCCGGTGGCTTTTCTGGTTGTTTTGCTTCAGACGGTTTTGGAGCTGGTGCTTGGCCTGCAACAGAGGTTGGTTTTTTAGGACCATCACCTTGATCTGTCTTTTCAATAGAATCTTGTTTTGTGGAGAATGATTTGTAGGACATCAAATATCCTTAATATGTCACAGGAATAATCTCCTGCTGTTTATTACGTGGTGTCTCAATAGATGATAATCAATAGATCAGTGATTATTATAAATATAAGAAATTTTATTATCCTTATATATCAAGGTACTCGCTTTTTACTTGCAAAATACTATAATTTGTTTATACTCTAGAAAATTGAGGACCATTGCTAAGTGAATTCCTGGCCCTCCATAATGAAGACTTGCGCACCACACGCAGGGCTTGGTTAGAACGAGAACCAACGCTGCACTTGCACTTAGATTCTTGCAGCCCCCAGATCCTGCGCTGCAGTGGACCTGGCTTCCGCGCTACTGCTGATCCTGTGGAAACAACAGCAGCTGTAACCATGATCAGTTTGGATCGTTTTTATAAAACGCCGGTCATCTGGACTACTTGGCCAAAATACGAGCGCTCATTCAGCGCAAACCAACATAGAAATAGAGAGATTAAGTCTTATGACTTCACCCGCGCATAGCTTCAGAGCAACCTTCTTTATTCTGATATCCGGGCTATTTGTTGCAAACACCCTTGGGACCGCGCACGCGCAGCCTGCTGCAAACACAATCCCTGAGAATGCGGTTGAGAGAAGCTACGGACGCGGGTGGGACTGCAGTCCAGGTTTTAAAGCCAACGAAGAAAGCTGCGTTAAGGTTGTCGCCCCGGACAATGGGTATCTCACCGGTAGCCTCTCTGGCACACAATGGAACTGCCAGATTGGATATAAGAAAGCTCAAGACTCTTGCGTTTTCATCGACCTTCCGGACAACGCCTACCTCACAAACAAATCATACGACAACGGTTGGGAGTGCGGTCGCGGATATCGTAAGTCCGGTGACACTTGCGCTGCCATCGTATTGCCTGACAACGCCTACCTTACCAATGCCGCCTACGGCAGTGGCTGGAAATGTGAGCGAGGGTATAATGAAAATGCTGAGGGGTGTGCCGCGTTAACGCCCCCCGCCAACGCCACGCTGACCGGCACATCTTATGGGCGCGGTTGGGAGTGCATGCGCGGTTATCGCCGCACGGGAGAGTCCTGCGCGCCTATTGAGGTGCCGGCCAACGGCTATGCAACAGATACGTCATACGGCACTGGCTGGCAGTGTGATCGGGGCTATAAATCCAACAACGACAGTTGCGATGCCGTTATACTGCCTGCAAATGCCAATCTGGATTACTCAGGCAACAATTGGGAATGCAGCCCGCCGTACCTTCGGGAAAATGATCAATGCACCTTAACGCGTTAAGACCGCTAAATCAGAGAGCCTAAATATCCGCGTACATATGGGTTTCAGCCTTGCCGCCCGGATGCGTGACCGCACCGTCCTTGGCATCACCAACGGTTTGGGCGTATTTCCAGATCGCGCCCGACTGATAGTCATGGGCACGGGGCGCCCAGGCTGAGCGGCGTTTGGCCAACTCTTCCGGATCCACTTCCAGATCAATGATGCCTTCAACCGCGTCCAGGGTGATCATGTCGCCATCCTGAACCAAGGCGATGGGACCGCCAACTGCGGCTTCCGGCCCGACATGGCCGATACAGAACCCACGGGTTGCGCCAGAAAAGCGGCCATCGGTGATCAGGGCGACTTTGTCACCCATGCCCTGCCCGTACAACGCCGCCGTGGTGGACAGCATTTCGCGCATGCCCGGGCCACCGCGCGGGCCTTCATAGCGGATGATCAACACATCGCCTTCTTTGTATTCACCCTTTTCAACCGCCTTAAAGGCGTCTTCTTCACAGTCGAAGCAGCGCGCCGGACCCCGGAATTTCTGGTTTGCCATCCCCGCAACCTTAACAATAGCCCCATGAGGCGCCAGCGTGCCTTTCAGGCCCACCACGCCACCCGTGGCTGTGAGTGGGTTAGAGGTCGGGCGGATGACGTCCTGGTCTTCCGGGAATTTCACATCGGCCAGGTTCTCCGCCAGAGTTTTGCCACTGACGGTCATGCAATCGCCGTGCAGATAGCCGCCATCCAGTAGCGCCTTCAGCAGCACAGGCACACCGCCGATATCGTAGACATCCTTGGCCACATAGCGCCCGCCGGGCTTAAGATCGGCGATGTAAGGCGTTTTCTTGAAGATTTCGCAGACGTCATCCAGATCGAACTTGATGCCCGCCTCATGGGCGATGGCCGGAAGATGCAGCCCGGCATTGGTGGAACCGCCCGAGGCCGCGACCACAACAGCGGCGTTTTCCAGAGATTTGCGGGTCACGATATCGCGTGGGCGCAGGCCAGAGGCGATCAAGCGCATCACGGCCTTGCCGGACTCTTCGCCATAGTGATCGCGGGATTCATAAGGCGCAGGCGCTCCGGCCGAGCCGGGCAGCGCCAGGCCCATAGCTTCTGACACACAGGCCATGGTGTTGGCCGTAAACTGGCCACCACAGGAGCCCGCCGACGGACAGGCCACACATTCCAGCTCAAACAGGTCTTCGTCCGACATATTGCCCGCCGAGTGTTGGCCAACGGCCTCAAAAACATCGGCGACGGTGACGTCTTTGCCTTTAAACGTGCCGGGCAGGATGGAGCCGCCATACATAAAGACAGACGGCACATTCAAACGCACCATGACCATCATCATGCCGGGTAAGGACTTATCGCAGCCCGCCAAACCAACAAGCGCGTCATAGCTGTGGCCGCGCATGGTCAGTTCAACAGAGTCCGCAATCACATCCCGGGACACCAGAGACGACTTCATCCCGGCATGGCCCATCGCGATCCCATCCGTCACGGTGATGGTGGTGAATTCACGCGGACTGCCGCCCGCTTCGGCGACGCCCTTTTTAACGGCCTGAGCCTGACGGTTCAGCGAGATGTTGCAGGGGGCCGCTTCGTTCCAGCAGGTGGCGACCCCGACAAACGGACGATGAATCTCTTCTTCGGTCATGCCCATGGCGTAATAGTAAGACCGGTGCGGCGCGCGCTCCGGGCCTTCCGTCACATGGCGTGAGGGCAGCTTGGATTTATCGAATGTGAGTTTTTGACCGTCGTCAGGCATGGAAACGTCCCTTAAGAAATCGAGTGGTTTATGGCTTCTTCATAGGGCGACAGCCGCCAAAACGCCAGGATTTTGGGCGGCTCACCGCTTGTTTTGGGCGGTTCACCTCTGGCTTAGAAAACCTAGGTCAGATAGCCTTTAAACGCTCTAGGGCCTCAAGCACCTTGGCTTTGGCGTCTTCCGCCGCTTTCAGCCGGTCCTGATTTTCTTCCACCACCTCCGGCGGGGCTTTGGCGACGAACCCAGCATTTCCTAGCTTTTTGGAGATTTTAGTGATCTCGCCGTCGTGTTTGGCGATCTCTTTCGTCAAACGGGCGCGCTCCTGGTCGAGATCGATGACATCGGCCAAGGGCAGAACCAGCGTCATCGCACCGAATACCGCTTGCACTGCGCCTTTAATGCTGAGATCACCCTCCACGGCGGTAATGGAATTCAGCCGGGCATTGGCCTGAATCAGAGCGCGATGGGCCTCTAAACGGCCCCGCGCCTCAGCGTCCGCATCTTTGACGCTGATGTCCAGCTTCGCCCCGGGCGGCACGTTCATCTCGGCGCGGACCGACCGAACCGCTGAGATCAGGTCCACGACCCAATCTATGTCCTTTATGGCCATTTCCGCTTCCGCATCGGGGGCAGACAGACCGGCATAGTCGGGCCAGTGCCCGTTGATCAGCGCACTGCCCCGGTTTTCATCGGTCCGGCGCCATAGGTCTTCGGTGACGAACGGCATGAGTGGATGGGCGAAGATGAGAATTTGATCCAGCACCCAGGCGGCGGTGGCGCGGGTTTCCGCTTTGGCGGCTTCGTCCTCGCCCATAAACACGGGCTTGGCGAATTCCAGATACCAGTCGCAGAAGCTGTGCCAGGTGAAGTGATACAGCGCATCGGCGCTTTCATTGAAACGATACGCCTCAATGGATGCCCCGACCGCGTTGCCGGCCTCTGCGGCTTTGGCGACAATCCAGCGGTTGAGCGTGCTGGTGACCGACTTGGGATCAAAAGCTGCCGAAGACACACATTCGTTCATCTCGCAGAAGCGGGCCGCGTTCCAGATTTTGGTGATGAAGTTGCGATAGCCCGCAATGCGCTGCTCCGACAGCTTAATGTCGCGCCCCTGGGCGGCCATAGCCGTGAGGGTAAAGCGCACAGAGTCCGTGCCGTATTTGTCGCACAGCTCCAAGGGGTCCATGACGTTGCCCTTGGACTTGGACATCTTCTGGCCCTTCTCGTCGCGGACCAGAGCATGGATGTAGACCTCGCGGAACGGTACTTCGCCCATAAAGTGGATGCCCATCATCATCATGCGGGCGACCCAGAAGAAAATGATATCGAAGCCGGTGACCAGCACATCACCAGGATAATAGCGGTCCAGTTCCGGTGTTTTATCGGGCCAGCCGAGGGTCGAAAACGGCCACAGACCGGAGGAGAACCAGGTGTCCAGAACATCTGGGTCTTGAACCAGGTCTACGTCTTTGCCGTAATGTTTGGCAGCAGCGGCTTTGGCGGCGTCCTCGGTTTCTTCCACAAACACTGCGCCATCTGGGCCGTACCAGGCGGGAATGCGATGGCCCCACCACAGTTGCCGGGACACACACCACGGCTGGATGTTGCGCATCCATTCGAAATAGGTGTTTTCCCACTGCTTGGGCACGAACTTGGTTTTGCCTTCTTCCACCGCTTTAATGGCGGGCTGGGCCAGGGTGTGGGCATCGGCGTACCATTGGTCTGTCAGCCAGGGCTCGACCACAACGCCAGAGCGGTCGCCATAGGGAATGACCATCTGGTTGTCTTCAATCTTGTCCAGCAGGCCCAATTCTTCCATGGCCGCGACGATGGCCTTGCGGGCCTCGAAGCGGTCCAGGCCCTGATAGGGCTCGGGTGCGTTTTCATTCAGCGCCGCGTTCTCATCGAGCACGTTAATACGTTCCAGATCGTGCCGTCTGCCGACTTCAAAATCGTTGAAGTCATGGGCCGGGGTGATTTTCACCGCGCCGGTGCCCTTCTCCGGATCGGCATACTCATCCGCAACGATCGGAATTTTGCGACCGACCAAAGGCAGCACACAGTTTTTGCCCACCAAATCCGTATAGCGCTCGTCCTCGGGGTGCACGGCCACGGCGGTATCACCCAGCATAGTTTCAGGCCGGGTGGTGCCGACCGTGATGAACACGCCGTCCTGGCCTTCGACCGGATATTTGAAGAACCACATCTTACCCGTGGTTTCGCGCTGCTCGACCTCCAGGTCGGAGATGGCGGTGTGGAGTTTGGGATCCCAGTTAACCAGGCGCTTGTCGCGGTAGATCAGACCTTCTTTATGGAGGTGCACGAACACCTTGGCGACGGCCTTGGACAGACCGTCATCCAGGGTAAAGCGTTCCTTCTCCCAGTCTGCCGACGCGCCAAGACGGCGCAGCTGACGGATGATGGTGCCGCCGGACTCAGCCTTCCAGTCCCAGACTTTTTCAATGAATTTCTCTCGACCCAAATCCCGGCGATGAATCCCCTGTTCGGCCAGCTGGCGCTCGACCACCATTTGGGTGGCGATACCGGCATGATCGGTGCCCGGCTGCCACAGAGCGTCGCGATCTTTCATGCGGCGATAGCGGATCAGCACATCCTGCAGGGTGAAGGTCAGCGCGTGGCCGATGTGCAGGCTGCCGGTCACATTCGGCGGCGGCATCATGATGGTGTACGGCGCTTTGTTGGACTCGGTATCGGCGGCAAAGGCACCGGAGCGTTCCCACTCCTCGTAGAGCTTTTCTTCAACGTCGGCGGGATTGTAGGTTTTCTCTAATTCTTGAGCGGGCATAGGTCTGAACTTTATGTGTAGAAGTGTGGGAGTGGGTTTACCGTTGCCGGGCTTGAAGCGCAATGTTTGCCGCGTTTTCAACCCTAAGGCCAGGGTTCACGCGGATGTGTTCTCTGCTGTCCGGTTTTCGTTGTTTATACGCTTGAGCCAAGGCAAACTCTGGCGAATTTAAAACCAAATAGGTGCATTCATGACCAACTTGAAGTCGACTGTGACAGCCGGACTGGCTTTCGTGCTGGCCACTTTTTCCGCCCCCACGCTCTCCAGCGCCAACGAAGGCGTGCTGGTGTTTGGCGGCACCGGCCAGCTGGGCAAAGAAGTTGTGATGGATTTGGTCGAGGCGGGAGAAGACGTGACCGTGTTTGTGCGCCCAACGTCCAACCGCTCTGAACTCGAGACAATGGGCGTGTCTTTTGTCACCGGCGATGTACTGACTGAAAGCGATGTGGAAGCGGCGCTGAAATCCGGACCGTACAAAGTGGTGATTGACGCCCTGGCCCGTGACGGCGATGTCAACCCGGACTTCTACATCGACAGCATGATTTACATGGCCAAGTGGGCCAAGGAAACGGGTGTCGCGCAATTCATCCTACATGGCTCGGTGGGCGCCGGGCTGAGTCGCCCGATTTATCCTGAAGACAATTGGAGCCGGATGGGCAACACAATCACTGCCAAAGATTTTGGCGAGCGGCACTTAATGGAAAGCGGCGTGCCCTACACCATCATCCGGAACCTGGTGCTGTTGCCGGCGGACCTGAAAGAGTCGGGCAAGGCCGCCATCACCACCGATCAAACCAAGCGCGGCGGCGTGACCCGGGATGCCCTCGCCCGGCTGACCTTGGAATGCATGGGACAAGACCGCTGCCTCAACGAAATCTTCCACGCCTATGATGACGAGGTTGAGGTGCCGGAAGGCCGGTATCGCGACACGCTGGATGAATTCAAGCGTATGGAACAAGCCGCTCAATGAGGTCTTTTCTCTCAAGCCTAAAACTTGGCCTGCTGCTGCTGACACTTGCAGCGCCAGCCTCTGCCCAAAATGGCGTGCTGGTGTTTGGCGGGACCGGTCAGTTGGGGCGGGAGATTGTATCGGCCCTGGTTGAGGCGGGTGAAGACGTGACCGTGTTTGTGCGGCCAACGTCGGACAGATCAGCGCTGGACCCTTTGGGCGTGACATTCGTGACCGGCGATGTGTTGACCCAAGCCGACGTGAACGCGGCGCTGAAATCTGGGCCTTACAAAGTGGTGATTGACGCCCTCGCCCGTGACGGCGGGGTTAAGCCTGGGTTCTATATCGACAGCATGAAGTACATTGCCGCAGCCGCCAAAGAGACCGGCGTTAAACAGGTCATTTTGCATGGCTCCGTCGGCGCGGGCCTCAGTCATCTGAGTGACCGCGACCCGGGAGGTGAGTTCAGCGACCTGATGCTCGCCAAGGGTCTAGGCGAGCGTTACCTGATGGAAAGCGGCGTGCCGTACACCATTATTCGCAACTGGGCGCTGCTGCCCGCGCGTTTGAAAGAAACCGGCGCGGCCTTTCTGACCGAGGATCAATCGGCGCGTGGGCTGATCACCCGCGATGCCCTGGCCCGGCTGACGTTGGAGTGCATGGATCAAGCGCACTGCCTGAATGAAATTTTTCATGCCGTAGATGATGCCACAGATTTCCCAGAGCCGTTTAAAAGCCGGCTAAAAGCCCAACGCGATTGGGAAGCCCAGAACCAAAAGGATCGGGAGGCCCAAAACAGATGACGCGTTACTTAATCGCTTATGCGGCAACGGCTGCTGTGTTTCTGATCCTTGATGCGGTGTGGTTGGGTGTTATTGCGACGGACTTTTTCCAATCCCAACTCGGGCATTTGTTGAAAGACGAGATTGATCTCGGTGTTGCCGCTCTCTTTTATTTATTTTACGCCATTGGCATTGTGATCTTCGGAATCCGCCCGGCCCTGACCACAGGCCGTTGGCAAACCGCCGCCCTGTTTGGTGGGCTGTTCGGCTTCTTTGCCTACGCCACTTATGACATGACCAATTACATCACCCTGCCCGACTGGCCGCTGAGTGTGATTGCGGTGGACGTGAGTTGGGGCACGGTTGCGTCAGGGATTTCGGCGGTGTGCGGGTTTATCGCGTGCACGAGAATGAAGAATGGGGTCGCCGCCCTTCAGTGAAACCCACTTCTCAAGAAACGTCTTTGCCGCCTATGATTTCATTTACGTCACGATCAAAGCTACGCCATTGTGGGAACGTACATGTCACCACAGTGCCCGCACCGAAGACACTATCAATCCTAAGTTCCCCACAGTGCAGAGTCATGAATTCCCGTGCAATGGATAATCCTAGGCCGGTGCCATCAGCTCTTGTTGAACGGCTTTGACGGGATTGGAAAAACGGCTCAGTCACCTTTTTCAAATCCTGCTCCGGAATGCCCTCACCTGTATCTCTGACAATGATGCTCATTGCTCCTGCGCTATCAACAGTCGCGGAGATCGTCACTTTGCCGCCTTCACCGGTGAATTTCATAGCATTTACGAGCAGGTTAATGAGCACTTGTTTGATTGCGCGTGGATCGGCAGAGAGTAACGGGAGATTTTCTTCAAATTCTTCTTCTAGGGATAGAAACTCTACCTCTGGCCGAAACCTGACCTGTTTTATGACGTCATGAACAATCGCACGAACATCAATAAGAGTGGCTTTAATTCTATACTTGCCGACATCGAGTTGAGAATAACTGAGGGTATCATCAATCAGTTCTAACAAGTGTCGTGAACTGCTGTTGATGTCCGCGATGTATTCCAAGTATTTCGCGTTGCCAATCGGGCCCAGCTTTTCCTGTTGGACAAGATCTGAGAAGCCGATAATCGCGTTGAGCGGCGTGCGGAATTCGTGGCTCATGTTAGCGAGAAATTGAGTCTTCGCGGTGTTGGCCGCTTCCGCTTCAAATTGCTTCCCTTGAGCGAGCGTCTTCGCAGCTTTTAGATTCAAATAAGACTGACGAGACAGTGTCGTGAAGACGTGGGTGATCGAGCCGATGAATATTATGGCGAATAGTGCTGACCCAAAATAAACCATAGGGAGCTGATCTTCCGGGATCGGTGACGCGATGGGATAACCGCCCACGACCAAACCAACCATGGCGAGCAAGCCGAAGACCAGTGCGCCCAAGACTATGATGCGGTCACTCCCTCGTAAGTAATAGTATGAGAGAATTGGTACCGCACCGAACCACGGCCAGACAGGAGATGAGAAGCCACCAAAATTGACGGCTGTGGTGAACAAAATCAATTCCATCCACAAGAAACAGATAACCGCTAGCGTCGTAAGGGCGAGTTTAGTTTTGAGGAGCAGCGGAAAAGGAAAGTACATGGCCGTTAGGCACATGAGGGTAATAAGAGGCGCCGTGAACGGAACGCCGTGAGCATAATAAAACCCGAAGGCCAACAGTCCGCATGTCCCACCGGAAAAACATATTATGGTGAAATTTCTGCGGCGGACGGCGTCGTTATCATCAAATTGGTAAATCTTATCGTTCAAGGTCCAACACCGCATATAACTTATAGATGGGTCTCATTTTTCTATTACGATTATTAGACATAATAAACACAACTATTAATAGTGAGCGACCAACTAACGAATGTCCCCCAAGCCTACCCCTCGTCCATCACGATGCTGGGCTCGACTTAAAAAATATCACCCTGCCCGACTGGCCGCTGATTGTGATTGCGGTGGACCTGAGTTGGGGCACGGCTGCGTCAGGCGTATCGGCAGTGTGGGTTTCTCGTCTGCAGCAAACACAAGCGCATGAGTTGATCTTCCGACAATAAAAAAACCCCAGACCGAGGTCTGGGGTTTTCTAATTAGCGAGATGTGACAGCTTAATAGCTGTAGCTGATGTTCACACCGAAGTTGCGACCGCGATTCAGGTTCGCAAGCTGAGCGTAGGGGAACGAAAAGCTGTTGTCGGTTTGATCAAAGCGGGTGAACCTCCGCAGATCGCGGAAGCGGAAGGACCCCGCCAAAGACCGGTCATCCAGCACGTTGTTGACGTACGCGGTGAGCTTCCAGTTGTCGTCTTGGATACCGGTGCGCAGGTTCAGTTTATATTCCCAGCCGATGTACGACAGGTTGTAAATTTCTGACCAGCGCTTGCCGGTCATATTCATGTCGGCCCGGGCGAAGAAGTCCCAGTCGTTCATAACATCAGGCTGAACAAAATCAGCTCCGATTTGAATTTGCCAATCCGGATAACGATACGGCTCGTTGCCAGAAAGATCAGACGGAACCCCCAACTGAGGGGCAAAGGTCGGCTCTAAGAATGTTTTGAATTCAGGATCAGCATACGCCACCGAGCCCGAGAAGGTCAGGTTTTCTGTGACCACAAAGGTGCTTTCCAATTCAACACCATACACTTCCGTCGCACCGGCGTTGGTCGAGATGGTTGAATCTTGGCCTTGGGCATCCAGGAAGGTCTGACGGATTTGCTGGTTGGTCCAATCGATATAGAAAGCCGCGACGTTCAACAGAAAACGGCCGTCCAGCCACAAGGTCTTGGCCCCCAACTCGTAGTTCCACGCGGTTTCTTCAAGAACTTCAGGCGCCACACCAAGGTTGGCGGAAACCACCGCATTGTTGAAGAAGCCCGGCTTGTTGCCACGTGAGACAACACCATACAGCGTCATGTCATCATTGGGTTTGTAATCCAAAATCAAACGCGGCAGGAAACGCTTGAAGCTGGCGGTATCAAAAGCCAGGGCCGCGATGTCCTCATTGCTGCCCAGCTCCGGGACTTCCGCGAGCGTTTGGGGTTCAAACTCAGCTGTCGACTCCCGCACGTTATCTTGCTGATAACGCGCATCAAAGCCGATGGCGAACTGCTCATTCAAGTTATACGTGATGGACCCAAAGACGGAGTAGTTATCAATGTGACGGGACGAGCCCACTTGCCCAAAAGGACGCGCTGCGGTTTCGCGCAGGTTGCGGCCAAGAATATCATGCTCGTAGTAGGCCACTCCGGCGAACGCATTGAGGGTCTCTGACGCAGGGGATGTTATTTTAAACTGCGCACTCTTGTCCTGAAACTCATCGGTTGAACGGTTAGCTTCAACCAATCCGGTTGTGCCAAAAACCAATCCCCCGGTACCACCGAGTCCGTTCGACAGACCAATACTTTCGCCATAGCTGGCATCGACAATGGAGTCTGTCGACTGCTTGTTCATGCCGCCACGGAGTTCGAGGCCCCAGTCATTGCTGGTGGTGTAGTTGACATCAGCCGTATACCGTTCGCTGATTTGAAATTGACCAACAGCCTCACCAAAGCGCTGAGCGACGCGCACGTTATTTTGCTGCACAGTTTCCACTTCCGGCAACTTTCCGCAGGTGTAGCCGAGCGGTGTTGTAGAATTATAGAACAGGCAGTTGTTCAAGTCTGACGGCAAGCTGGTGGTCGGTGGTGCACCGTCGTCGTCTTCTGCATAAGACGCAGACAGGCTCACCGACAGGCTTTCGGTTGGATCCCAAACCAATTTACCAGAAATGGCCTTGGTTTCTTCCTGGCCAATGGTCGCGCCGTTCTCACCGATGGCCGTATTGGTCCATTCCCCACCAAACTCATAATAGCGGGCGCTCACCAACCCTTTAACTTTATCCGAGCCAAAGAGCGGACCCGACACCGTCACCGCCGCGTCATAGCGGCTGTGCTCAGAGATATCGACATCCACATCGGCCTGGAATTCATTTGTGGGGGACTTGGTGATGTAGTTCACCGCGCCGCCAAAGGTCGCGCGCCCAAACAGGGCAGACTGCGGGCCTTTCAAGACCTCGACGCGCTCGATGTTGTTGAACCCGAAAGTGGCGGCTGAGCCCAGAACATAATGCCCGTCAACGAAGACGGAGGAGTTCTGACGGTCAACTTGCCCGGTGTTCACAACCAAGCCACGGAAGTATGGGTTGGAGGAACGGCCTGCAACGGTTTCCGTGTAAAAGCCCGGTGTAAAGTCCGCCAGGTCATTCAAGTTATCGACACCACGATCATAAATGTCGTCGCTGGTCAGCGCCGTCACGGTGAGTGGCATGGATTGCAGGTTTTCCTCACGCTTACGGGAGGTCACCGTAATTTCTTCAATGGCGAGCTGCTGCGCATAAGCACCCTCTGCCATTGTGAAGCTGGCTAGGGCCGTAAAGGCCATAAGTGAACGCCGAAATGACATAGGTCTCTCCCCAAATAAATTAACGTTTACGCCTGAATTCCTAAACGTCATATCACCATAACCAATCTGAAACGCGCAAGATGTGATTCAGATCAAGGGTCTCTATCGGCAATATCTGTGGGGAAAATGCAACAGTGAGCCGCTTGAACGGGCGTCCACAAAAGAAAAGGCCGGCCCCTTCGCAGGGACCGGCCTTCACTGTGAGTTAGAGTAACTCGTGTTTAGAAAGAAGCATTCAAGCGAATACCAACTTCACGCTTTTGTGGAAGTTCGGTAAAGACCTTACGGCTCAAGCTTGGACCGAACGTCGTGCCACCGTTGGTGGTGAGCGTCTTGTCTTTGGTCAAGTTCTTGGCCCACAGTTCAATGGTCGCCGTTTCAGTGACATCAACACCAACACGGGCATTGATTTTGAAGGCGCTTCCGGCCCGATTGTATTCGGAGTAATCGGCCCAGTATCCATCGGTGTAGATGAAGTCTGTGCGGAAGAACCATTCACGATCGCCAAACTCACCTGTGATTGTCGGGCTTAATGAGGCCGTCCATTCCGGTGTGTTTCTGGAGTCATTGCCGTCGTTCAGAACAGACAGCGAGCCAGAACCGAGCAAGAAGGATTCGTTAGACCCACGTGAAGCATAGCGGATCGATTTTGCTTTGGTGTAAGCCAATGTACCGTTCAGGTTTAACCAATCGGTTGGGGCCGCATTGAATTCAAAATCGAAACCCTTGTAGTCGGAGTTACCGTTGCTGGCGAGTGAGGTTGTGCCCACTGGCAAGACGATAACAGCCGCAAACGGTTGGTTGATCCACTCGGCATAGAACACGGCCAAGGTGAAGTTCCACCAATCAGCCTGCTGTTTCCAGCCCCATTCGTACTGGGTGTTTTCTTGGATCCCGGTGAAGAACCCAATATCTGCCAGCGCAGAGGCAGGAAGCACGTCCGGGGCCACACTGTTCACGAAGCCAGCCTGGGTTGGAATACCCAACAAAGAACTTTCCGAATAACTGGCGTAGGTGGAAGCCCCTTCAAAGACGTCATAGCTCAAAATCACGCGAGGAATGAAGTCGTTATAGGAGTTCTCTTGTTGGCAAACCGGCGTGAATACACCGCAGCCAAGGCTTGGATTGCCCTGAAAGATCTGCGTTGACGTTTCATCGGTATACCGGCCTTCAACAGACAGGGTCAGCTCTTCGGTGATGTCATAATCAATAGAACCGAACACGGCTGTTGTCGTGTTGTCCTGGAAGTCCAGAGTCGCCGTTGACGTTGCCAAAGTGGCTTGAGCTGGCGATGTCGGTGAGTTGGCCTGACGATAGCGCTGGGTGTAGTCGCTAACCCCAATCAAATAGCGCAGGCGATTGTCTTGCGGCGA
Organism: Rhodospirillaceae bacterium; assembly: GCA_040219235.1. NCBI lineage: Bacteria > Pseudomonadati > Pseudomonadota > Alphaproteobacteria > Rhodospirillales > Rhodospirillaceae > Rhodospirillaceae bacterium. Next base: position 460,404 of record JAVJSV010000016.1, read on the forward strand.
CGCGATACGGGCTTCGTAGTAGCTTTCCCGCATGTAGGTGCTGCTGCCGGTAATACCGACTTGGCCAAGAGGCAAACCGTAGGAGAAGTCACGCACGTTGTTGGTGCCGGTTTTGGCACGTGAAGCCTGGAACGACAGGGTATGATCTGCAATATCATAGTCGCCGCTTAACTGCAGACGCCCAGTTTGGTTATTCGAACCCAACTGGCCATCCGGATCGCGAACAAAGCCATATTTGGCGATGAAGGGGTTCAAACTCTCAAGCGCGACGAGGGCTTGATCACCCTGCGTATTGTCACCAGGACCAGGACGGACTGTGAATGGCGTTTGAACATTCTCACCATCTGGGAATTCTCCACACCATGTGGCAAAGCCGAGCTGGCTAAAGTCACGTGTAAACGGTGTGGTTTCCATGGTCGCGTTGTTGTAATACAGGCCCTCATAGACGAGGTTACATTGCCCCGCTGGGACACCGTAAACGCTGGCATCAATGCCGGCATAAAGACCGTTATCATCAGCCTTAGTATAGTAGCCGGTGACTTTAAGGCTGAGATCTTCCGTGGGTTGGAAGGTCATTGTGCCGCTGACCGAGGTGTCTTTGGTCACGCCATAGGGGTCTTGTTCACGCACGGTGTTGTAGTCGCCACCGTCTCTTTCGTAGGACGCCCAGACACGCACACCAACTTTATCGTTGATCGGACCGCCAACACCAGCTTCGATGGTGTATTCGTCACTCTGTGAAGGAGAGTAATCAAGTGTGACATCGCCTTCCCACTCGTCGCCAGGCAGCTTAGGAATAATGTTCACAGCGCCGGAGAAGGTGTTACGACCAAAGTAAGCCGTCTGTGGGCCTTTGATAACTTCAACACGCTCAACATCGCCGAGCGGCAAGAAGCCCGTACCGGAGCCAATATAGGAGCCATCCCAGAATACAGCGCCAACCTGCGTGGCTGGTGTAATGATCTGCTGGTTAATCCCACGGAAGCGGATGGTTGGGTTTTCACGGCCACCGGTTGAGGTGGAGCCCTGGAAATCAAGACCCGCAACAAGATCAGACAGTTCTTCGGCATTATCGATGCCGGCACGGTCCAGTGTTGTTTGCGAAACGGAAGATACGGAAACTGGAATTTCAAAAATGCTTTCGTCGCGCTTACGAGCAGTGACGACGATTTCTTCAAGCGCAAGGCTTTGCGCAAAGGCGGCATGATACTGTGGTGCAGCCACTGGCAGGGCCACTGACGCCATAAGCGACGCCAGCATAATATTACGGGTTTTCATTTAGTTACTCCCCTAGAGCAAATTAAACCAAGAACCGATGAGCGGTTCCGGGTTGGGCGAAAAAAGTTCCAAAAAATGCTGCTTAAACCCCTTTAGGCAGCACTTAATTTGGCAAATTGCCTCTGAACACTTTGATTTACAACGGTTAAGAGACTCTCCTGTGACGCTTTATGGACATGCGGTGCAAATTTGCATCATTTAAGATTTTAGGCGCTCACTGTATGGGCAAGGCATGCGGCGACCGCGCGCTCTGGGACTACGGAAGGATATATTGAAGTGCGTATGCCTCAAGGCATCAAAAACAAAGTGAACACAACAGAAACATTATGCAATCCGGCAACTCCATACGGTCTTTAGAGCGCGGCTTAAGTGTATTGCGCACTCTCAGCCGACTGGGTCCGTTGACCATTTCGGAAGCCGCCCAACATACGAAACTGCCGCGTCAGACCGTCTCTAGAATACTGTTTTTCCTCACAGACCTTGGTTACACAAGCCGCCGGGATTTAGATAAACGGTTTGAGGTGGCTGAAGCCGCTTTGCGTCTGACAGATCGTGTCCATCAATCCAGTTGGCTGCGTGGGACAGTCGTTCCCATTATGGAAAAGCTCTGCCGGCATGTTCTCTGGCCAGTCTCCATTGCGCAGCCACGTCGTTTAGAGATGGAAATTCTATGGGAGACGGATGCCATAAGCCCGCTTGTCATGCACCCTGCCCCTGTTGGCCTGCGCTTCCCGTTGGTGACTTCCATAGACGGCAGAGTGTTTCTCGCCTTTTGCGATACAGAACAGCGTGAGACTCTACTCCAGGCGCTACTTGCGGAAAGACCCGAAGCCCTGAATGATATCGATCTCAGCCAGGACATGCTTGAGAAACAATTGCAGGCTATTAAAGTACAAGGGTTTTATTGTGACAGCATGCCCCACAAAGGTCATGGCAGTCTAGCCGCCCCGGTGTTCGACCAAAACGGCCTGCGCGGCGTGTTAGATATACGCTTTCCGTCACGCGCTTTAAGCCTCAAAGATGCCGTTGCAAAGTTTGCTGACCCCGTCATGCAAAGCGCCGCTGAAATCAGCGGCGCTTTTTCATAAAAAATAATAAAATCAGTTACTTATAAATACACTCTAAGACTTTACATCTTCTCAGACCGGCTCACAATCCGTTCGATTTCTTGTCTGACAATACGTTCCACCATGTACGGCAGATTATGGTCGAGCCAATGCTTGAGAATTGGCGTGCAAATCTCGCGGACGAGCTGCTCAATGGTAATGCCCTGGTTGCCCATGGTCAGCGCACGCTCTTGGGCGACGGCTTGGGCCAACTGAGAAATGTGAACACCCGCGACTTGCTCGACCTGATCCGCAACTAGACCTTCCTGCCCATAAGGCTGGTACTTCTGTTCTTCGGGAGCCTGTTGCTGGGGGCGAGCTGGCTGAGCGGCCATGGTAGAGGCAGCGGCGGCGGCCGCTGCAGCGAGTTCTGGCGCAGGTTCCGGCTCAAATTCTTCTTCCTCCCCTTCAACCAGCATCTCATCTGTCAGCTCTAAAGCTGCATTGACAGGCTCTGGTTCAGGGTCCTCGAACGCGGCTTCGTCTTCTTCATCACTTTCTGCCAGGAGCGCAGCGAGATCCGGACCGTCATCCTCTTCAGGCTCGGGTGCCGGTTCTGGCTCAGGATCGGAAACGGGTTCAGGGGCATCGTCCGCAGCTGTTTCGGCTGCGTCGCCGCCTTCTTCTTCGTCTTCCGATAGAATCTTTCGAATAGAGGCTAGAATGTCCTCCATCGAAGGTTCTTGTTGACCTTCTTCACTCATAGCGATTGGTCCGCTCTTATTCCCCACGACAATGAGGAAGAAGGTACCCTAAAAGGTTAAAGAATTCTATAACATCATAAAAATCTGAGGGTTAGGAGATATTTTTTAGCCCTGTGAAAGTGCTCTAGCGCCCAGATGCGTCGGCATTGGCCGCCTTGGAACTGCCAAAAAACTTGCCCTTAACGTCATCATAGTGCCCTTCAGCGTCGTAAACATTGACGTTGAGGTCTATGTTTTCAGCGGTTAAACGACCGATGGAAGAGAGAACCTGCAACGTCGCAACCAGCTGATCCCGTTGCGCCGTGACCAAACTCACCCGGGCATCCAGCAGCTCCTGCTCGGCGTCCAAAACGTCAAGAACAGTCCGCGCCCCTACCTCGGCCTCACGCTGAACCCCTTCAAGGGCGATTTCTGAGGCCACAATTTGGGTCTCAATAGAGGCAATGCTAGCCTTTGCTGACTGATAAATCTCCCATGTGGATGTTGCAGCTTCTTTGGCATCAAGCCGGGCTTGATCGGCTTCCAGACGGCGCTGCCCAGCTGTGTGCTTGGCTTGACGCAGACGCGCATAGACCACACCACCCTGATACAGCGGCACGGTCAGAACCGCGCGCGCAGAGGCGGCCTCAGATGTGGATTGGTCGGCAATTGTGTCCCAGCCCTTAGAAAGCTGCCCCTCAAGGCTCACGCTTGGTAAGAGATCACCGCGGGTCGACTTGATGTTTTCAAGCGCCGCTTCGGCGGTAAAGAGCGCTGCGACCAATGTTGGGTTCGCTTCAGCAGCCGCGGCCAAAGCCTCATCGCGCGTTGCGGGCAAACTGCCGAGTGGCTCTGGAGTCACGAGATTTTCGGGTTCTTTGCCAATCACGCTGACATACGCCGCACGAGATTGTTGCAGATTGCCTTCGGCCAAAATACGGGCCGATACAGACGCGGAGCGACGGGCTTCTGCTTGGGCAACGTCGGTACGGGTGATCTCACCGACACGAAAACGATCCTGTGTTGCTTCAAGCTGCCGCGACAACACTTGAACGTTGTTGGTTCTGAGTTCCACCACCGCGATATCGCGCAAGACATCAAAGTAGGCCGTTGCAGCAGCCAAAAGGACCTGCTGTTCAGACGATTTCAGGCGTGCCCGCTGCGCTTTGACACTGGCTTTTGCTGAAGCCGTATCGGCCATCGTGCTAAAACCCCTGAACAAAGGCTGGGAAATACCGATCGACGCTGATTGAGAGGTTCTCAGCGTCGTGCCGCCTGTAAACTGGGCACCACCGGTAATCGGACTTTCAATCACACTTTCGTTGCGCGCACGGGTCACGTTGCCATTGACCGTGACACTCGGACGCCATCCGGAAAGGGCGATGGGAACGGTCTCGTCTGTCGCCCGGAGTTGAGCACGCGCTGCAAGAAGCCCGGGATTGTTGGCATAGGCCAGGGCCAGCGCCTCTTTAAGAGTGTCCGCCTGAACAGCCTGCGTGGTTGACAAGAGGCCAACGACAGCGGTTGTCGCCCATAACCATTTCAAACGCTTCATTGTATTTTATCCTCGACACAGTGCTACTCGAGCTTTTGACGCTGTTTACCTAACCGAATCACGGTTAGATTGCCACCGCAAAAGGTGTAACGGAAGGTAACTAAAACTGCAGGGCTTCAGGAACGCTTCGTATTCTAAAGACACAACTCGTCTACGAAAACTGAGCCTGTTTGGTTTGCTTTGTATGCGACCGCGAGAACCTCACAAGCCTTAAAAAACAAAAGAGGGCTTTGCTGTAAATTCAGGAAGTGTTGGCACACTGGCGTCAAACTCCGTCCGCCGTCCAAATGCCGCGCCGGTGCGTTGAATGAGCGTGGCCCGCCCAACTGGCCCGGATTGAACCACAGCAACACAGCGTCCGCCATCAGCCAACTGCTCCATAATAGACACAGGCACATCTGAAACTGCCCCGTCGAAGACAATAACATCAAACGGAGCCTGGCCTGGGCATCCATCGGCAACCGTTCCAGAGACAACGGCAACGGTATCAGCGCCTAAGTCCGAAAGCAGCTTAACCGCACCATCTTTAACCGGACCATCTGCTTCGACAGCAACAACAGACCCCGCCATGTGCGCAAGAACTGCGGCGATATAGCCGCTGCCGCAGGGGAGCACCAGCACATGATCGCTGGGCTGGATATCAGCGAGTTGTAGCAACCGTGCCGCAACCATGGGCTCCATGAGCCAACGCCCGGACGTAATCTCGAAGTCTTCATCAATATAGGCAAGATACTGACGGGCCGTCGGCAAAAACCGCTCCCGTGGCACCTTGCCAATCGCGTCAATAACAAGTGGATCAGTGACTTCATTGGTCCTGACTTGACTGGCAACCATGTTGCGCCGTGCGAGTTCAAAATCCATAGGGGATCTCTTTCAATTAGGAAGGACAAAGCCCGCAGCTCACGAAGGATGTCCGGTGCCCGCTTATACCCAACCGCAGTCCTCAACTCAATCATGCTAAACACAGCAAACGACAGAAGAAACCTAGGAACTAGGCCGCACGGCCGATTTGTTTATACTCCAGGGTCTATGGGCGCTTGACCGACATAGCAGGCGCTTCTATAAAACGCCGCTTCGCGGTACGTTAAACCGCGATGAGGCTAAGCGAAATTAGGTGGTCTCGGGCCGAGTGGCAGAGTGGTGATGCAGCGGACTGCAAATCCGTGTACGTCGGTTCGATTCCGGCCTCGGCCTCCAAGCAGTGGTCCGGCGTAGCTCAATGGTAGAGCATTCGACTGTTAATCGAAGGGTTGTAGGTTCGAATCCTACCGCCGGAGCCATATTTCTGGTCCTGATCATCAACACCTGCGCGGGTAGGCCGCAGCTTAATTCCCGAGGCTTTCATACAGCCCAAACAAACCCGTTTCGACCGAAATCTATAACTATAGAAGTTTGACCGGTCGCCATTCAGCAGGATATAAAGCTAGTCGAAAGTTCGGGTCTATCGTTCGCGTTTTGCGAGCGGTCTTGGGGAAGTTTTAAGTGATCTACAGAAAAGTTATGTTCATGGCCACGGCTGCTGTGGCGTTGGTTTCTCTTCAATCGCCAACCGTGGCGGCGCCACTGATTGATGAGCTCTCGGATCTGGTCGCAAACCACCCCCTGATTCAATCAAACCGGTTTCAAGTAAAATCCGCAGAACAAAATGTGCGGGCTGCGTTTTCACCTTACCTGCCCCAGCTCGACCTGACCGCAGATGCGGGCCAGCAACGTGTCAGCACTGCCGCATTGCGGTCTACGCCAGACGGACCACTTGAGAGCGGCACGGAAACATGGGGACTGTCCCTCACTCAAAATGTCTACGATGGTGGTCTGAAGTCGTCTAACCGCATTTCGTCCAAACTGCAGCGTGATATTGCCGACATCACCCTCACCAGTGTTCGCCAATCCATCATGTTTGAAGGGGTGACCTCTTACCTGGATGTGCTGCGCCAATCTCAATTGTTAGATCTGTCGAGTCAAAATGAAGACAACATCCGCCGGCAGTTGCAGTTAGAAGACGAGCGTGTTCAACGCGGTTCTGGGATTGCGGTAGATGTCCTGCAAGCCAAATCGCGATTACAGATCGCCTTAGAGCGTAAAGTATCCGTTCAGGGTGCGCTTCAAGATGCCCTTAGCCGATACTTGCAGGTCTTCAATCACCCGCCTCAACAGGCGGCGATGAATTTACCGGCACCACCGAATGCGCTGTTGCCGAAATCTTTAGACGATGCCATTGGCATTGCTCTGGCAGAAAACCCGGCGGTGAAATCTGGCCAGCGTCAGATCGAGATTGCCGATCAAAACCGTGAAGGTGTTCAGTCAGAGTACTTGCCAACCGTTGATGTCGTCGCCGAAGGAAACTACGAGGACGACTTTAACGGGGTGCCTGGCATTCGCCGCGACTACTCCCTCAAGCTGCGCGCCAACTGGAACCTGTTTAACGGGTTAAGCACCAAGTCTCGCACCAAAGGCGCAGCATACACCTATCAGGCGCGCCAAGCGGATTATGTACAGACCCGGCGTAAGATTGAAGAACAAACCCGCCTTGCTTGGCAGTCCTTGATGACGGCCCGAGAGCGCGTCGCGTTACTCGATAATGCGGTGAATATTGCCGCCGAAGTTTTTGATGCGCGTGAACGCTTGCGGGAAAATGGTCAAGAAACAGCGCTCAATGTGTTGGATGCGGAGAACGAAGTGTTCAACGCCCGGATCAACTATACATCAGCACTTTTTGATGCGCGGGTTGCGGCGTATCAGTTGTTGATCGCGATGGGACGTCTTGATCAAGTCATCCCGAACTCCTAAGCGCTTCAACCTGAGCGGCCACGGAAACCTGATATATTTTTAGCCGCCAGCGCGGATTTGCAACGATAATTCTATTTGCTGGTGGCAACGAAGACGCCGTCCCAATCTGCTGGTGGTGGGTCTAATTTGTACTCTTCAATCCGCGATTCATACAGAGCATAGAGTCCGGTCAGCTCATGAATATAGCCCTGCCCTGAGGCCCCAGAAATCAGCTGCCGCGCCTCGTCCATTGCGGCCTTGGCACCGTCCCAGTTTTGTTTGCGGTACTCAACCAGGACCCGGTCATGAATTTTCTTAAGGGCTTTAAATTCTTCGCTCTTGGCAAACGCCGGATCGCCCATCAAAGCAAAGATGCGAACCGCTTCTGTTTTACCCTTCACTTTGATCAAGTCGAGTTCAACAGACGCATAATCTGATGCCAATCGCACCGTGTTATCGCCCAGCACAATCGTAACACCGTAAGCCTTCGATTGCCCTTCCAAGCGCGATGCAAGGTTCACATTATCGCCGAGAACGGAATAGTCGAAGCGCTGTTCAGACCCCATATTCCCAACACACGCTTCGCCAGAATTGAGACCAATCCCAATTTTGATAGGCCGATGCTCACGCGCTTCTGCTTCAGCTTCCAAGCGCAACTCTTCGTTTAATACTTTTAGACCTTCGACCATCAACAAGGCCGACTTGCAGGAATCTCTGGAGTGATCTTCGTCCAACAATGGCGCATTCCAAAACGCCATAATGCAGTCGCCCATGTACTTATCGATGGTGCCGCTGTTGGCCAGGATAATATTGGTCATGGGGGTCAGGAATCGGTTGATCAGGCGCGTCAAACCCTGCGCATCAAACAGTTCTGAGATCGACGTAAAGCCACGGATGTCGCAGAACATAAATGTCATCTCACGCATCTCGCCGCCGAGGGCAAGCTGATCGGGATCATCGGCCAGTTTCTTAACGAGATCGGGAGACAAATATTGTCCAAATGCGGAGCGCACCTGCTTTTTCTGGGCCTCTTCCCGAATGAACGCTGCGTAGGTCAAAAAGCCGTAAAAAATGATCGCAACCATAACCGGGAAACCGGGATCCCAGAGTTCGAGGCGCGTGGAAAATGCGTTCCAAGAGAACCAGATCGCGAAAGAGGTTCCCGCCAGGAAAAACAGCATCGAAATACGCGCACCCAGAAGCGGCGTAACGATAATCATCACCAAGCCGATGGCGATGGCCGCCAGAACTTCATAACCATCTGCAACCGCCGGACGGGTCAGCTGGGTACTATTTAAAATGTTTTCGATCAGATTCGCGTGGACTTCTACTCCAGGTAAAACAGGATCAAGCGGCGTCGCACGAACATCGAACAGGCCCTGGGATGAGGTTCCGATGAGGGCAATCTTGCCTTCGAATCTATTGTCTGCAACGCGCCCGCCCAGCACGTCCGCCGCAGCGACGTAGTTGGCGCGATACTCGCTGTTCGGTGTGTAGTAAACCCAGATCCGGGCCGTGCGGTCGACGGGAATCTCGATGTTCTCTCGTACCGGACGCAGTTTTTGAAGAATGATGCGTTGCAGTCCATCGATTTCATCAGTTTCAACAATGACGTTGCGGGCACCGAGATGAACCCGGATGGCCTCCAGGGACAGCGACGGAAAGATTCCGTTAGGACTAGCCACGATCATGGAGACGCGCCTGACAATGCCATCAATCCGGTCTTCCGCCACGCTGAACACACCCCGCCCTTCTGCGGCCCGGTCCAGAACTTCAACGTTGCGGAGAATAAAGGGGTGATCTTCCAACCACGGTCGGGGATCCGACCCCAATTCGCCACGGATCGAAGACCGCGTATATCCGGGATCAGAGCGCACCACAGACAAAGGCGTGTGCCCCATCACCACGCGCCCACTCTCCTTGATGGCCGCCGCAAAGAGGCCGTCATTTGTCGGTACGGCTTTCAGCGTGTTGCGGGTTTCTTCCGTAATCCCCGGAATACCGTCCGCCAACCCGGCGATAGAGGTTGTGTCCTCTTCAGGAAACACGATATCGAAAACGACGGCACTTGCCCCAAGTTCGGTTAACTTTGTAACCAGCTCCGCCCAACGGGTGCGGGGCCAGGGCCACTGACCATATTCATCAAGGCTTTTTTCATCAAGATCGACGATCACAACCTGTGACGCGCCGCCCATAAACTCTCTTGGTTTTATCTGCTGATAGGTATCGAATGTCTTGGCACGAATAAGACGCAACAATTCCGGATCTTCATTTCGGATCCAGATCAGGCCGACAAGCCCGAGCAGCGTGGTCAAACGGCCGGTTTGAATAAGTGATTTATTGAACCACCGCCACCACCAACGGATTGAGATAAAACGGCCAAGTTCCATGCGCGCAAGCAGACGCCGCCCCCTCGCCTTTGGCGTGGCACCATCTTTCCGAGAGGTGTCATCTTCCTCAATGACCGTATCGTCGCGCACGGCAGCCCCCAAGACGCCCCATTAAACTTATAGAGTCACCACACTAACCGGTCCGTGCACGACAGAACAGGAAATTTCCACATTCCCTTTCACATCCTTCTGGCAACATCTTCCTGGTCACATCTTAATAACGGCCTGCTATGCTTCACCCCAGAAAAGGGATAAATATCAGGCATGTCTGAGACAAAAGATACTGCACCCACGTTTCTGGGTGGCCCCAACCGCGTGTGGCTTAAGGAGTTCATTACTCCGCTGCGGCCTATGTTTAAAGAGGTTCTGGCGGTTTCTTTGTTCGTGAACCTGCTGGCCGTCGCGGTCCCAGTATTCGTCCTTCAAGTCTATGATCGCGTCGTTTTTCATGCCGGAATGACGACTTTGCAGGGCTTGGTCATTGGCATGGCTGTGGTCATTGCCTTTGACTTTGTCCTGCGTCAGACGCGCGCGAAGGTGATGCAGAACGTCGCCTTGCGCCTTGACGTGGCTGTCGGCCGACGCCTTTTTGAAAAGGTCATGGCGCTTCCCCTGCGCAGCCTCGAAAGCCGCCCAGCTTCCTATTGGCAACTGCTATTTCGGGATGTCGAGGCGGTCAGGTCAACGTTGTCTGGGGCCTCAGCCATTTTATGTGCTGACCTGCCGTTCGCGATTCTCTTTCTCACCGTTGTCTTTCTCATCGCCTGGCCTGTGGCCTGGGTGCTGGTCATTGCCTTTGTCATTTTTGTTGTGCTGGCCTGGCGCTCCGGAAAGATCGTCGCCGCGGCAGCCGAAGATGAAAAAACAAAAATGCTAAGTCGTGATGCGCTGGTGTCTGAAATGATAATGGGACGCGGCACGGTCAAAGCGTTGGCCATGTCAGATCACCTGCGCCCCATGTGGGAAGATCGTCAAGCCGACACCATTCAGCAGTCCATCATTCGTGGAACCAAAACAGATTCCTTTGTCAACGCCGGGCATGGACTCACAATGTTCACAACCGTCGCGATGACCACAGTTGGCGCAGTCGCGATTATGAACCAGGAACTGACCATTGGCGGCCTGATCGCTGCGAATATGTTGAGTGGTCGGCTTCTTGGGCCACTCAATCAGCTGGTCGGCGCTTGGCGCAATTATGTCTCCTTTGGTCAGTCTGTTGATCGGCTTGGGAGTTTGTTTGCCGAGGCAGATGATAAACAACACAGCAGCATCACAATGGACCGCCCGAAAGGACGGATCACGCTCGAGGATACGTCGTTCAGATATGGTGAGCGGACGCCGCCCGTTGTTGATGCCATCAAACTGGATATTAACCCCGGCGGTGTAACCGCAATCATGGGCGCCAACGGCAGTGGTAAATCGACACTGCTGAAGTTGATTCTGGGGCTTTACACACCGGTCGAAGGCCGTGTCCTGCTCGACGGTGCAGACGTCAAACAATTTGCCCGTAAGGACCTGGCCGGTTGGATCGGCTACGTCCCACAAGAGTGTGTGCTGTTCAATGGAACCATTCGGGAAAACATCGCCCAATCTCATCCGCACGCCACGGATGCTGAGATCATTCATGCCTCCAAGCTGGGTCAAGCGCATGCTTTGGTTGTCGATCTTCCTGAGGGCTACGGTACGGCTGTCGGCGAAAGCGGCACGTTGTTATCTGGCGGTATGCGCCAGCGCATCGCCATTGCCAGAGCCCTCGTCGGCGACCCGCCCGTGATCGTTATGGACGAGCCCTCCGGCAGCCTCGACAAAGACGCGGAGACAAACTTGCGCAACACGCTGGCTGAGCTTGGTAAGAATCATACGGTCATCGTTGTTACACACAGCCCGGTTCTGCTGCAGGCCTGTAACAATGTCGTTATCATGGACCATGGCCGCATTCAGGCGGCTGGACCAACACGACAGGTTATGGAAGCGATGGCAAAAATACGCGCTGAGGCTGCATCCCAAGACACGACCACTCCGCCAGCGACACGCGGCAAAGCGGCCCACCTCAAAGCTGTTCAGCCCCTTACGGAACCCAAAGACTGATATGAGCCAACTCGACGATCTTATAGAGCATAGTGAAGCCCCAAACTGGCGCCTCGTAACCTATTTAATTATGGGTCTTCTTGGCCTGTTCTTGCTGTGGTCTGCCTTTGCCAATTTAGATGAAGTGGCCATTGCCCCAGGTGAGGTTGTCCCCCAAGGCCGCATTAAAACCATTCAACATTTGGAAGGCGGATTGATAGATGACCTGTTCGTCAGAGACGGAGACACCGTGCGCGAAGGCGCACCGCTGGTTCAGCTCGACCTCGCTGGCACTGTCACCAATCTCGAAGAACTCCAAATCAGACGCGATGGGCTTTTGATACGCAAAGCCAGGCTTGAAGCAGAGGCCAACGGCACACCTCTCACACTGCCATCCAATATGGCGGGTGGCATGGACAATATTATCGAAGCCGAACGCCAAGCCTATGATGCGCGGCTACGCGAACTGAACAGCACGCGATCCGTGTTGGAAGGTCAAGCGGTGCAACGCACCCAAGACGTGCGCGAAGTTGAGGCGAGACTCAACGCCTTTCGTACAAACCTTGGTCTCGCGCGACAACGCCTGACCATGTCGGCTGATCTCCTAAAAGATAAGCTGCAATCGCCGATGGAACACTTGCAAATCGAAAGCGAAGTCGAGAGTTTTGAAGGCGAAATTGCCTCGCTGAACGAAGCCTTACCCCGTGCCCAGGCCGCATTGGACGAAGCTTTGGAACGCATACAGGAGCTTGATTTACGGTTTGCACGGGAAGCCCGCGAACTCTTGGGCGAGACTGAAATGAGCATTGCCCGCACGCGGGAATTGCTAACCACCGCCGATGATCAACAGACACGGACGACAATCCGCAGTCCAATTACGGGCGTTGTGAAAAACATGCGCTACACCACAATCGGTGGCGTTGTCCGGCCTGGTGAACCAATTCTGGATATCGTGCCCTCGGAAGACACACTTGTGGTGGAAGTCAGGCTCAACCCAATGGATCGCGGTTTTGTGCAAGAAGGGCAAGCGGCAACCATCAAAATAGATACCTACGATTTTGTCCGTTACGGTGGCATCGAAGGAGAAGTTATTTCCGTTGCTCCGGACTCCACAGTGCCTGAGAACGCGCCACCGTATTTCAAAGTCATCGTGAAGACCGCACAACCTTGGCTCGGAGAAGAAGAAGACGGGTACCTGATTTCACCAGGGATGGGCGCAACGGTCGATATCCACACCGGAACCAAATCCGTCCTGGACTATCTCATCAAACCGGTTCTGAAATTAAAGCACGAAGCTTTTAGAGAACGCTGAATTGCTTAAAAGCTGGTAATTGAGTCTCGCTCAGGTTCCGGGCGTTAAAATCATATGTTCGCGGGCAACCAGAGTACCATCCCACATTTCGCGCGCCTTGATTTCAATGTCCCTCATGAAATCATCATTATGGTCTGGGTCGTGATGGAAAATCGCCAGTTGTTTGACACCGGCCATTTTACAGAGCCGCACACCTTCTTCCCAGGTTGAATGACCCCATCCAATTTTTGCTGGGAACTCTTCATCCGTATAGGTGCAGTCATAAATCACCAGATCCGCCCCTTCGATCAGGGCCAGAACGGTCTCATCTGGTTTACCAACCACATGTTCCGTATCGGTAACGTAGCAGATCGATTTACCATCATGCTCGATGCGGTAGCCGGTGGCTCCATTGGGATGGTTCAAAGGTTTGGTGACCAGCTTAATGCCCGGATAGGGCTCCCAGTTTTCGCCCGCATGAAAATCGATAAACTCAAGCTCGGCTTGCAAAGCCTCCAGCGGAACCGGAAACGTCGGGTTTGCCATTTGATTGGCTAAGACATTCTCGATCCCGCCATGATCCGACAAATGCCCGGCATGAATAGAAAAATGATTGTTGGGCATAAACGTCGGACCAAAAAACGGGAAGCCGTTGATGTGGTCCCAGTGGGTGTGCGTGAGCAAAATTATGCCCTCTTTGACACCATCCCGAATAAAATCTGAGCCGAGCTGGCGGATGCCTGTGCCCGCATCAAGAATGATACGCTTATCTCCAGCGAAGACTTCAAGGCAACTTGTATTACCGCCATACACCACATGCTGTGGTGATGGACATGCAATGCTGCCGCGAACCCCCCAAAACTTTACAGCCAATGTCATTCGTTATCGATCCAGTCAGGCTTGCGTTTTCTGCCCGTTGGGTTTCACTATGCCTTACCTGGCGCTCTTACCCTATCCGCAATGTGTAACACTTTGAGGTCATTCACCAATAGATAAATACTGATAAGATTTCGACTCAATAGTCAATTAAATCATTACGTGTATTTTTCAACCATAAATTATATTGTAAGAAAATATCTCTCATATAATCTCAGGCGCATGTTATTGTGAAGGATCAAGCAGCTTTATGCTGCTCCTGTGCCGGACCTTAGCGGACCAGCTTCAGTCTGATCGCGCACTTTAAATCACGAGAATTTTAGGAGGACGCGCTCTCACCACGGTTTTTATTCGAGCCGACATAGGCTTGCGCGCAATGTTCTGCACAATAAGGCTTGGTCTGAAAGATCGGCTTTCCGCAGAAGTGAAAATCTTCTTCTTTTGGGTCGCCATGGGGCCAGCGGCAGGTCTGGCTGTTTAAAGTCGCCAAGGTATAGACCTGTGTTTCTTCCTTCTTGACCTCTGGCTTCTTGCCCGCACGGCGAATGGGGGATGGCCTGCTTTTGAGACCAAGGCGATGGGCCTTGCCAACAACCGCATTCTTAGAGACGCCTAAGCGCTTTCCAATTTCGCCTGTGGTTAACCCATCAGACCAGAGCTTCTTGAGTTTTCCGATACGGTCATCTGTCCAGACTTCAGGCATGAGAATCCTCAGAGTTAGCGGGTCAAAAAAAGGTAACACCATGGAAGGCCCGGGAACATACATATCCCGCGGACTTGTGTCTAGAATAGGAACGCATAAGATCGCAGTTGGTTCGCTCGTATCGGAGATAGGGTGTGAATAGACGACCTGCGCTTGGTTTAATCCTGTTATTCTGTTTTACACTTTTAGGCCCGGTCCAAGACGCCCAAAGCACTGAAACGAAACGCATTATTGTCCTTGCCGCCGCCAGCACCACAACCGCCCTGAATGACATTGCAGAAAAATACCAGAGTGAAACAGGAATAAGCGTTCGCGTGTCGATTAGCAGTTCAGGCACTCTTGCCCGGCAGATCATGCAAGGTGCCCCTGCTGATATCTACATTGCAGCCGCACAAGACTGGATCCGCACGCTCACCGCCGCAGGCTATATCGAACCAGATTATACGCGAATTCTAGCCCGAAACCGCTTGGTTATTGTGAGTCCAAAAACTGAAAATGCGACCCGGTTGCTGAATACGTCGAAGCCTGTGGAGGTCTTGCGCCGGCTGGATGGTGGGCGTCTAGCCATTGGCGATCCAGCACACGTACCCGCTGGACGTTACGCGCAACAGGCGCTTGAAAATCTCGGTCTATGGGCGGCGGTCCGTGACCGCTTGGCACGCCAGGTTAATGTGCGCGCTGTGCTCGCAATGGTCGAACGTGGCGAAACGCCGCTTGGTATTGTTTACGCAACCGACGCGGCCTTAAGCCAAAAAGTAAGGCTGGCGGCGATCATTCCACCTGAGTCTCACACCCCGATTATTTACACAGCAGCGGTGATAACCGGGCGCGCCTTGCCTCCGGTATTAGATTTTTACAACTATCTTTCCACTGCAGCAGCCCAGAGCATCCTTGAATCGCATGGATTTGCCGTGATGCGCGATGTTGCCGCTGATCCGGGTTCCGCAGATCAGACGCTCATAAATCAAGAGCCCACAGATCAAACCGCCACAACAGGGCCTGAGAGACCATAATTCGCTTTAGGGTCTTCAACCTCAACCACCCATAGGTCCGCGTCATAATGGGCTTGGCGCTGAATATAAGCATCCGCCTCGGATTCAGGCACCAGATCGGATCCCGTCCCCGCAAACCACGCCAACTGCCCGTGTTCATCTCGAATCTGGCTATAGACTTGGCAGCCCAGCTCTAACCGATTCACCTTAATCAAAACCGCTCCGGCATCTTCATCGCCACGCCGGATCAGAACAGCCATATACCCCTGCCCTTCGGTCCGTCGCAGGAAAGCTTGTATCCAGATGCGCGTTTTAACCCGAGTTTCCAAAGCTCTACCCTTGCCAGCACGAAAGAATTGACCTTTGATAAGCCATTGAAATGGTATAGGTAAACTGACGTCTCTTGCTCAATCTGGGCGGCGACGGGCCGAAAACCGGCAGAGGGGGAACAGGACAGTTCATGCGTGGGATTATTGGCATCGTTGTCGTCTTGGTCTGTGTTTTCGGTGGCTACACGGCCTCCGGTGGTAAATTTGACGTTATCCTTAAAGCACTTCCGTTCGAGATGACTATTATTTTTGGTGGGGCCATGGGGGCGCTCATCATCGGTAACACTGGCAAGGTCATCAAAGGCACATTCAGCGGCATTAAAAAGACCTTCGGTGGCCCAAAGTGGAAGCAGCAAGACTTTCTGGATATTCTCTGCCTGCTCTTCACCATCACCAAGATGATCAAATCAAAGGGCATTTTGGTGATCGAAAGCCATATCGAGAACCCAAAAGAAAGCGATATCTTCCAAAAGTATCCCCGTATTCTTGCAGATCACTTTGCTGTCGACTTTATTTGCGACACCCTGCGCATGTTGTCGATGAATCTGGACGACCCGCATCAAGTCTATGATGCGATGGAATCTCAGCTTGAGAAGCACCATCACGAAGCCATGAAGCCGCAAGAAGCGCTACAGACCATGGCAGATGGTCTTCCGGCCATCGGGATCGTTGCCGCCGTGCTGGGCGTGATTAAGACCATGGCCTCGGTCACAGAACCCCCTGAGGTATTGGGAAAACTCATTGGTGGTGCCCTCACGGGGACATTCCTGGGTGTGTTCTTGGCTTATCTCCTGGTCGGCCCTTTTGCGACACGGTTGAGCCAGATTTTGGATGAAGAACACCATTTCTATCTCATCATCCGCGATGTGCTCGTGTCACACCTCAACGGCAATGCCCCTCAAGTTTCTGTGGAAATTGGGCGTGGCAACGTGCCTTCAAGCATGCAACCGACCTTTTTCGAGTTGGAAGAGGCCCTCAACGCCGAACCAGCTCCAGCTTAAAAGCCTATAAAACTAAGGCTTTACAGCCGGTTCATGCTTTGAGTGGCAATCCCGCTAACACCTTGTTTGCAGTGGTACAATTGTGCGGGTCGTAATAGTATTGAGACGAATAGAATGCGCCCGGCGTAGGCAACTTCGCGCGTGCATACAACTACTGTTGGTTGATGTTTGATCCGTGTGCTCGCAGATTCTTAGCCCGATTGTTGATACCGACATGGACTCCCTGTTCGTGTTGCCGCTCAGCATTCTACCGTTCAAAACCAATGGACTGCATCGTGCCCGGTTGATTAAAAACCATCATTTAATGGGCGTGATCGAGCTTTTTTCAGAACGGGAGACTGGCAGTGGTCAGATCAACGTTGAGGATTTGCCTGAGCATTTCCATTGGAAGGAAGGTCTTGGCCATCCGGACCTGCAAATCCTCAGTAAGATCGCCCCTCTTCCCAGCTTCGATGTGTACAGCCTGCGCCGCTCTTTTCGCGAACTAGGAATCGCTCTCGCTCCGGATTCAGAATTACAACTGTCAGAGCAAAAGAACAAAGAACTGACAGCCTACATGTCGAAGTTTACGCTGCCTCTGATCAAGCAAATCTATGGCAGTGATGACCTCGAAGTGAGCAACTTCGGCGACCTCGTGGGTCTGTTCAAAGACCCCGATGTCAAAAAAGCCCTCGGGAAACTCAAGACCATGGCTGAAACACTCAACATCAAGTTAGACCAAATCCCGAGATTCCTGGAAGACTACGGCGACATCTTTTTATCGCTGTCTTACTACCGCAACTGCCTTGATCGTTTACAGCCTCTGCTCGACAGTTTCGTGCATTCAATGAATGAACTGAAAAAGAACTATCAGCTCCGACAGGACAAAAACCTCATAGAACAAATCGACCGCATTGAAAAAATGATGCTCGGCTTTGTCGAATTCTTGCGGCGTCTCTTTCTGGATTTCGACAAACAAACTCAAAATCTATGGGATAATTTGTCGGCCAAGCGCTTCGAAGAAGTCAAAAAACTGATCTCGGATTATCACACAACCATCGGCGGCGTGCTCTGCGGTCTCACTGTTAAAATGAACGCTTGGGCCACGCGCTACCCCAATCCAAGGTCAGGCAGCCCGATCAGCAAAGGTGAGTTTCTGATGACTGATATTCGCCAAGGTCTCGCCAGTATTCGCGCGGTTGCATCAGGGAGAGCGACCTAAAAACTGTTGATTAAGCCGCCTGGGCTTCAGGTGTGCCGACTAAGTCTTCTTCCTGTTTTATGGTGCGTTTAATCCAAACATACGCCAGTGCAGACACCAAAACAGTCGAAAGTGACATGGACAAAAAGACACCTTGAATACCGCCAAGCGCAGCCCCCGCATAGGCCAGGGGGACTTGGAGTAGCATTGATTTCGCCGCGCCTATCACCATCGCAGGCATGGGCTTGGCCAGAGAATTAAAGGTTTGCGAACTGATCGCGATCACCGACAAAACCGGGTAGCTGAGCGGGACAACCAACAGGTAAAAGGCCGCCAGCCTGACAACATCTGCATCATCGCTGAAAATTCGACCCACTTGCTCGCCAAACGCCGCCAGTACAACCGCCATCATCAGGCCATACGCCGCACTTGCCTGGAACGTGAAGCGCAGCGCTTGCCGCACGCGATCTATGCGCCCCGCCCCGGCGTTTTGGCCCACGAATGGCCCCATCGCAATTGAAGCTGCCATCATGAAGATCAAAGCAAACATCTCGACCCGAGTGGCGACACCGAAGGCTGCGACGGCAACAGCGCCAAAGGAAGCAATCAACGCCGTCAAAACGCCTGATGAGACTGGTACAATGAGTTGTGTTGCGGTGGATGGTAAGCCGATATTGAGAATTTGACTCCAGTTGTTGCGCAGCCGGTTCAGCGTAGGGAACTCATACGTCAACGCGTTCATCCGGAAATGCAGCACGCTCAAGGCCGCCACAAACGTCACACCACGCGCCAACACGGTCGCCAAGGCTGCCCCTTCTAATTCCATGCGTGGCGCGCCAAACAATCCGAAAATCAAAATCGGATCCAAGATCATATTCAAAATCGCAGCCGTCATCATGATCATACTGGGGAATTTCGCATCGCCATGGGCGCGGATCACCGCGTTCCCGATCAAGGGCACGATCATAAACGCGATGCCCATATACCAGATGTCCATGTAATCATGGATCAACAGCAATACTTCACCTTCCGCACCAAGCAACGTGAATACGGGGTCAATGGTCATAAAACCGATGATGGAAAAAACGCCCGTAATCAGAACGGCAAGTATTAGGCTGTCGGTGGCAATGGCTTTTGAATCCTGGCCTGCGCTTGAGTCTCTGCTCCCGCCACCGACAAAACGGGACACAACTGCGGTCACACCTGTGCCCAATCCGATCGCTATGGCGTGGAGAATCATCACCACCGGAAAGGTGAAGGCCATGGCCGCAAGCTCGGCGGTTCCCAATTGCGCCACAAAATAAGTATCGACGACCTGAAAGGTCATTGAGGCCACAGCCCCCATCGCCATATAGGCTGAAAGCTTAAGGATATGCCGGTGAACCGAGCCGGTTGTCAGGTCTTTGCCGTTGCGAGAACCGTGGTGGCCAGGACCACCCTGTCCGGGCGCTTGCAGTCCGGGTTCTTGCTGGCCGAGGCCCTGTGTCGGGCTTGAACGTTTATCGCTCGATCGGTTTTGTGTCTCACTCACAGCTTGCCAAATACCTGTATTAATCTCTTTGCGACTTGATCCGCATCAATGCACGGCTCCAATACAAAATTATCACCGTTATATGTCAGCACATTAGCGTTATAGTGCCATTGCGGTATTTGGTTTAATACCTTTGTTATATCTCTCCAAAGGAATGCCCGACAGATGCCTGACGGTCTTCAAGATGGAACACGTGTCAAAGAGACCTTCCGCGCGAAGGGCATAACCAAGGTTTATGAGACTGGTGGCCTGCGTGTCGAAGCCTTACGCGGCGTCGATCTGACGCTGTACGAAGGCGAGTTGGTGGTCTTATTGGGGCCGTCCGGCAGTGGTAAATCGACCCTGTTGAACATCCTGGGTGGCCTTGACCTCCCTACGGACGGCACACTTTTTTTCAAGGATTTGGAGTTAACCGCCTGCTCGGCCCATGACCTAACCATGTATCGCCGGGACCATGTCGGCTTTGTCTTCCAGTTTTATAATCTGATCCCGAGTCTCACCGCCCGCGAGAATGTCGCGCTGGTGACCGAAATCGCCGTAAATCCGATGAGCGCGGCCGAAGCACTGGAAATGGTTGGCCTGGAACATCGCCTGGATCACTTTCCCTCTCAGCTTTCAGGTGGGGAACAACAGCGTGTAGCCATTGCCCGGGCCATTGCCAAACGTCCTGATGTGTTGTTGTGCGACGAACCCACTGGCGCGCTGGACAGCAACACCGGCGTGATTGTTCTCGAAGCGCTGGAACGCGCCAACAGGGAACTGGGAACAACCACGGCCCTCATTACGCACAATGCCGGCATCAAAGACATGTCTGACCGCGTTGTCCGGTTTGCCGACGGTCAGATCATCAGCGTTGAAGAGAACCCCGTAAAAAAACCACCGCAGGAGCTGACATGGTAATCCATGTCAGTGCCCTTAATCGCAAACTGATGCGAGATCTGTGGCGGATCAAAGGTCAGGCCGTGGCGATCTCAGCGGTTGTTGCCTGTGGGATCGCGCTCATGATCTCTTCTTTTGGTACTGTCAACGTGCTGGAAGAAAGCATGGAGGCTTTTTACGATCGCACCCGATTTGCCGATGTGTTTGCCGCGCTCAAGCGCGCACCCGACAGTCTGAAAGCCGACATTGAACGCATCCCAGGCGTTTCCATTGCAGAGACGCGCATCACCGCCGCCGTCAACCTCGACCTGCCGAACATGGCCGAACCGGCGACCGGTCAGTTGATCTCTTTGCCAGAGCGCGGCACGCCACTGCTCAACGATGTCATCATTTTATCGGGCCGTTATCCCTCGCCTCTGCGGCCTAATGAAGTCGCCGTTACTGACTCTTTTGCAACGGCCCATGGCCTGAACATCGGGGATAGTTTTAAAGCCATTATCAATGGCAACAAACGCAGCCTTGAGGTGGTCGGTCTCGCCCTCACGCCCGAATACATTTATGCCCTCGGCCCTGGCTCCCTCATGCCAGACGACCGCCGCTTCGGTGTGATGTGGATGGGCCGCAAAGCCCTCGCCGCCGCCTTTGATCTGGATGGCGCGTTTAACAACGTCACTCTGGCTTTGCAGTTAGGCGCGTCTGAAGACGAAGTCATCCGCCGCCTGGATACCCTGTTGGAACCCTATGGAGGGGTCGGCTCCTATGCCCGCAAAGATCAGCTCTCGCATTTTTTCCTGACCAATGAGCTGGTTCAACTCAGAGCCATGGGGGCGATCTTTCCACCCGTGTTTCTGTTGGTTGCGGCTTTTCTCTTGAACGTCGTTGTCTCCCGCATCGTCGCAACCGAACGCGAACAGATCGGGCTTCTCAAAGCCTTTGGCTATAACGATCTGGAAGTCGGCTGGATTTATCTCAAGCTCGTGATGGTCCTGGTGCTGGGTGGTTTGGCCATTGGCGTCGCGCTTGGCTTGTGGATGGGCGGCGGCATGATCACCATGTACACCACCTACTACAAGTTCCCCTTGCTTGACCTGGGCATTGACCCTGCTGTGTTTACGGCTGCCGCTGGGGTAAGCCTGATGGCCGGATTGGCGGGCGGCCTTGGCGCGGTCCAACAAGCCATCAAGCTTTCTCCGGCAGTGGCCATGGCACCGCCGGTTCCCACATCCTACAAAGAGGGAGCCCTGACGCGCTTTCTGGCGCAGTTTACGATCAGCCAGCCGACGCGCATGATCTTTCGCCACGTCACACGCTTTCCGGTGCGTGCCGGACTCACCATTATTGGGGTCGCCTTCTCGGTGGCCTTGATGATTATGTCGTTGTTCTTTCTCGACTCTGTTGAACGGGTCATCTCCGTTTATTTTTTCCAGGCGGAGCGTCAAACGCTGACCGTCGCATTTGTCGAACCGCGTCCCGCCACCATCGAACACGAAATCCAAAACCTTCCCGGAGTTTTGAAAACTCAGCCGGTGCGCAGCGTCGCCGTGCGCCTGCGCAATGGCCATCTGTCAGACCGTAAATCCATTCAAGGCATTGTCTCAAATGCCGATCTCGCCCGGCTGCTTGATAGTAATCAAAAGGTTATCGAGCCGCCGCCCGGTGGCCTCGCGCTTTCAGCTCATATTGCGAAAGACCTGGACTTAAAGGTGGGCGACATGGTCACAGTCGAAGTGCTGCAAGAGCGCCGACCTGTTGTGCAAATTCCAGTCGTGCGATTGGTTGAGGAATATCTGGGCTTTCAGGCGTACATGCATATCGACGCCGTCAACCGCCTGATGAAAGAAGGCCCGACCGTGACCAGCGTGCATGTCCTGGTCGACAGCCGCTATGCGGATGAATTGTACGCCACCTTGAAAGACACCCCCGCGGTTGCCGGCATTGCGCAACAAACCGCGACCTTGACCAGCTTTAGAGAAACCATGGACAACACGATGAATGTGATGATCGGATTCTATGTTGCTTTGGCCAGCCTGATTTCCTTCGGTGTTGCCTATAACGCCGCGCGCATTGCCCTTTCGGAACGGTCCCGGGCCTTAGCGAGTTTGCGCGTGCTCGGGTTTACCCGTGAGGAGGTCACTTACATTCTGCTGGGCGAGTTGGGCATTTTGACCCTGGTGTCCCTGCCGGTCGGCTGCATCCTCGGCTACTTCATGGCCTTGGCCATGTCGCCCATGCTGGCCACCGATATGTATAATTTCCCGTTCGTGATCGAAAATGCCACCTATGGATACGCGGTCATCGTTGTGTGCGTGTCTGCCCTTATCTGTGGGGTCATCACCCGTCATCGGATTTTTGGGCTCGACCTGGTGTCAGCTTTAAAGACACGCGAGTAAGGTAAAAGGAGTTGTTGAGTGCCTAAGTTGTCCCGCCGAACGCTGGTGATCGGAGCCATTGTCCTTGTGGTTGCCGCCCTCATCGGCCTGTCCCTGCAACCGCAACCGGTTGGCGTGGATGCTGCCGCTGTCGTGCGGGGAGACTTGCTGGTCACCATCGACGACGAAGGTCAAACCCGTCTGAAAGATGTCTATGTTGTGTCCGCCCCCGTGGCAGGACGCGTACGCCGTATTGATATCGAAGCCGGTGATACGGCCATTGCAGGTGACACGGTTCTTGCCCTGTTTGAACCCTCCGATCCCGCCATGCTGGATGTCCGCAGCCGCACCGAAGCGGAAGCCTTTGTTAAAGCGGCTGAGGCCGCTGTCGGATTGGCAGAAGCTGAACAAAACCGCGCCCAGGCCCAGTTGGATTTCGCAGACGCGGAACTGAGGCGCGCCATTCCCCTGGCCGAGCGTGGCACCATTTCGCAAGCCACCCTTGATCAACGCCAACTGTCGCGGCGCACAGCCCAAGCTCAGTTGGCCCAGGCCACCGCCAGTTTGCGCAAAACCCGCGCTGATCTCGAGTCCGCCCGTGCCACCCTGATCACAGCGCGGCAAGTGGACAGCGGCGATGACGCCGACAACAAAGACCTCATCCCTGTGCGTGCTCCCATCAACGGGCGTGTCCTGCGCGTGCTGCAAGAAAGCGAAGGCGTTCTGGCGGCGGGCACCCCGCTGCTGGAACTGGGAGACCCGGCAAAGCTTGAAATTGTCGTCGATCTTCTGTCCACCGATGCCGTTAAAATCAAGCCGGGCGACCGCGTGATCATCGATGACTGGGGCGGTGAAACCCCCTTGGAAGGCCGCGTGCGTTTGGTTGAGCCCTTTGGCTTCACGAAAATCTCAGCGCTGGGAATCGAAGAACAGCGCGTCAATGTGGTGATTGATTTTGTCTCCCCGCAGCTTGAATGGCAAAGTCTGGGCCATGGCTACCGGGTTGAAACCCGGGTTGTCGTGCAAGATCGAAAGGACGTGCTCAAGCTTCCCATCAGCGCCCTGTTCAGGTCGGGAGAAAGCTGGGCCGTCTTCGTGAATGAGGACAGCACCGCCCGATTGCGCAAAATCTCCCTAGGACAACGCAACACCCTTGAAGCCGAAGTGACAGAAGGTTTGTCAGAGAATGAGCTGATCATCCTGCATCCGTCCGATGCGATTG
Source organism: Rhodospirillaceae bacterium (assembly GCA_040219235.1). Taxonomy (NCBI): domain Bacteria; kingdom Pseudomonadati; phylum Pseudomonadota; class Alphaproteobacteria; order Rhodospirillales; family Rhodospirillaceae; species Rhodospirillaceae bacterium. The sequence goes on from JAVJSV010000016.1 coordinate 484,622, forward strand.
TTGACGGCGTCAGCGTAATGCAGCGCGGTGCGGGTTAAAGTACTTTTCCAGGATTCAAGATGCCCTTGGGATCGAGTGTCCGCTTGAGGGCGCGCATCACTTCAACTTCAGCCCCGGTGCGGCTCCAGTCCAGGTAGTCCCGCTTCTCGGTACCGATGCCGTGTTCGGCAGACACCGACCCGCCAAGCTCGCGGATGATGCCATACAAAATATCATTCACCTTGCGGTGGGCCTCATCGGAGCCATCGCCGACCGCGACCACCGCATGCAAATTGCCGTCGCCGAGATGACCTAACACCAACGTCTTCGCGCCGGGAAACACGGCTGCAATGTCCGCCATCGCGCGCGTGCCGAAACCTTCCATGGTTAAAATGGGCATGGAGACATCGTAGGTGAACATGGGCGAGAGGGTGCGAAAACCCTCACCAGCCCCTTCCCGAATGGCCCAGAGGTCACTGCGGTCGACCTCCGATTGAGCAATTACCCCGTCCTGGACTAAACCCTGGGCATGGGCAATTTCCATGATATTTTCAAAGCGCTCGGCATCGCCGTCCGGGTCAGCCCCCAGAGCATCGGTCACCACGTAGAAGTTATACTTTGGCTCCAAGGGCGGCTTCAGCGATGGGCAACGCTCACAGACGAAGTCGTAGTATTCGCGCCACATTACTTCAAAGGCTCCAAGCCCCCCGCTGAGCTTTGAATCCAATAGCGAGAGAAAACCGATCACCGACTTAAAATCGTTGATGCCAACAAACGCGGTTGACGTGGTCAGCGGCTTGGCTTGTAAGCGCATCACACAGCGCGTGACCAGACCGAGCGTGCCTTCCGAGCCGATAAACAACTGTTTGAGATCGTAGCCCGCGTTGTTTTTCAACATCCGATTCATCGAACTCAAGACGGTGCCATCGGCCAGCACGGCCTCCAGACCCAGCACCGACTGACGCGTCATGCCGTAACGAATGACCCGGTTACCGCCCGCATTGGTGCTGATCAGCCCGCCAAGGGTCGCACTGCCCCGCGCACCTAAATCCACAGGCAACACAAAGCCAGCCTCATCAGCCGCGCCATGGGCGGTTTCCAGCACAACCCCGGCCCCCGCCACCATGGTCCGGCCATGGGGGTCAATCTCTTCGATCCCATTCATACGCTCAAGAGACAGAACAACGTCGCCATCGCCCGGTGCACCGCCGCCCACCAAGCCCGTCATACCGCCCTGAGGCACAACAGCGCGCCCGGCATCATGGCATAGCTTGAGAATGGCCGACACTTGCGCGGTGGTGGTCGGGCGCATCACACAGGCCGGAACACCTGCCGCGCCATGCCCGCGTGTATCCGTATAGCGGTGACCAATATCATCGCCCGTGAGCATACCCGAGGCATCAACTGTCTTGGCCAAGTCCGCCAGCAAATCGGCCATCTTAATTCCTAACCGGAAACCGTTTTGGGCAATACGTCCGCCAGATCGTTCCAGACCTGTTGATCCACAATCAATCCATCGCGAAAAACAAAACGGTCAATGTAACGCACTTCGCTGATGGCCGACCCATCAAGAGCTTCACCGTTGAGCATGCCGGTATTGTAGACCACGGTCTCATCACCTGCTTCAAACACATCGAAGCCCTCAAAGGTTTTGGTGACGGATTTATAACGGCCTTTTGACCACGCGATCAGTTCCTCCAGAGACGTCATAGTTCTGCCGCCCGGGAAGGTCATTTTAAAATCCGGTGCGAGAAACTGGTGGGCGCGTTCTAAATCACGCTCCTCCATGGCCCGCAGGTACTCTTTAACTTTATCTGCACTCATCAGGCCACCTCGGCATCTTCTGTTACGGCTGCATAAACCTCCGGCGCAATCGTTATGTCGCCATGGGCGTTATCCACCACGCACGGACAGTCAAAATACTCGATGCGCAAGTCCCTGCCATAGGTGCCGGTGATAAACGCTTCCCACGCGGGCGTGTAATAGGCTTTGGCATGGTCCATGGATTCCCACTCGTACCAGCCGCCCGCACGATTTTCATTTCCCATAAAATATTTACGGATCAGACCCGGAATTTTTTGATACTTCGGTGCTGTCGCTTCATATAACGCGAGCTTTTCCGACGGAGTCATTTCGGCCCGGCCTGGGTTAGGGACAAATGTAACGAGCGCCGTAATCATCGCGGTTTCCTCCTAGGACAACACGCCGTCTTTGCTCAGGCGTTCCAGCACCTCCTGCTGACGGCGGACGAAGAACGCACGGTCCGGCGTGACCACCTTGCCGTCCTCCATCATGGCGTTGGGCTCAACAAAGGTATGACTGCCGTACTCGCCGGCGTAAATACCGAACGGCTGGCGCGACAACAGGTTGGTCATGCCGGAGTGTTTACGCACTTTACGCAGGCTGTCCATGTCCAACATGGCGCTGGCGCAGAACGTCTCGCCGGTATAAGCCTCGGCCAGCACCAGACCCTTGTAGTCGACAATCTTCGACATGCCGCCCGTGGACTCAGCCGGAATAGAAATGCCCTTGATGCTCGCCGTGTTGGACGACACCACGTAGCACATGTTTTCAACGGCCCGGGCGCGGCGGCAGATTTCCTTCGGCGTCAGCATGGGCGCGCCCACTTCAGATGTGGAGTGACATAAAATCTCCATGCCCCGCATGGCCAGACAGCGCGCAATTTCCGGGTACAGAATTTCCTCGGAGGCGACACAGCCGATCTTGCCAATCTCGGTTTCTGCGACCGGAAACACCCCATCCGCACCATACAGGTCTAAGTACTTATCCCATACGTCATAGGGACTTGGGGCAAACAACGACACCAACCGGCGATAGCGCAGAATGACATCGCCGTTAGGGCCGATGACAAAGCAGGTTTGAAAATAGAGTTCTGGAAAGTTCGGGTCATTCTCATACACATTGCCCGACAAAAAGCATTTGCGGCTTTGCGCAATCTTGCCCATCGCCTCGTATTCCGGCCCATCCATATCAATCGCGCCCAGTTCCTTCCAACGGGGAATGGACTCCCCCATGGGGAAGCTGGAGAGAAAATACTCGGGCAGTACAAACAACTGAGTTTTGGTGCCGCTGAAGCCCATGGTGAACAGATCAATGCTGGTGATGTTGGTGCCCAGATGTTCGATCTGTTTGAGCATCTGCGCCGAGGCTTCCGCGCGGTCGGCACAATGATTGACCGCGTGGCAATCCACTTGCAGGGCCGTTGCTGTAAACGTCGTGTTTGGATCCGACATGCGCGGCCCCTTTGTTCTTCTATGGGTGTGTTCGCCCTATGGGTTCGATCGCCTATGGGTTTGATCGCCTTTGGGTTTGATCTCCTTTGGGGTTTTACGTCCCAGAGTGTACCCTCCGGTGTAACAAGGGAAAGAAAGGCGGGCAAGAGGCCCGGCCTTTGAAAACCGCGGGAGCGTGCCATGAAACGACTTTTCATCCCTCTGCTGTGCAGTTTTTTCATGACCACTCACGCATTTGGCCAAGCGCCACAAACCACCTGCGACCGTTTGGCCGCGCATCCCTCGGATACTCAAAAAGCCGCCGCGGGTGTGGAGCAAGAGGATTTCGACATTCCCGCCGCCCGCGCCGCCTGCAAACAAGCTTTGGACGCCTACCCCGGCGAGGCGCGGTTTTCCTATCAGTATGGCCGTTCTTTTTTCTATGAAGATAACTACGACGACGCTATGCCTCACTTCGAACGCGCCGCCGCTTTGGGCTCGGCGCAAGGGCAATTGGTGTTGGGGCTGGTGGTCATGGGCGGCTTTGTGGGGGAGCCTGACGTCTGCCGCGCCGGAGACCTCTGGCTCACCGCCGCTCGTCAAAACCATCTCTATGGCAAAATTTATCTGCTGCAAAACTGGCTGGATGGCATGTTTGAAGATTGTGGCTTAGATCTGAGCACCGCCGAAGCGGAAGCGATGGTTGAGTCCGCCATGGCTTTGGCCAACACGCCACAAGCCCAAGATCAGGCCAAAGATGATGTGGCCCAACTGCAAGACAGCTGGACCCAGCGGGCACAGAATTAAGTTTTGCGCTGCGCGCCGACAACCACCACCAGCAGCACCGCCACTTCATCCGTTCGGTTCTGCCAGGTGTGATTGTTTCCCGTTTGCACCAGGGTATCGCCGGACTTGAGCACAACCTCATCCTTATCGGTGACCAACACGATCTCACCGCGCAGAACAGCGATGTAATCAATGCTGTTGGACGTGTGCATAGGGATCTGTGGTGCGTTGGCCCCACCCGGTAGTTCCGCCGTGTAGAACCGCGTGCCGCCAAACTCAGCCGCCGGCAGCCGGCCCAGGCCGCCATCGGTAACATCAGTGCGCACGGGAATCTCCGCCGGCACGTCATCGGTCTGCCACAGCCGCACCATGCGCGCGCCGTTCAAAATCAGCACATCATCCGGCTCGCCATCTTCCAGCACAAACGACGTGCCTTCCTCATTCTCAACGGTCAGAACGCGGCGGGTGGTGTGCACAAAGGGATCGTTGTCGGAGTCCACGACTAAATCCCCATAATCTCGAAGGCCGCGCGTTCGCCGGATTCCATTGCGCCTTCCATGCCCCGGTTCGACAGGGCTGTATGTTCGCCACAGAAATGCACCCGGCCATGGACTTTGCTGGTGGCATGGAGAAATTCGGTCACCTGGCCCGGTTGCCACACCGCATAGTCGCCACCCGCAAAGGGGTCACGCAGCCACGACTTAATATGCGGCGCCTCCAGCTTGCCTTTGGCGGCGGGGCGCATACGTTCCATTTCAGAAATCACCCAAGCCTTGGCCTCCTCCGGATCAATTTGATCCAGCCTGTGGGCCATGAACCCGCGCGACCACGCCGTCAGACTGGTGACGTCGGTGTTGTCGATGTTGTGCCGGTTGGCGATGATATGCCCGGCCACCGTGTCGGTCCACATGTCGGGCGACCATTCATCGTCTTCCCAGAACGGCTCTTTGGCCACCAAATGCACCTGAGTCATGGGGAAATAGGGTACCAGAGCAATAGCCTTGGCCTGCACCGAAGACAAGAACGGATCAAACTTGATGTAGCGCATCACCGGCAGCGGCAGCGAGCACACCACGCGGTCGGCTTTGTAGGTTGAGCCATCCTGGCAGACGACCTCGGCCGCGTTGTCGCCGCTGCGGATACCAACGACTTCCTTGTTAAGATGGACTTCGCGCGCGAGAGTCTTGGCCATCATCTCCGGCATCGACATATTGCCACCGAGGGCCGAGAGTTGCGTCGGCTCCCCGCCCTGCATGGAGGCAACCCAGCCATCATTGAACCACATCATCAGCGCCGAGATATCGTGCGCCGACGTGCCATAGGGCACATTCAGATTATAGGTCAGATCAATCTGTTCATCGGTAAACCCGGCGTCTTTGAACACCTTGTAGACAGAGATGTCATAAGGTGCTGACTTGGCGTCGTACCAGTCCTCAAACGACTCCAGCGGATTGGTCCGGTTCAGGAGAACCAGCGGCACCAAACGCGGGCTGAAACTTTTCCAGTCGTCCGGCAGGATGTTTTTCGGATGCGTCGGCCAAGCCTCGTTGGAGATTCGCTCGCCATCCAAATACAACTCAAACGGGGTCAACCGCTCCCGGCCTGCGGAATTCAAGACCGGAATGTTCAGCCGGTCGATGACATCAATCATGCGGCCATACCCGGCGCCGATGCCGTTGCCACCCGCTTCCGGGTTGCCAGGGATATCCCTGAGCGAGAGTAAGCGGCCGCCAATGCGGTCCCGGCCTTCGATGACCTGCACCGAATAGCCCTGCTCCTCCAGCAGCATCGCCGCATTCAGACCCGACAGCCCGGCCCCGATGACAATAACATCTGTCTTATTTTGGGCTCTGAGCGGACGGGGTTTCAGTCCGGTCGCGGCTACCGCTGCGCCGGTGACAGCTAAAGCTGTGCGCCTTGAAACAAAGGCACTTGAAACAATGGGACTTGAAACAAAGGTATTCGCAACCGAATTAGATGGCATCCATCACCTCAAAAGCCACGCGTTCACCAGACTCCATGGCGCCTTCCATACCCCGGTTCGACAGCGCGGTATGCTCGCCACAGAAATGCAGGTTACCATGGGGTTGCGACATTTTAACGATGAATTGTTTGATTTGGCCCGGTTCCCACACCGCCCAGTCGCCCGACGAGAACGGATCGTTGTACCAGGATTTAAAGCCCGCCACCTCAAGCTTGCCCTTGGAGGCGGGGCGTTGCTCGGCCCAGGTGTCCAGAATCATCTGCTTAGCGTCGTCTTCCGGCAGTTGGTCGACCTGCTGGGCCTTCCAGCCACGATGCCAACAGGTGATGCTGGTGACCTCTTCCGGCGTCTCGCCAAAATGCTGCGCCATGACGTTGCCCAGAACCGTGTCCGAGAACATGCCGATGGGCATGCCGTCTTCTTCCCAGAACGGGTCTTTCGCGACCAGATGCGATTGTGTCAGCAATTGCTTGCCCAGCGTCTGCACGGCATGAGCCTGCGCGCCTCGCAAGCCCGGCTCAATTTTCATCGTCCGCAACACAGAAAACGGAATCGACGAGACAATGCGTTTGGCACGATAGACTGTGCCGTCTGCGCAATGCGCCTCGGCCCCGGTTGCATCACTAGAAATACCGATCACTTTGCGGCCCAAGTGCACTTCGTTGTTCAGCGCAGCGGCCATGGCTTCCGGAATACGCTGGTTGCCGCCGACTGCGGCATAGGTGGCACGCGGCTGAATGGACCGCTGCATCATGCCCCAGGCATAGGTAAACATCAGCATCAGGGCCGACACATCATACGACGAATTGCCGAAATCTGAATTGATGTTGTAGGCCAGATTGATCTGTTCGTCGGTGACGCCCCTGGATTTGAACCAGTCATGGACGGATATATCCAACGGCGCACTTTTGGGGTCGTACCAGTCTTCGTACGACTCAAGGGGCATGTTCTGGATGATGAAGATGGGCACGAAGGACCACGGCATCATCGCCTTGTATTTTTCGTCAAAGACGTTGCGCGGATGCGCGGGCCAGTCTTCAGCGCTGATCATTTTGCCGTCCAGGAACAGGCTCCTGTTCAGAATAAGCGGCGCGCGATCCAAAATATTGTTCAGTTTGGCGCCAAACCGCTCGGCCGCATCAATCACCCGGCCATAGCCAGCCCCGATGCCGTTGCCGCCCGCTTCCGGGTTTCCCGGAATATCACTCAGCGATAAAATCCGGCCCCCGATGCGGTCCCGTCCTTCAATCACTTGGACGGAATAACCCTGATCTTGAAGCACATGCGCCGCCGAGAGGCCGGACAAACCCGCACCGATGATCAAAACATCAGACTGTGTCTGAGACCTTACGGGCTTGGAAGGCATGCCAACGCTGACACTGGTTGCCACAGCCGCAGCTCCGGCACTTTTTAGGGCTGTCCGTCGGCTAAAATGGTGTTTGGTCATGGTCTGAAGTTCCCCTTGTGCGGTCCCGATCGGTACCCGTTTGAGCATCACAGTTTGCGGCGAATGGTGAGCCACCGTAAAGCCCCACGATTCTTGCGGAAACCGTGGGTTGCCCAATGTCCACGGTGCGGTAGGATGCGGCAGATTCGCACTTACTCACAGAAGACACGACAGGCTAGCCATATGACTCAGACCGTACACCGCAAAATTGTTCTCAACGCCTATCCCGAAGGCATGCCCAAGCGCAGCGACTTCCGCATGGAAGAAGGCCCCATCCCTGAGCCTGGCGAAAATGAAATGCTCATTCGCACGCTCTTCATTGGCTTGGAGCCGCGCATTCGCCTGATGCTGAACCCAACTGACGATGAAAACAAAGCCATGCGGCCCCACGGTCCGATGACCGATATCGGCAAGGTCATTCCAGGCACGGTTCTTGGTGTGGTCGTGAAATCCAACAATCCAAAGTACAAAACCGGCGATGTGGTTGAGGGCTTCCTCGGCTGGCAAAACTATGTTGTGACCGATGGCGAACCCCACCCCACCAACAATCCGGAAGGCGTGGCGATCTGCGATACGGACCTGGCAGAGCCCATCGACTTTATTGGGCCGATGGGTGCCCCGGGGTTGACCGCCATTCTGGCCCTCAAACACGAAGGCAAACTGCAACAGGAAGAGTCCGTCGTCATCACCAGCGCCGCCGGCATGGTGGGCTCTCTCGCCGGTCAGCTGGCGCTGCTATTGGATGCCTGGGTGGTTGGCGTCACCAGCACCGATGAAAAATGCGCTTATCTGATGGACGAACTCGGGTTTGATGCGGCCATCAACTACAAGAAAACCAAAGACCTGGCGGCTGACATCAAAAAGGCTTGCCCGGACGGGGTCGATTACTTTTTCGACAATACGGGCGGCGTGATGGCCGACATCATTTCAACGCAGATGTCTAAAAATGGCCGCATCACCCGCTGCGGCATCATCTCAAATTATAACAAGCGCGGCTGGAACCAATCGCAACAATTCGACGGCCAGTTCTCAGTGCATAATCACGTCAGCGAATATGCCGAAGCGCGCCAAACCATCAGTGACCTCCTCAAAGACGAAGGACTGGTTTACGAACGCAAAGTATTTGAGGGATTGGAAACCGCGCCCATGGCCTTTATTGGCCTGCTCAACGGCGAGAACATCGGCAAGTGGATTGTTCAGGTGTCATAACCTGAACAATCCAGCCGCGGCTTTATTCGCTTAGCCTTATCACCCTTGAAAGAGCGCTTTGTGCTCTTCAATGAACTGTTCCAGAGAGGTCGCCGGACGCCCTAACAGCTCGCTCATGGTGTCGGTCTTATAATCCAGGCCACCTTCTTCAGACATTTCCTGCATCAGTTCCACCACACCCTCAATGTGCCAGTCGCTTTTCAGCACCCGTGCCAGGAAGTCATGGAAGTCTTGTAACGGCTGCGGGGTATAGGTGATCTCACGACCCAAGGTTTTGCTGAGCTGCTTGGCCACATCATACATCGAGAGAATATCAGGCCCGGTCAGATCATAGGTTTTACCAATGTGTGGCGCACCCTCGGTCAAAATAATCGCAGCAACTTCACCCACATCACGCACATCACACATAGAGGCTGTGCCGTCCCCGGCTGGGAAGGTAAAGGAGTCGTTGGCTTTGACCTGAGCGGCAAAGCCCAGCACATTCTGCATAAAGAAGTTGGGCCGCATGATCGTCGATCCAACCGGTGAAGCTTCTGCCGCTTCCGCGACTTTTACATGGACCTGGGGAATCCGGCGTGGATTCTCAGGATTGGATTCCGTCGATGACATGTAAACCAGATGCTTTACGCCAGCCGCTTCCGCCGCTTTGATGATATCCAGCTCCCATTTGAGTTGATTGGGGCCATTCGGCAAGGTCAGCATCACGCCTTCAATGCCTTTCATGGCCTTGGCAACAACATCGGCATCGCCGATATCACCAACCACCAACTCAACGCCCTGCTCTTTCAAGGGAGCTGCTTTTTCTTCATTGCGCACAATCGCGCGCACTTTGGCGCCCCGCGCCAACAAGTGTTTAACGGTTTGTCCGCCGGTTTTTCCGGTCGCGCCAGTGACAAGAAACATCAGGAGATCTCCAATTCAGATAATATTTGAGACACCCGCAAAATGCACAGAGGTGAGGATATCTCTTCTGCCGACACATGCCAGGGTTAAACAGCTGGCGCAACCCCCAGACACACCAGACGAGTCCCCTAAAAACTGTTGCGCCTCAAAAAGACTTGTCGCAGGCTGAGACTATGATTGATTTTACATCGGCTTCTTGCCGTAAGTTTTATGACCACTGGGCGTCCCTGCGCGGCGCATCAGACATACCTGAAAACTCCGTCTTTTTTGACAACGCGCACCCAGATTACGCCCCTGGCACGTTCATGCTCGAACTCATTAATGAAACGGCGGTCGTCCGTCTCATGGGGACCGGACTGGTCGAGCAATGGGGCCATGACCAGACCGGTACAATCATTGGCACTGCGCAAAGTGAAGGGCTGGAGAAAGCCTGGTACGACAATGCCTTCACTATCGTGACACATCCGTGTGGCATGCTCGTCAATTCATACTTCAAATCGACACAGGGGCGACTGTCTATGATTGAGACCATTGCTCTGCCCCTGGTATCGCCCAAGAGTTCAAACAAACGAGTGGTCTCGTATACTGAGATGATCGATGATCTTGGGTATAAAGAATTTCCCGAGGTCTGGCTGGAAACGCCGAAAATACTCTGGGTGGATATCGGCCATAGCTGCCCAAAAGAGCCGCCGCTGTCACAGTGAAACAACAGCAATTTTTATATTGATGGGATGAGCATGGCATGGTTTGGGGTTGCCCGGGTGGGCAGACCGTCCCAGACTGAGTCATCCCGCCTTGAGGATTGGTCCCGGCTACAGGCCAGCTAAAGGAAAGTGTCTCGCCGTGTCTCAGCATCACTCCATCAGCGCCAGCACGCTTGCCAGAAAAATCGTCCGCAGAGAGATCACCTCTGAAGCCTTATGCGAAGATCTGTGCAACCGGATTGAAGCTCACGCTGATCTGAACGCCTTTGCCACTTATGATCGCGCAGCGCTGCTGGCGCAAGCCAAAGAAGCTGATGTGGCGATGTCCCTCGGCAAGAACCGTGGACCCTTGCACGGTGTGCCCGTGCTTTTAAAAGACAACATCAACACCTCCGCCATGGCCACCAGCGGCGGCACCCCGGCGCTCGTCGGAAATATCCCAAACGTCAATGCGCCCATCGCTGCGCGTCTGTTTGAGGCTGGGGCCTTGCTGGCCGGCAAAGCCAACATGCATGAACTGTCATCCGGCGGCACCAGCGCCAATCATGTCTTTGGTCCCGTGCGGAACCCCTTTGATAAAATGCTGGTGCCGGGCGGGTCTTCTGGTGGCACCGCCGCCGCCATCGCCGCCGGATTGGCCCCCGCGGGTTTAGGCACTGACACCGCAGGGTCCGTGCGTGTTCCTGCCGCGCTTTGCGGTGTTTTTGGCTTCCGGCCTTCAACGGGGCGCTATAGCGATGCTGGGATTGTGCCGCTCTCCCGCACGCAGGACACGGCAGGCCCGCTGGCAGCAGCCATGGAAGACATCATTCTCCTAGACAGCCTTTTGGCTGTCGGCGGCGCACACCCCATAAGGCACAAAGGCACAAACTTGCGCATTGGGGTCGCCGAACATTTGATTGAAACTGCCAGCTCTCAAATCAGCCGTACCATTGACGACACCCTGCAGCGGTTGGCGAAAGCCGGGGTTACTTTGGTGCCTGTCGACTTATCTGCTCATACCGACGTGCGCCGTGCTGCCACGGTCGGTGTCATCGACAGCGAGTTTCCAGGCGTGATGCAGGCGTACTTAACAGCGCATGCCCCTCATCTCACCTTAGAAAGCTTGACCGCGCAGATCGCTTCGCCCTCGGTGAAAGCCTTCACCGAAGACCGGTTGCGTAAAGTCCACGACCAGGCAGCCTATGCCTACGCCATAGGAGACGGGCTCAAGGCTTATCAGGCCGTATGGGCAAGTCTCTTCACCGACCACACCCTGGATGCGATCGCCTTTCCAACCACACCAGAGGTCGCGCTGCCTTTAGCGGAAGATGACAATGTCATGCGCAACGGAGAGTCTGTTTTATCTTGGTTTTATTTTAGCAACACCGGTCCCGGCAGCGCCGGACAACGGCCGGGGATCAGCCTGCCGGTCGGGCTGAGTAAACCTGGGCCGGACCAATCTGGATTACCCGTTGGCTTGGAACTGGATGGACTCCCGGGAGAAGACGAACACTTGCTGGGCGTCGCTCAAACCGTCTCTAACATTTTAGATATCTAGCTATTAAAATAGCGAAGATGGTTAAGCGGCTGGCCCAGTGTAGAGGCAGCCTTCGCCGCAAGAGCCGCGCCGGATGACAACTTTACTCAAGGCCGGAAACTTTGTGGCCAGCTTATCCCAGACCCACACAGCGATGTTTTCCAGTGTTGGATGGTCGAGCCCTTCAAGGTCATTGAGATAGCCATGATCCAAGTCCGCTTTAAGGACCGCAATGGCCTCATCGACGTCCGCGAAATCCACAATCCAGCCCGTATTTTTGTCTGGGTCTCCCGCCAAATAGACTTCAGCTGAAAAGGAATGCCCATGCAGGCGCGCATAGCGGTGGTCTGGCGAGACATTAGGCGCCAGATGGTGAGCGGCTTCGAATGTAAAACTCTTAAAGATTTCCATGGATCGTCTTAATTATTTGTCGGTTGAACGGCGCGGACTATGCCATCAACGCCACAAAAAAGCACGGCCTGATAAACCACTCTTGTTTTGTTCATCGTATTTTCAATTATCATATGAATATCAATTACTTAAAATTCTTTCTTGACCTATTCTCTCGACTGGTCAAAGTGCGCCCATTATGATCAAGACCGCCTCAACTCCGTCTGCGTTGGTCCTCTTTTCGGGAGGACAGGATTCCACAGCCTGCCTGGCCTGGGCCTTGGACCGCTACGACACTGTAGAAACCATCGGCTTCGACTATGGCCAGCGCCACCATATTGAACTGACCTGCCGGACTACGGTCCTCGACCAGCTGCGCACCAAATTCCCAGCCTGGGGCAACCACCTGGGCGCAGATCATACCGTTGATCTCGGCTATCTCAGCGCCTTGGGAGAAACGGCCATGACCCATGATACGGCGATCGAAATGGGAGACGCCGGGCTGCCCACCACTTTTGTACCGGGGCGCAATCTGGCGTTTCTGACTGCTGCGGCGGCCCTGGCCTATCGGCGCGGGATCAGCGTCTTGGTGGGCGGTATGTGCGAAACCGACTATTCCGGCTACCCGGATTGCCGCAGAGACACCCTGGATGCCATGGAACTGGCGCTCAGCCGTGGCTTGGATCGACCGGTCTCCATCGTAACACCGCTGATGAAACTGGATAAAGCGGCCACCTGGGGCCTTACAGAGACCCTCGGCGGTGATACCCTCACCGACCTGATCATCGAGCACACGCACACCTGCTATCGCGGCGACCGCACGCACCGGCACGCCTGGGGCTATGGCTGTGATGACTGCTTTGCCTGCGACCTCCGATCAGCAGGTTATGCCAAGTACAAGGCCACACCATGACCTACGCACCATGACATACGCCGTTAAAGAGATTCATTACACCCTGCAGGGCGAAGGCGCTCATACCGGACGTGCGGCTGTATTTTGCCGCTTCACGGGCTGCAACTTATGGTCTGGCCGGGAAGAAGATCGCGCCACGGCCCAATGCCAGTTCTGCGATACAGATTTCGTCGGTACCGATGGCGCAGGCGGCGGGTCGTTTAAACAAGCAGATGCCCTTGCCAATAAAATAGCTGGCTATTGGCCTAACACTCAAAACGGCACACGCTATGTGGTGTTCACCGGCGGCGAACCTCTGCTGCAGCTCGACGCCCCGCTGATTACAGCCCTGCACGCCCGGAACTTCGAGATCGCCATTGAAACCAACGGCACCCTGCCAGCGCCCGAAGGCATTGATTGGATTTGTGTCAGCCCGAAAGCCGGGACAGCGCAGGTTCAACGCAGCGGCAACGAACTCAAAATCGTCCACCCGCAAGAGGGGCTCGACCCCCGGGACTTAGAAAGCCAGGATTTCCAGCATCGCTTTGTGCAGCCCATGGATGGCCCCACCTATCAGGAAAGCCTGAGCGCCTGCATTGCCTTTTGCCGGACCAATCCCGCCTGGCGGCTGAGCCTGCAAACCCACAAAGTGCTGGGGATTCCTTAACCGAAAAACGCTTACCACAAATCCTTAAATGGATAAGGCTTGGCATAGTCTTTCAGGTGCTCGGGCAACGCCGGATTGTGCGCTGGCGTGTAGGAAAACGGGGACGGTTCCGATGAAAACGTATTTTTCAGCGCGCCGCCGTAAATGCGGATGAACAGGTTATAACCAATCTCACTGCCCGCCGGGCCATGCATTTCGTTCTCGCGCCACCACGCATACCCGCCCGGACCCATTTTCCCCACGTCGCCGAACACGTACTCGCCAGACAGCACAAAGACTTCCTCAATCATCGGATGGCCAAACTTGCCCTTCATAATCGGCGGCGGCGCATGATGCGGCAGTGCCGCGTAAAGGAACGTCTGTTCCTGGGTATCCGCGTCCACCCGCAGCTTTTTGGTAAAAATGGTGGGCGACAACGGCTTACCGGTCACCGAGCCCGCCGCGCCCGTCTGCCAGTCCATGTCATACACATTCAACTTACGGATCAACTTGTCTTCGCGGAAATGCCCGTCTGCTGCCGCACCCAAAATAGGGTGGTGAAAGCCCCCAAACAACGCCAACAAAACACATCCATGCGCTGAGGCAGTTGTATCGCGCACATAGCCCGACGGCCAATAACCATAGGTGTCTTTTCCGTAAATCTCGCCGTTGACTTCCAACGCGCCCTCGAGCAAGAAAATTTCAACATCGCAGCGAAAATGCACCGGCCCTGGCCGCGAAAAACCCGGCTCTATTTTCAGAATGGCCGTGAAGGCACCGGTCTCTTTGTCATGGCTAAGCGCTTTGCTTTGTAAAGGAATTTCCGGATTTCCAGGCACGCCATCCGCCCACGGAATGTCCTGGGCCTGAACAAAACAGGTATGCGGTCGTGCCATGTGTTTCCCCTTTGCCTCTTAGTCCTCAACCGGCCGGAACTCAGCCATGTCACTCCACACCCGCATATCGACAATTTTGTCATGGGCGATCTCAAAGCGATCAATGTAACGCACGCCTTCGTACGTGGTGTCGTCATTCCACGTGCCCGCCATCGAACCGATGGCATAGACCACCGTGCAATCGTCGCCCGGCATGGCCTCGTAGGTATCCGTTGTTTTGCGCGCGCTTTTGTGGCGTCCCTTGGAAAAGGCGGCAAAGTCCGCCGGTGTGGTAAACACATGACCGCCGCTGACGGTCATACGGAATCCAGGACCGAGCAACGTGTTGACCGCGTCCATATCGCGCCGCCCCAAAGCCTCCAGGAATGTTTTAACGGTCTCTACAGCGTCGGACACGCCTTTCTCCTCATTCTTATCTCAGTAAAGCGTACGCCGAACCGGGGCCTTGGCGTAAGGCTTTAATGCATCGGGCACGACAGGCTTATAGGGCGCATCGTAATCAATCGCGAGGCCCTCCTCGCCAAAGGCGTTGGCCAATTTACCGCCGACCGTGCGAATAAACATCATAAAACCGGTGTGCGATCCGTAGGGCCCATGAAAGTTATTGGGCTCCCACCAGGCATAAGAGCCCGGGCACATCACGCCCACATCGTTGATGGCGTACTCCCCGGACAACACAAACATCTCCTGCACGGTCGGATGGGTCCACTGTTTTTCCATGTATCGGAATGGCAGCGCCGCATACAAAATACTGATTTCGCCCGTATAGGGGTCTTCGCGCAACGGCCGCACGCCGGTGCCCATGAGATAACGGGTGTACGGATTTTCCGTCCAACCTTCCAAGCCATCGGGGGCCACGTCGATCTGCTCGACCAGCAGCTTGTGATCGAACATCGCGCCCGGTGCGGCGGCCTCAACCTCCATCGGCGCTGCTGACACCATGGTCAGCACAACAGCCCCACGCGGCGCAGAAAAGGACTCACGCACATACCCTGCCGGAAGATTGGCATAGGCATAGGGTCCGTAATCTTTGCCGTTGAGATGCAGGGTGCCTTCCAGCACCAGAAATTCTTCATGGCAGGACAGATAGCGCGCGCCACTTTGCTGCCAGCCTGCGGGATAACGCACAATGGTTGAACTGCCCCCAGTCTCGGGATCAACGCTCAAAACTTTAATGTCGAGGCTTTGGCGCTCCCCCGCTGCCCCCGCACCCGGGAAGCCCTGCCGCCAGGGCTGATCTTGCGCCTGGATAAACATGCAATGTGGTCGTGGCACCAAAGTCTCTCCTGAATAATAGCCTGAAGTTTAGCCAGCAACGTTAACGAAGAACACCCCAACCAATTCACGCCCTCTGACATTACCCCTCACATTACCCCTCACATTGCCCCTGGCGTTGCACCTCGCACTCTGGTCGGTCATGATCAGGCCACAAAAAGCACTCAAGGGGGACTTCCATTATGGCGCGGCCACATATTCTTTTCATTCAGGCGCAGGATATTCATTGGCAAAAAGGGCTCTATGCGCCCGGGCGCGATGACGTGGATATGAAAATCCTGTCCATTGATGACGCCGGCACCGACTCAACCACTGTCATCCGCTACCCCGCAGGCTGGTCGCGCACCGAGCCGGAGTTCGTCACCGCCCATGAAGAATTCCTGGTGCTGGAAGGCGCCATCACCATCAACGGCCAGACCTACACCACCCATCAGTATGGCTTTCTGCCCGCAGGCTATACGCGCCAACAGGCATCATCCGAGCTTGGCGCGGTGTTGCTCACCACCTTCGCTGATCGGCCCGAAGTGAAACCCGGCGCAGGCCCGGACTATGACGAGAAACTGCTGATTCCGTTTGTCGATCCGCTCACCATGGACTGGGACGAAGGACTGACCGATCCCAAGTTCGCCAGCGGCACCGCCATCAAGCCGCTGCGCAATGACCCCTATACCCAGGAAAGCTCGTTCCTGTATTGCACCCGCCCCCATCGTGTGCCGGCGGGCATGATGAAGCCGCAATGGACTCATCCGATGATTGAAGAAATTTACGCCATCGATGGCGAATACGTATGGGGCGATTGCGGTCGCATGGGGCCGGGCGGTTACGCCTGGTGGATCGACGGCGTGTATCACGGCCCGGCCGGCTCAGAAGTCGGCTATCACCTGTGGGTGCGCACGGTGAATGGTCCATTGGCCAACGACATCGGCGAGGAGAAAAAACCCTTCACCTGGGAGCCCCCGTTTAATCCGTCCCTGCCCGATGATCTGAAAAAAATCGCCAAGCCCTATGTGCGGCCACCGAATTATTGAGGCTGTATAGGCGGCCTGCCGTTGCCAACCGCCAAAGACTCAAAGCAACGTTTTAATTTTATGTTTCATTAAAATGTCCAACAATCGTCCAAATCCCGATGATGATAAATCCAGCACCGGCAATCAGCTTGATCGGCACGGTCGTCATCAGTCGCTCCGCATAGGTTCCCGCCAGTACGGCGAGTCCCGTTGAGCAGATCAACGCTAAAGACGCGGCAGCGAACACAGCCCAGGGTCCAAGTTTTTTATCGGCTGCAAAGAGCACAGTTGCAAGCTGGGTTTTATCGCCGAGTTCAGCAAGAAAAACCGTGAAGAATACCGCAATCATATCCATGATGTGATGACCCGCCTTTTATTCTCATTTCAACTTGGTAATCCAGAGCGACCTTTAAATGGCACGCGCTTTGTAATAAGTCAGCCAGTGAAATGATCAAACGGTAAATGACGGACGAGCTCATGCACACCACAGACCTCAGCAAATGGCAGCACGATCACACCTTCGGCCAGGATGAAGTCAAAGCCGGGGAACGGGCGACAATTCTCGTCATTCTCATAACCAGCATCATGATGGTTGCCGAAATCGTGACCGGAACCCTGTTCGGTTCAATGGCATTGCTGGCGGATGGCCTGCATATGGCCTCTCATACGGTGGCTCTGGGCATTTCCGTATTCGCTTATATCTATGCCCGGAAATTTTCGTCAGACCGGCGCTACAGTTTCGGCACCGGTAAAGTGAATGCCTTGGCCGGGTTTAGCAGTGCGATTTTGTTATTAGGATTTGCCTTAACCATGGCCGTGGAAAGCATCGACCGTTTTCTGAATCCGGTTGAGATTGCCTTTAACCAAGCCTTGTTTGTGGCAGGCATCGGCTTGGTTGTAAATGTGGCCAGCGCCTGGATTCTTGCTTCTTCCGGCACTCATTCTCACGATCATGGTCACGCGCATGATCACGAACACGCGCCAGAGAATGACCTCGCACACGAGCACACCCATCACGCTGGGGAAGAAGATCACAATCTCAAGTCAGCGTATTTTCATGTCGTGGCTGATGCCCTTACCTCTATTTTGGCAATTGTCGCCCTCATGGCCGGCAAATGGTACGGCTTGAATTGGATGGACCCCGCAATGGGAATCGTCGGCGCACTGCTTGTTTCTCAGTGGTCCATCGGATTGATACGGAACTCAAGCCGCACACTGTTGGACTGGCAGGCTTCAGACTCAACACTTGCCCACTTACATGACGCCATAGAAAACGACAGCGATGACAAGGTCGCCGACGTTCACATGTGGAGCATTGCTCCCGGCAAATATGCGGCCGAGATCGTTGTTGTCAGCCATGAAACCCATGAGCCCGATTACTATCGCGCGCGTATTCCAAAAAGCCTGAACATCGCGCACGCGATCATCGAAATCCGGAAATGCCACGCCTCATAACGTTGATCTAGGTTATGAGGCGCAACATAACCACGCAAAAAGTAGTTTGGTTTCTGCGGTCAAACTACTTAGTCCTTGCAGAGTGCTCTAAACCACTTCCGGTAAGGCGCGATTGATGGATAGCGGCTCAGTTAACCGCGCATCGGTCTGACATATTGGCCGTGAGTTCTGGCAAGTCGTGCTGTAGGGCTTGCCCGACTGTACCTTCAA
Source organism: Rhodospirillaceae bacterium (assembly GCA_040219235.1). Classification (NCBI taxonomy): domain Bacteria; kingdom Pseudomonadati; phylum Pseudomonadota; class Alphaproteobacteria; order Rhodospirillales; family Rhodospirillaceae; species Rhodospirillaceae bacterium. The sequence continues at coordinate 503,157 of JAVJSV010000016.1, forward strand.
ACCCGGGTTCGAGAACCATGTTGAAGTAAAATTCGGTACTCTCAGGCTCATATCCGAGCCTTTCAAATATCTCTGCCGACTCTAATACGATTGTCGTTGCGGGTAGAATGGGGGTTTCTGTAGTCACCTGGCCAAGAAATGTCCCATCCCTAAACGAATATGCCGACAACGTAGGTGATGCCTCCCGATCCCCACCATTGTGTACGAGAACTAAGGGCTGGTACCCAGCAATGAATCGGGTTGTGGGAACATTCATCAAAACCCTCTGATCGGAAGTCACGCCTGCAACACAGTTTGTTGCATCCATCCAAATTCCACTGATCTCATTCCGAATTATATGCGAGACAAAACCTGCAAATCTAGAATTCACTATTGTTGTGTACGTTGATTCTCCAGGTGTCATTATTCCCATTACGTTTTCTAAATCCGGAACACCAAATTCGAATGAGGCTTTGCCTCTGACATTGGTGGTGTAGCGGCCTAATTCTTCACCTGTTAAATCATCTACAAATGTGAACGTCACTTCTGCAGATTCATCCTCGGCGTTGAACACACGCAGGAGAGATATATTCCCTAGTCCATTGTTTGATGTTTGCACACCTAATAGCCGCGTGCCTGAAGGTGCAACATAATCATCAACCAGGTTCAATACTTCTCCTAATTTTAGATTAGGAGTTTCCCATGACCAGGCAGCATTGGTGACTGGTTCTGATGAATACCGCAGTGCATATTCAATTTGCTCAACGGTTGCGTTCGGTCTGGCCTCACGGATGAGTGCGATGGCGCCAGCCACAAATGGTGCCGCCATGGATGTGCCGGAAGAAAATGAATAAGTAGATGGTGGAAAGGTAGCTGAGAAAACTATGTCACCCGGCGCTAAGAAATCTACAATTTCAGCGTGATTAGCGAAGCTTGATGGCACACCAAAAGAAATCGAGGACACGGCGATTGCCGCTTCCACGCAAGCTGGTTGAGAAACGGCTCCTATTTCTCCTCCATTTCCAGCAGCAATGGTTGTAAGGACACCTAAATCCTTAAGGTCTTCGATAGGCCCGACAAGCAAATCATCGTAACAATAATTTGAGTATGACCCACCACCCAAGCTCATGTTGACAGAGACTATATTGTGCTGGCTGGTCGCAGTCTTGAGCCATTCCAAGGCTTCAAATTGATCAAGGGAAGAACTGCGATAGCATGGCGGAGTTTCGTCGCCGCAGATTATTGAATTGGTTATTCTTACAAAGACTTGCACAGGAATAATCGACGCATTGTAAGCAACCCCGTCAAGTTCGAGTACCCCGCCTACTGGATCATTCCCAGCAGCGATGCCAGCAACATGCGTTCCATGCCAGCATACTGAAGTGCTGGTTTCTCCATTACAAACAGATGCAGCTCCTGAACCTACAAATCCAGATAGTCCTTGTGGACATAAGGATTGAACACCAATTGAACTGACAGAGGTCGAAAAGCATGCCTCTTCAACGATTTTACCACCGGAAAACGCTTCATGACTGGCAAAAATTCCGTCATCAAGAACAGCAATAACCTGGCCAGTTCCAGTATAGCCCGTATCCCAGAGCGTATCTGCCTCCACTACACCCGTGTCAATAAAAAGGCTTTTACCTTCTCGGTCTTGCTGGATTTTATCAAAGCGCTCAACGTGCACATCCCGAATTTCTTTATCGCTGATAAGCTGGTTTATATCATCCGGGCCAACTCGTGCACGTAAAGCATTGGAGCTGTTGAGCGCTCTTACAACTTCAATTCCTGCCGATGACAAGCTCGAGGCTTTGGTTGATAGTCTCTCAGTGCTGGAAAGCTCAGTTGAAGATTTGCCCTCACGTTTTGTAATTGAGGACTCAGGAGTTCGATAAAAGATCAGCACGCCAACTTTATTGATTAGGTTTGAGTCTGCTCCGCTGCTCTGTGTCTCCTCAAGGCTGTTCGCATAGCTGGTTAAGGTGTCACGCAGTCTGGACGCCCATTCCGGCTCTTTTTCCTTCTGATCTATTCCCCCGACCCTTACTAATCGAAAGTCCTGAGCAAGGGACTGTTGTGTAGCTTGAACCAAAAAAAGAGCGGTCACGCCCAAAGTCAGCCGTTGTAAAAACTTAGAATAGTTTGCGTTTAAAAGCCCACTGATTGCCACTGACAATGCCCCCGACCGAGTCCGAAAATGACTTATGGGTGAACATTGAAGCATTCACACTTTTTATGTCAACTCTGTATGCGGGATTATTTAGTCATTCACACCTTTAACGAAAATAATTATGAGCGACAGTGTGTGCCCAACCATAACAAAACCCCCGTCCGGAAACCCCGGGCGGGGGTTGAGCTTCTTTAGTAAGGCGGCTGATAAAACCAGGTCGAAATTTGCCCCGATTTTATCTCACCCCGACTTTACGCTGCGTCGAAGCGGTCCGCCGTCATCACCTTGTTCCATGCGGCGACGAAGTCAGTGACGAACTTTTCTTTGGTGTCGCTCTGGGCATAGACTTCACTGATCGCCCGCAGTTGTGAGTTTGACCCGAAGATCAAATCCACACGGGTGCCGGTCCATTTGACCTCGCCCTTTTCACGGTCCACACCTTCGAAGGTATCGCCCGCATCCGACGTCGGACGCCACACGGTATCCATGTCCAACAGGTTGACAAAGAAGTCGTTGGTCAATTGCCCCTGACGTTGGGTGAACACACCGTGCTTGGTGTTGCCAGCACCCAACACACGCAAGCCACCAACAAGGGCCGTCATCTCTGGCGCACTGAGTTTTAACAACTGGGCTTTATCGACCAGCATTTTCTCTGCCCTCACCGTGTAGTTTGCTTTCTGGTAGTTGCGGAAACCATCCGCTTCCGGCTCCAGCACGGCGAAGTTTTCAATGTCGGTTTGCGCTTGGGTCGCGTCCATGCGGCCGGGCGTAAACGGCACCTCAATGTCTTGACCGGCATCCTTGGCCGCCTTTTCAATGGCCGCAGCGCCACCCAACACAATGAGATCAGCCATGGAGACTTTCTTGCCACCACGGGCGCTGTCATTGAAGTCTGTCTGAATCTCTTCCAGCTTCGACACCACTTTGGCCAATTGGGCCGGTTGATTGGCCGCCCAATCTTTCTGAGGCGCCAAACGCACACGCGCGCCATTGGCACCGCCGCGGTTGTCAGAGCCACGGAACGTCGAGGCCGAAGCCCAGGCCGTGCTGACCAGTTCAGACACCGACAGGCCGCTATCCAGAATTTCCTTTTTCAGGTTGGCAATGTCCCGGTCACTGATCAGCTTGTGATCAACGGCGGGGATTGGATCCTGCCAGATCAAATCTTCCTCCGGCACTTCCGGCCCGAGGTAACGGGTTTTCGGTCCCATGTCGCGGTGCAGAAGCTTAAACCAAGCCCGGGCAAACGCATCGGCAAACTGGTCTGGGTTTTCGTAGAAGCGGCGTGAGATTTTTTCGTACACCGGATCAAACTTCAACGACAGATCGGCCGTCGTCATCATCGGCGGGGCCAGTTTGGACGGATCATGGGCATCCGGAATCAGGTTCTCGGGTTTTGGATTGATCGGCACCCACTGTTGCGCACCGGCGGGGCTTTTGGTCAGCTCCCAATCGTAGGTGAACAGCATTTCAAAGTAGCCGTTGTCCCACTGGGTCGGGTTTGGTTTCCAAGCGCCTTCGATGCCACTGGTTGTGGTGTGCACGCCCTTGCCACTTTCGAATCTGTTGGTCCAGCCAAGGCCCTGCTCTTCAATTGAGGCCCCTTCAGGCGCGGGACCAACGAGCGACGGATCACCCGCACCATGGGCTTTACCGAACGTGTGACCACCAGCCACCAGAGCAACGGTTTCTTCGTCGTTCATGCCCATGCGACCGAAGGTCTCACGCACATCACGGCCAGACGCCACCGGATCAGGGTTACCGTCCGGACCTTCCGGGTTCACATAGATCAAACCCATTTGCACGGCGGCCAGCGGGTTCTCGAGGTCGCGATCACCACTGTAGCGGTTGTTGGCCAGCCACTCGGTTTCCGCACCCCAGTAAATGTCTTCCTCAGGCTGCCAGATATCGGCACGGCCGCCGCCAAAGCCAAAGGTTTTGAAGCCCATGGACTCCATGGCCACGTTGCCCGCCAGGAGCATCAGATCGGCCCAGGAAATCTGGTTGCCGTATTTCTGTTTGATCGGCCACAGCAAACGACGCGCTTTGTCCAGGTTGCCGTTGTCGGGCCAGCTGTTGACCGGGGAAAAGCGTTGATTGCCAGTGCCGCCACCACCACGGCCATCGCCGGTGCGGTAGGTGCCTGCACTGTGCCAGGCCATACGGATAAACAGACCGCCGTAGTGACCCCAGTCCGCCGGCCACCAGTCTTGGGAGTCGGTCATCAAATCGCGCAAGTCTTGCTTCAGCGCGTCATAGTCGAGTTTGCCAAACGCTTCGGCGTAGTTGAAGTCTTCGCCCAGGGGGTCGGATGCTGGCGCATGCTGATGCAGAATGCTCAGATTGAGCTGCCCAGGCCACCACTCATGGCCGGTCAGCGCGCCGCCAACGGTTGACCCCGTGGCATCGTCCATTGTGGCAGCGTGTGCCGAGCCGGATGTGGCTGCAGCTGCGGCCAGGGCCGTTCCGGCCGCCAGCATAGTGCGGCGGCTGGTACCGGTGTGCCCAAGTGGGCATTTAGATTGATTAGACATGCGATTTTCCTTCCCTCGGTCTCATGACCCTATATTTATACGAAAAACGTCTTAGTCGTTTATTGATCTGCCTCAACAAACACTATGCGGCAGCTTTAACTTTCTCGAGCACATTCTGCGGAGAGGATTCACCGTAAGGATCTTCACCACAGTTATCTTCGTAGCCGGGCTCCTCGAACCAGTGTTTGACCACACCGTTTTCAATCACGGCGGCATAGCGCCAGGAGCGCATGCCAAAGCCGAGGTTATCTTTACACACCAGCATACCCATTTTGCGGGTAAACTCGCCGGAACCGTCGGGAATGAGTTTGATGTTCTTCAGGCCCTGTTGCTTGCCCCAGGCGTTCATCACAAAGGCATCATTCACGGACACGCAGTAAATGTCGTCGATGCCCTGCGCTTTAAACTCAGGAAATAATTTCTCAAAATCTGGCAGCTGATACGTCGAGCATGTGGGCGTGAAGGCCCCGGGCAGTGAAAATACAATCACGGTCTTTTTGTCGAACAATTCATCGCTGGTCACGTCCTGCCACCGGAACGGATTAGGCCCCTCAATACTTTCATCACGTACACGGGTCCGGAAGGTCACTTTAGGGGCTTTCTTGCCAATCATCATTTCGTCCTTTTGCAGTCTGATCTTAAAAACTTGTTTTAAAGCGGGGCTGTGATCACCACCGCTCTGTTGAGCAGTGATCCACTTTCACCTCACTGATAACAGTTTAGAACTGTTATAGATTAGAATTATTATAGTTTGGAATGATTGTAAAGTAGATAAAGGCGGATATTGAGATCGGCGGGACACATCTTGCATGGGCTCGTTCCAAGGAGGGTCACCATACGCGGTCCATGGGCTCGTTCCCCTAATCATACGTGCATAGGCTCGTTAATAAGGAACCAGTCGTGCATGGGCTCGAACCAAGGGGAGAGCCCCAACAAGAAAATCTCGAACCAAGGGGAGAGCCCCCACAAGAAAATCTCGAATCGTGGTCGAGCCTGAAAAGGACATTAAAAAAGCGGGCCCCGGAAGGTCCCGCTTTTTATATTTGTGTTGAGAGATTTTTACTCGGCGGCAGAGGTCTCTGCTTTGAGGTAGGCGATCAGAGCATCCCGATCAGACTCTTTCCTGACCCCGGCAAAAGCCATCTTGTTTCCGGGCAGGAAGTCCTTCGGCTTGACCAGCCATTCCTCTAGAGTTTCCGCAGACCAGATGATGCCAGACTCCAGAACCGCATCAGAATAGCGGAAACCGTCTTTAACTCCGGCCTTGCTGCCGAACATGCCATGCAAGTTGGGTCCAACCTTGTGGCGGCCATCCGCTTCAAGGGTATGGCATGACCGGCACAGCACAAAAACGCGCTTGCCGCGGTTCATCAATTCTTCGTCTGTCATCTCCTGGGCAGCACTTGGCATAGACGATCCAGCGACCAGCGCTGCGATGGCAAAAAATAGGCTAATCAAACGCGTCATTATCAGTCCTCGTGTGGCGAAAAATCGAGAGAAAAACTAGTCACTTTCATGGCGTTGTAAAGTAGCAATATGTCTAACTCAGGGCATTTTTGGGCAGAAATATACCTTCTCCTGCTTCCGGCCCCTTCACGACAGACTATATAGTGCCGTCACAAACCGTTACCAAACTTCAATAGCGCTGTCCCCGTATGTGTGGCATCGACCCCTTTAAGATCATTTTTTGGCCCTAAGAGTGCTTTGATTTGGGACAATTCCAGAGGCAGTTAAAACGTATAGCCATAAAAGATATACGAAGGACTCAAGCGAAAGACTGATCCACCCAGAGATTGTGGGCGTATCAGCAAGTACATAAGTTCGGTCACGTTAAATTATTAGGCATTGAGCATGAACAAGGCGCAAATCGCAGCTATTGCAATCTTCCTGGCCGGAGTGGCTTGGATTGGATCTGGTATGCTCACCGGGCGCGGTACTGACACCCCAAACGCCAGCGCTGATCAGCAGGCCGCGGAGGCTGAAGCCGCCATCCCCTCGGTTCGTGTTGAAGAGTCCGTGGCTCAATCCTTTCAGAGCGATATCATTCTGCAAGGCCGCACAGCTGCTTCGCGGATGGTTGAACTGCGGGCTGAGGTGTCTGGCCGGGCCGAAGAAATTATGGTCATGGAGGGCCAGCCAGTTAAGGATCAGGCGGCCATCTTAAAAATTGCGATCAATGATCGTGCTGCGCGGCTGGATCAAGCCCGCGCCGCCCTTGAGCAGCGCCGCATTCAGGTGGAAGCCGCCCGCCAGCTCGCCAAGCAGAGTTTTGGCACACAGGTGCGGCTGGCCGAGGCTGAAGCCCAGTTTCAGCAGGCCAAAGCTGATGTGGTGCGTTTTGAGTTAGATTTGGCAAACACAACAATCCGCGCGCCCTTTGATGGCATCTTTGATACCCGCAACACCGATGTTGGTGCCGTTCTCAACGTTGGCGATATAATCGGTACCGTGGTCGACCTCGATCCTCTGAAAGTAACCGGTCAGATTTCCGAGCGTAATGTCAGAGACGTTAAAATCGGCATGCTTGGCAAAATGGTGCTGTCTGACGGCATGGAAATACAAGGCGAAATTAGTTATGTCGCCTCTGTCTCTGACCCAAGCACACGAACATTCAAAATAGAGCTTTTGGTGCCCAATCCTGACTCAGATGTCCTCGCAGGGCTTGCGGCCCAGCTGCGCCTGCCCGCTGGACAGCAAATGGCCCATAGCGTTTCGCCCTCGGTTCTGACCCTTTCCGATAATGGCCAAATTGGCATCAAAACCGTTGATGGCGATAACCGGATTAAATTCTGGCCTGTCGAAATTCTGGATGATGGCCCGCAAGGCACGTGGGTTGCAGGTTTGCCGGACCGCGCGACAATCATTGTCGTTGGTCAGGATTACGTCGGTGTTGGCCAGAAAGTCACTCCTGTAACCGTTACCCTGGGTGCTGATCAGTCGTAAAACCCTATCCTAGAGCCAATAGAGGCCTGGAAATCACCTGACCACCAAATGGACGTGTTACGCTCCGTTACCAGTGCTTGCTTGTTGTAAAGCTGGCATCACGCCACTCTTTCTATTGAATTTATTGGCCTCCGTCATAGCCCAGTTTGATGCTGACTTAGACGCTCGCGCCATTCGTCATAGAAGAGTTGATTTGTCGTCATGAACACAATTATTTCAGCCGCACTCAGCAGATCCCGCATGGTGATCTCCGCCTTCGTTGTGTTGTTTCTCGCAGGCACCGTCTCCTACATTGAGATTCCCAAGGAGGCTGAGCCGGAAATCACGTTTCCCCTCATCTTTATCTCCGTGGTGCTCGACGGCGTGTCCCCAACAGACGCGGAACGCCTTCTCATCCGGCCTGTCGAAGAGGAAGTACAGTCCCTTGCCGGCATCAAAGAAATCCGCGCCACGGGATTTCAGGGCGGTGCCAGCATCACCCTAGAGTTCGAGGTCGACATTGATTTGCAAGACGCGCTGGCTGATACCCGCGCCGCTGTGGATCGCGCCAAACCCGAGCTTCCGGTAGATGCGGAAGAGCCATCGGTCAGAGAGTTTGATAGCTCTGGCTTCCCCATTATGTCGGTCACCGTGTCTGGCCCCCTGCCCGAGCGGACACTGCTACAGTTATCGCGTGATCTCAGAGATCGTGTTGCGCAATCTGGTAATGTTTTGGAAGCCACGATCTCCGGCACCCGCGAAGAGCAGGTTGAAATCGTGATTAACCCGCTCATGGTCGAGCACTATGGCCTCAACAACACCGAGTTGTTCCAGTTGTTCAGCCGCTCCAACCGGTTGGTGGCAGCGGGGAGTCTCGACACCGGACAGGGTAAATTTGCGGTCACCTTGCCCGGGCTTTTTGAAAATATTGATGACATTCTAACGCTGCCGGTGAAAGCCGATGCCAATGGTATTGTGCTGTTCTCAGACATCGGGGAAGTGCGGCGCACCTTCAAAGATGCGACGACATTGGTGCGCGTCAATGGCAATCCAGCCATCACGCTAGACATTAAAAACCGCCGTGGCACAAACGTGTTTAATACTGCCACAGACGTCCGCCGTATTGTCGACAATGAAATCAAAGATTGGCCGACAGGTGTAGATGTACGGTTCATTACCGACCGCTCGATCAATGTACGCGCGCAACTCGACAGCATTCAAAACGGAGTTGTGCTGGCGATCTTCCTGGTGATGACGCTGTGTATGGCTCTGCTTGGGATTCGTTCTGGTCTGCTTGTTGGATTATCAATTCCAGGAGCTTTTCTGACCGGAATTTTCCTCATGTATCTCCTGGGTATGTCCATCAACTTCGTGGCGATCTTTGGATTAATTCTGTCCGTTGGTTTGCTGGTTGATGGCGCGATTGTTGTTGTTGAGAACGCCGACCGGCGCATTGCCGCAGGACAGAAACCGTCCCTCGCCTACAAGGATGCCGCCAAACGCATGGCGTGGCCGATCATCACATCTACGGGTACGACAATGGCGGCTTTTGTACCCCTGCTCTTCTGGCCGGGCATGATTGGACAGTGGATGGGCTTGCTGCCCACAACCATCATTCTGGTCCTTAGCGCATCCTTGGTGATGGCGTTGATTTTTGTTCCCACCATTGGGGCTGCCACACGGCGTAATGACATCGGCTCAGAAACCGTCGACGATGAATCCTCAATGATCAATCCGGAGACACAAACCGGCATCACTGCGTTTTACGTAACCCTTCTTCGCCACGCTCTAAATCATCCTAGCAAGGTTATACTCGCAACGTTTGCATTGCTATTCATCGTGCCCGCAACATTTATGACGTTTGGCCCTGGCATGACGCTCAATCCGCCCGAGGAGCCAAGGGCCGCGATGCTGGAAGTCAAAGCACTCGGCAACCTTTCCATTGAAGAGCAAGACAAACTGGTCGGTGAAGTCGAGCGCCGTATTCTTGACCTGGATGACTTTGAGAATGTCTATGTGCGCACGGGAAAACCACCTGGCAGCAGCAATAGCGATGCCGACCTCATTGGCGAAATTCGCTTGATCTTCAAGCAATGGGGAGATCGTCGCCCCGCTGATGCCGTACTCGCAGACGTCACACGCCGCACACAAGATATTGCTGGCGTCAAAATTGAAGCCAAGAAGCAGCTTCACATGACGAACGATACTGCGATTGAGCTGATTCTGAGCTCAAAATCCTCAGCCGCACTGATCAGCGCCGCCACACAAATTCGTCAAATTTTCGACAACGTCGAGGGTTTGCGAAATGTCGATGACACGCTGCCCCCGCCCGGCATTGAATGGCAACTGTCCGTGGATCGCAGTGAGGCTGCAAAATATGGTGCCGATATTACTTTGGTAGGGGAATCAATCCGCCTGATCACCAATGGACTCCGCCTCGGCACGTACCGGCCCGATGACAGTGAGGACGAAATTGACATCGTTGTGCGATATCCCTCTGAGTACCGCACGGTACGGCAATTAGATGACATTCGCATTGAAACCCAACGCGGTCTTATTCCGATCAGCAACTTTGTCAGTCGCGAGCCTGTTCAGAAAGTGGCTGAGATTGAACGCACAGATGCCCGGCGCACCATCACCCTGACCGCCGGCGTTCTGCCAGGGGTTTTGCCCGGTAACAAGGTGCAAGAGATCAAAGCTGAGATCGCCAAGCTTGAGCTGGATCGAAGTGTTGAGGTCACCTTTAAGGGCGAAGAATTGGATGCTCAGGAGAACTCAAACTTCCTGGTCAACGCCTTTGCTCTGGCGATGTTCTTGATGGCGATGATTCTGCTGGCACAGTTTAACAGCTTCTATGCCGTCGCTTTAATTCTAAGCTCCGTGATTTTGTCGACTATTGGCGTGTTCTTGGGTCTGCTGATTACTGGAAGTCCCTTCATCATCACCCAGTCTGGCGTTGGGATCATCGCCCTGGCCGGGATTGTGGTGAACAACAACATCGTACTCCTCGACACGTACTTCCTGTTTCGAGGTAAAGCGGTGTCCGCTTACGACGCGATCTTGCGAACGGGCGTCGAGCGCTTGCGACCTGTGTTTTTAACGACCGCGACCACAGTGCTTGGTCTTGTCCCTATGGCACTTCAAATAGGGGTGGATTTCTTTGATCGATCCATTGAACTCGGCTCCCCTGCCCTGCAATTTTGGCGGCACCTGGCCATCGCCATCGTCTTTGGGTTGATTTTTGCAACCCTTTTGACCCTGTTCGTTACCCCCGCAGCCCTGATGGCTCAGCGTAATTTTCTTACGTGGTATAGGGGTTTAATGAATAAAGATGACTCAGAGCCAAGAAATGCGCCCTTAAGCCCGGCAGAGTAAGGCAAAGCCTGATCTAACGGCGGCTCAGTAACGTAAACACACTAATAGCGCCATATAGGCGGTTCTTTATTTGTTTCAATGAGTTGGGGCGAGAAACGCCATTATGAATACCTTGATTGCTGTCGCCGCGCGGCGTTCTAAAATTGTCTTCTCTGCTTTTGTCGTGCTGATCCTAAGCGGCGTCACAGCCTACATGAGCGTTCCGCGTGAATCTCTGCCTCAGCTGGCGATTACGGTGATCTTCACGTCTGTTATTTTGGAAGGTGTCTCTCCGGAAGACTCTGAACGCCTGCTGATCCGCCCCCTTGAAGAAGAACTTCAAAACCTTGAAGGCGTCAAAGAACTACGTGCAACCGCTTATCAAGGTGGGGCCAATGTGGTGCTTGAATTTGATGCGGGCGTTGGCGAAGAGGAAGCCCTGCAAGACGTGCGCGCGGCCGTTGACCGGGTTAAACCAGATCTGCCTGAAGAAGCTTTGGAACCCCAAATCAGCCAGGTTGATTTTACCCGCCGGCCGGTTCTAACTGTTGCCCTTTCTGGTGATCTACCTGAGCGCACGTTGTTAACCCTCGCGCGTGGACTGCGCGACGAGGTTCGCCAAATCCCATCTGTCTTGGATGCCACCATCTCTGGAGCGCGCGAAGAGCAAGTCGAAATCATCATTGATCCGCTCTTGGTCGAGTACTATGGCCTTAATAAAGACGAACTTTTCCGTGTCTTTAGCCGCTCAAACCGCCTGGTCGCTGCAGGTAATTTGGATACCGGGAGCGGTCGTTTTGCCGTTACTGTGCCTGGATTGTTTGAAACCTCACAGGACATTTATAATTTACCCGTAAAGTCTACAGAGGATGCTGTCGTTACTCTTGGTGATATTGCGGACATACGCAGAACTTTTAAAGACCGTCAGACGTTCGTTAGCATTAACGGCAAGCCGGCTGTCACCGTCGATATCAGCCGTCGTCCCGAAGCCAATGTGGTCGATACGATTGCAACGGCCCGTGCTCTGGTCGAGCGTCTTCAACCAGCGTGGCCGGAAGGTTTATCTGTGTCGTTCCCTGTTGATGATACCGAAAATATCACATCGCGGTTCGACAGCCTGCAAAACAGCGTTATCTCCGCCGTTATCATCGTTATGGCCATTTGTATGGCCGTCCTTGGGTTCCGCTCAGGACTTCTGGTGGGCATCGCCATACCCGGCTCGTTTCTGACCGGCATTTTAGTGCTGGCGACAATGGGCGTCACACTCAACGCACTCGCCCTTATTGGCTTAATCTTATCTGTGGGGATTTTGGTCGATGGCGCGATCGTCGTCGTTGAGAATGCAGAGAGTCTAAAAGAAGAAGGTGTTTCTCCCAAAGACGCTTATGTTATGGCTGCCCAGCGGATGGCTTGGCCTATTACGTCTTCAACTGCGACGACCTTGGTCGTGTTTCTGCCCTTGCTGTTCTGGCCAGGCAATACGGGTGCCTTCTTTAAGTACCTTCCGATCACATTGATCAGTGTTTTATCAGCCGCTCTTGTGATGGCCTTGATTTTCGTCCCAGCCATAGGTGCGAATTTAAAATCATCATTGCAAAGCACCAATAAGAAGCCACGGGCTTCAACTGCACTTTCAGTCTGGTATTCAAGTGTTCTCAATAAGTGCCTAGACAACCCAGGCAAGATCATCGTCGGGACCATAGTTTCTTTGATATTGGTTCAAGTTCTCTATTCTAACTATGGCAAAGGCGTTTATTTTTTCCCGCCTCAAGAACCTGATTCTGCCACTTTATCCATCCATGCGCGCGGCAACCTCTCCTTGGAAGAGCAACACCGCCTTGTCGGTGAAGTTGAGAACCAAGTTCTTGGTTTGGATGGAATTAAGTTTATTTACGCCACGACTGGTCGTCCACCTGGTGCAGGCGCAAATGCGCCAGCACCTGATTTTATCGGCGATATCAAAGTCGAGATGATGCCCTGGAACGAGCGCCGTCCAGCAGTTGAAATTCTGGCAGATATCGAAAATCGCGTCAGCACAATTGCTGGTATTCAAGTCGTACTAAAAAAAGAGGGGCATGGACCAACAACAGGGCAAGCCATTCAGATTGAAGTCGCGTCAAAAGACTCTGCAGCGCTCATTAATACAGTCGACCTTATCCGGCGCGGCATGGAAGACGTCGGTGGATTTACGAGTGAGTCCGATAACCGGCCCCTGCCAGGAATTGAATGGCAGCTCAAAGTAGATCGTGCCGAAGCGTCAAAATATGACGCAGACGTCACAGTTATTGGTCAATCGATTCAATTGATTACCAACGGCCTTAAACTTGGGGAATACCGGCCCGATGATAGCGAAGAAGAAATTGATATTGTCGTTCGCTACCCCGAAAACCTGAGGTCTATCCGCAGTCTTGATCAGGTTAGAATTGAAACAGGTCGCGACCCGGTACCTATCAGCAACTTCGTCGACCGTGTACCCGTTCAACAGGCTGGCGAGATTGCCCGTGTCGATGGCGTGCGAACCATGAAAGTTGCCGCCGATGCAAAGCCGGGGTTCTACTCTGGACTGCAGGTGGTGCGTCTAAAGCAATGGCTGGCCACTCAGCAGGTTCCAGACAGTGTGGCGGTGAACTTTAAAGGCGAACAAGCTGACTCGGAAGCCAGCAGCAGTTTCCTGACAAACGCCTTTCTCCTTGCCATCTTCATGATGGGTATCATTCTGCTTGCACAGTTCAACAGTTTTTATTCTGTGTTTGTTGTGCTGACAGCTGTGTTGTTCTCAACGTCAGGTGTGTTCCTAGGGCTGCTGGTTACAGGTTCTAGTTTCAGCATTGTGATGTCAGGAATTGGAACGATTGCCTTGGCCGGGATCGTGGTCAACAACAACATCGTGTTGATCGATACCTTTAATTCGTTCAACGATGGCACCAGATCACTCAGAGAGGCTGTAATGAAGACCGGTATAGACCGCCTTCGCCCGGTGCTCTTAACGACTGGTACAACTGTTCTCGGGTTGGTGCCAACGGCGACACAGTTCAATGTCGACTTTTTCAATCGGACGGTTACCATTGGTGATCCGGCAACAGAGTGGTGGGCCTATATGTCTCAGGCCATCATTTATGGTTTGGTGTTCTCCACCGCCCTCACCCTTGTATTTACGCCGTGCATGCTGATGGCCAGAGAGCGTGTGTCTCTATGGCGAACAGAAAAAGTTGTGATGGTTAAGCGTCTTGTGCGTAAAGCGCGGGGACAAAAAGACCCGGAAGTTGTGCCACCGCTTCCCGCCGAGTAAAAATCTAGAAAGCGATCACGCAGATTCAGTTTCGAATTTGCGTGACCGTTCTTTCAGATTATCTCTCAGATTAGACAACAGGCCGCACGCAAACAGACCTTCTACGACAAGAAATCCAGGCGCCATAAAAATTTGTAGGATATTGTCCGTCAGTGCTGGCCGCCGACCTTCAAACATATGACCGATCAGTTGTAAGACCCAACCACTGACGAAACATGACCCAGTGACAACCCATGCAAAGCCTGCCTCTCCTTGCGCAAGACTTTCTGCATACCAGAGCATGGGGATATGGATAACTGTAGCCACAATGCCCATCATCGGAACAGCCACCAGATACACCAGCATGACGAAGGCAAGAAACACAACCGCCAGCGTTACGTTTATGCTTCCGATCTGACCAAACGAAATAAACGAAAATGCGATAAGAATAGAAAAGACGATTAACGGGACGCCGAAGAAATGCGTCGCACAGTTTCTCGTATCTTGGTGATAAGCTGTATACATCGCCATCTGTTCATAGAACCAGCTCCGCATAACAGACTCCTCGCCGCCATTGATAACAGCAAACAGTATGCAGCATGCTCCCAGCGACACAAAGCTGAACTCAAACTCAACTTCGCGATGGGGGTAGCTCTGCAGACAAATTGCCCGCTATGCTGGGCTGATTAGAACAATTTCTAAGCGTCTTTCGGAACATCAGCCAATGCAGAGCGCCAGCCGTTCACCGGCAGCGAGGCATCATTGACGATCCGAAGCGTCTTCATCAACGCAGCAGAGTTTCTGACCGCTTCCGCCATAACCGCGCCGACATCTTCACGAGATATAACACCGGTTTTAATCTCGGTTTCAGGCTGGAATTGAATACCCTGGGTGCCGCCTTCATAGTCGCGCAGTCCACCTGGGCCAACAATGGTGTACGCTAGGCCGCTATCGCGGAGGTAATGTTCAGCCTTATTCTTCCATCCCATACCTCGAAAGCGCTCGGCCAGCTCGGGTTCTGAATCCACGCGTCCCGCTGACAACGAGGTGATCATCACCAGTTGCTGAGCACCTGTGGATTTTGCCAAGTCGATGAGATTCACATTGCCCTGATACTCAACCGCCTCAGGGCTATTGGGACCAGTCGTCTCAGTCGCTCCTAAAACGGATATCACACGGTCAATACCCTTAAATGCCTCAATAAGGCTAGAAGGATCACGTACATCACCCTCGACCCATTCGGCATCGGGCGCACGCTCTTTGGCACGGTCAGGACTGCGGGTTAATCCGCGCACCTGCGTGCCAGAGCGGATTAAATCTGCGACAACAAAACGACCGGTTCGCCCCGTTCCGCCGGCAACCAGTACTCTTTCACGCGATTGGGCAGCCCCATATTTTGGGGCCGCCCCGGTCGCCGTCAGTCCAATCGCTATAGTGGCTTGGACAAACCGTCTGCGTGTTGTCATTCGCCCTGACCAGGAGCCAATGGCGGCGCTTGTGCTGCGTCGGCCGGTAAAGCGGCAAAATCATCACGCCAACCATCAACTTCACCTTCTGGATCGCCTGCAATCTCAATAGTTTTGTTGGCCGCGTCCTTGTTACCGACTGCGGCAACCAAAACTTTGGCAACGTCAGCCCGTTGAATAAAACCGGTTTCTAGACCGCGTGGTCCGGCCATCTTGATCCCTTGCTTACCGCCTTCGTCTGTACCTAGTCCTCCAGGGCGCACAATGGTATAGGGCAAGTCGCCGTCACGGAGGTAGTCTTCTCCAAGCCACTTCCACATCTGGACATTGTCACAAAACTGGTTCAACGGTTGGTCCGGTAAGCCAGCCCCTATGGAGGATGTCAGAACAAAGTGCTTTATGCCTTTGTCCTTAGAGATGCCGGCCATATTGACCACACCCTGAAAGTCTACGTGACGCGCAGAACTCGGGCCACCTGGATCAAAGCAGGATCCGCCTAACGTAGAGATCACATAATCCGCACCATCAAAGGCTGCCCGAATATCATCAAGAATACGAGCATCCATCTTGATCCAGGTGAAACCATCTTCGCCTTTACTCTCTGTTGCGCGTTCGACGTTCGTTGTGGTGGCGCGCACTTCATACCCTTGGGCAACGGCTTCTTTAACCGTTTCCCAGCCGGTCGCTCCGGTCCCGCCAACAACAACCACCAAATCAGCGGCCCAGCTGGACGTTGTCATGGCCACGGCAGCCAATGCCGATACTGAAAGTGTTTTAAACATGTGTTTCTCCATCCCTTTACTTAGTTGAACTTACTCTCGTAGTTTGAAAATAGACCATAATTTACTGAGCCGCAGCGGGCTGTGTAATGCCGTCCGGGTTGTCGGATTGGCGCTTTTCTGCCGTCTTGCCAAGCCAGATGGAAACACCACACCACACCGCGGCGACACCGGACCCAACCAGCGCGATTTGCGCCAGCCCAAAGCCGGCCGACCTCAAGCCATTCTCAATCCAGATATTAACCAGATCAGCACCCCGGTAAACGGAGGTATCGATCACGTTCTTGGCTTTATACTTGCGGTCGCGATCAACCACCGTCCACAACATTTCGCGGCCCGGACGTGTCAGCGCGAAGTTGCCTGCCCTGCGAATAACCTGGAGTGACAGGATCATCATTAAGACCGGGAACGCGCTGAGCGAGAAGAAGGCAAAAATCATAAACGCGGGCATGCAAGCCAAAAGGAAGACCAGGCCCCAACGCCCGGCTAGTCGAGACGTGACAAACAACTGGGTAAAGATCGCGAGGCCGTTGACAACCCCATCCACAATGGCATTTACGGCATAGCGTGCTTCGCGTGTTTCAAACGCGGCCCGCACCAAATCAACCTGTGCCACGTAGAAGATGGTCGAGATGAACGTATACAGACAGATAAAGACTGCAATCGCCAATAAGTAAGGGTCTTTTATCAGTGTGGAGAACCCAGACCAGGATGAGCCGCCAAGCTTTTCCTTGGATGCTTTTTGGCTGAGGTCTTCGGTATGTCCGCTATCGGTGTGATGGGTTAAGTCGCGGATGCAAATGAGGGTAATGGACAGAACAATTGCCGCAATGAGCAGCATGTTATCTACGCCGACATTGCTCACGATTGCCGCCGTTGCCAGCGGACCGAGTGCTGCACCGGCGCTGCCACCAGCGGCAACAAAACCAAACAGGCGTTTTGATTGCTCTTTGCTGTAACGATCTGCAAGGAAACTCCAGAACACTGAGACAACAAACATGTTAAAGACGCTGAGCCACACGTAATAGACACAGGCCACGACGGTACTAACCTTGACCTCTCCGAGAACGACCGGCCAAACATTCATTATCGGGGCCGTCATTGTGTCCGCGCTGCCAAGCGGATATTCGCGCATCAAAACGTAGAAAATGCCAATATTGAAGATGAAAAATGCGTAGATCCACGGCAAACAGGAAGAAATTTTATATCGTGAGACAACCCAGCCGAAAATGACCGCGGCAAGCGTGGATGCGATAAATGTACCCGTCCACAACCACTTCAAATCCTCAGACGCGACCTCGGAGGCCAGCGCATCGCGCAACGGCCGCATGGTGTAGTAGCTGGCCATGAGACAGAACAGGTACACAAAAGAAACGAGAACTGCCCGTAGCTCGTGGCTTTCAATTTTGGCAGTCTTCTTGAAAAAGTTATCTAAGGCTGAAGTCATTGGAAAGGCCCAAACAGTCTGAAAAGTTCGTTCGAACTATAGACAGATTGAGCCCCTCAGCACGAGCCCCTTTTGAGCACAACCATGGCGTGGTCGCGCTTTTTTTGATCCAGCTTTGGAGGCCCTTTTTAGGCTTTTGCGCGGTCTTTGCCCGAAAGCCGGGCCAGCGCCCATATTCCGGCCCATACAATACCCCCAATTAAGAAAACCAGGAGATACTCGACCAGAGGCACGCGCGGGACTTCTTCAATGGTTTGCCATCCGCGGCTGCCATAAACGACCCCGATCGCCCCCAGATAGGCCGCAATAAAAGCCCACCTAAGCCAGCGGCTGAGACCTAAACCATGCATCTGAGTGATGATAAACATGGCCAGGAACCCAAACATAAACTGCCCCCACTGGCCGTTGGCATTCATCAGAGCGACAATTGTGCCGTGAATGACGACAAAAAATTCCAGGCTTGTCGTCCAGTATTTGTTCACATGAGCTCGGGTAAACATCAGGCTGCCCTGCAGCATGATCATGCAAGTGTAAAACGTACCTACGAGATGCCCCACACTGGTTTCCATGGGGTGATACCAGAACGTGTAAATGGCAGCCCATGCAAAAATATAGCCGTGATACTTGCGCATCGCCCGGCCCGGCTCATTCAAAAAACTGACTGATTTTCCAAAGGCGATGCCGCGGCGCTTGTTTTCCATGATGAGAACCATCACTAGCAGGAGAATGACTGATCCTTGGGACGACATGATGTGAGTGTCTTGTGCTGTGCCATCATACCAAATGTGCGTCTGCAACAGATGCAACAACACAAAGCCAGCGTTGGCCGCCATCGCGATCACATTAATGGGGTGCAGACCTTTGGTGTAAGAGAGCTTATTATTTTGGGCGTAATAAATCATGCCCCAGATCGTTACTTGATGGAGAATGTAACCGCCCCAAGCCGTCGCCCGTGACCAAAACGTTGGGTCTGGAAGTTTCCAATAATAATGAGCAAATCCTGTATCAGGGGCAAAATCAATCTCGGGTAACAAGGGCTTTAGGATATAAATCAGAGCCGTATACGCGACACAAAAAGCGATACCCAGTGGCAAACCCCAAGAACTATTTAAAAGGCCACTTGATTTGCCCGGAAGTTGATCTGGCGTGGTTTCAGTCATCGTCCAACCTTAATGTCAGCCCATACAGCCCTCAGTGTTGCTCGGGCGGGTTCAGAATTCTGAATTCTATACTAACCCACAGCAAGGGGTCGTTGCAGGGACGCTAACGAAAACCTAACCATCAGGCGGCTAAGATGGCGTCAGGCCACACAGAGGCAACCGTGCCACCTCGCCGCTCACAGCGCATACCCGGCTCAGAGCCAAGCACATAACCTAGAATTCAAGCCGGGCGCGTTATTCTATCGATCTCTTGGTCCACCTCTGGTGTTGGACGCCATTCAGCTGCTTTCACGTTCGCCTCAAGTTGCTCCGGACGCGAGGCTCCGGCAATGACGCTGGCGATATAAGGTTTGCTCAACAACCACCCGAAGGCAAAGTCGAGCAACTCGGCACCAGACGACTCAGCAAGGTCGCTCAGTTGCTCAATCTTGGTAAAGCGCTCGTCGTTCAAAAACCGCTCAGCGAGATCTGGTGACCGGGCTGAAAACGCCGCCATGCGCGTACCCTCTGCGGGAGCCTCGCCGCGCGTGTACTTGCCGGTGAGCGTTCCGCTTTCAAGGGGGAAATAAGGAAGCACGGTTTGGCCAAGCTCCACACAAGCCGGAACCAGTTCAGCTTCAATACCACGGGTCAGCAGGCTGTAATGGTTTTGCGCCGTGACATAGCCGGCCAATCCTTCGTCTGCTGAAATTTTGGCGCACGCGCGGGCCTCTGACGCATTGAAATTTGAGTGGCCGATATAACGCACTTTGCCCTGTTGAACGAGATCATCCAAGGCCCGCAACGTCTCCTCCATCGGGGTTACGCCGTCAGGGCGGTGATACTGATAAAGATCAATAACATCCGTGTTGAGACGGCGCAGGGATTGTTCGGCGGCATACATGATCGCTGCACGTGAGCCACCGCCGTCTGGCGCCGGGCCACTGCCCATTGCCCCGCCGAACTTGGTAGCAATGAGCACGTTGCTACGTCGCGCGCCCAATGCCTGTCCGAGGTATTCCTCCGAGGCCCCGCCACTATAAACATCAGCCGTGTCAAACAAGGTGATTCCCAGATCGACCGCTGCATGCACAACCCGTTCCGTGGCCACAGCGTCGAGCCGCCCGCCGAAATTATTACAACCAAGCCCAACGGCTGAGACCACAGGTCCGCCTTTTCCCAGTGTCCGGTTTGTTTCAGCCGCACGAGGGGCTTTACTAAACGCGGGGATAACGGCAGCAGCGGCGGCAATTTTGATAATCTGACGTCGTGATGTACGGGGCATGGTGAACCTCTCCTGAATTACATTTATGGCAGTTTATCGCGATTGAGCCACCCTGTAACGAATTTTAGAAGCTGTGTGCACGCTAATGCCTATGCGGAAATGCTTCCACGAAAAGCACTAGGGCAGATTGCAAATTGCCCGCAGACAATGGCAAGTTAAAGGGATATCAAACTGATAGATTGAGTTTCATCATGATGACTTTCTGGAAAACCTGTAGCCAGATAGCTTTCGCCGGCTCGGCTTTATCTATGCTTCTGTTCCTATCTGGGCACTCAGTTCTTGCCAGCAACAACTCACCTGAGGAGGTTTATGAGGGGCGTTCGAATAACCTCCAAAGTCTTCCCGAGAGTGCGATCAGCACAAAACAGATCACACTGGTCGTCTCCTTCAATCTTGAATACGACCCCAATAGCATTGAAGCCGAGCAGTTTCTGAGAACCTGGTATGAAGCGATCTCCGCCCTTCCCGACGATGTTGATCTTGAAGTCTTCAGACAGGTCGCTCCGAGCCAATTTCAATACGCCGTATCACTCACATTTAACAATTGGGAAGAGTACAGGGCGTACGAATCCAGACCGGAATTTCTGCAATATTACTACGAGCACTGGAAGCCTCACGTGATCGAAGCGGAGGAACGGGTTTACCTAGGTGAAACACTTAACAACTAGCAAACTATCTCAAATCACTTGGAGCTAATTTGAAGGTTTTAACGCGGTGAACTCTTTACAAACTCAACTAGTTCGCTGTTAAACCGTTCGGCTGACTCAACAAACGGAGAGTGTCCAACACCTTCGAAGCGAGAAATGATTGTCTGTGGCAATGTGGTTTGGAAAGCGGCTGCCATCGGTTCAGTAACCGATCCGTCATTCACGCCATAAGTAAGCAAGATCTCTGTGTCACTTAATGATCTAGCGAGATCCTTATTATCAATCTTTCGTCCAGCAAGCGCCCGGCGTACATAGGACGGTGTTAGCATCGTTACCATCAGGGCATCCTCCTGCCAGGTGTCTCCCAGGTCAGCTTCGGTCAGAAGGGGAACAGAGAATCTTACGGATGCTAGGTTTTCTTCAATATCGGGCGACTGTTGACGAGATTGGTTGGTAATCATTTGCCGCATCAGTTCTACATCGCCTGGTTTTGGATCTTCAATACGGTCAATAAGGGCAGCCGTGTTGGCAACCAAATTGATGGCAGGGATGTTATCCGTGCCGTAGTGACGCACATAATCCAGCAAAACAAGTCCGCCATAAGACCACGCCACGATGACTGGTTTCTTTAGCTTTTTCGCGGCGATAACTGCGGCGACATCATCCGCCCAGAGTTCACTGTCGTTATAGTCTTCGACCGTCCAGGGTTTGGCCGAATTGCCATGGCCGCGCAAGTCGAACGCCACCATACGAAAGCCCTGCATTTCGTCCGCGTTAAGCTGATCCCGCCAGCTCAGGTAGCTTTGGCTGACACCATGAATAAATAGAATTTCTGTGCCGTCCTTAGACCCGGCTTCGACAACATTGAGAGGTATACCTCCACCGCCAGTAACTTCGGAAAAAACCAGGTCTGCCGCCTGTGCCAAGGCCGCATGGGTGACGAAAAAAAATGTGACAAGAATGGAAATCATGTACGTCATAGGTCTTCGTTTTCCTGGCTCAGGCTTAGGCCCATGCCCATGCCCATGCCGCGTATGAGTGTGTTGGGGATGAACGAATGGTCCCACTTGTCGGTTGTAAGTCCCAGCCGCAGGATCACGAGGTCGAGCGCGGGGCTGACCCACATGACACGGTTGCTGCCGCCTTCCATAAAAAACATGTCCTTGGCCAGAAACGGCTCTGATTGAAAATGACCAATGCCCGTGCCTTCGTAAACTTCACGAATGCCTGCGCCATTGTTGCCGGTCCAGATATGCAAGCCATACGGCGGATAGTGTTGTCCTGCCGCTGTCATTTCTTTAACCCAGCCCGCAGGGAGAATCTGCTGTCCCTGGAATGCGCCGTCGTGTGCCAGCATGTACCCCAAGCGCGCCCAGTCTCTGGGGGTGGCACGGAAACAACACTCCATGTGTGCCCGGCCGCCAGCATGTTCGGCATAAAAACTACTGAATGTCGCACCCAATGGCTGCCAGAGGCGTTGATCAAAATACTCATGGGGTGGCACGCCCGTGGCGCGCTCCAAAACAAGCGCCAATACAATCGAATTAGCGTTTGAGATATTGAAAATCGTTCCCGGTTCATCGGCCAATTGAAACGACACGGCTGTGGCCGCGATATTCGGCCCCCATGCCAGCCGGGTTTGTTTGTTGAGTGGGCTCGGACCAAAGGGCGGATTTTCCAAGCCGCTTGTGTTTTCCAGCAGATGGCGTACCAGAATGCCGGAGCGGGCATCATTTCGCCATTCCGGCACGTATGTGCTCACCGGCTCATCAAGGGAAACATCACCGTTCCCGACCGCAAAGCCGTACAGTATGCCGATCAAAGACTTAGTCATGCCCCGTCCGCTGTAGGGTGTGTTTTCATCAATGCCGTTCCAGTACTGCTCAAGCAGAACACGGCCTTGGTGCACCACCACCAACGCTTCAGTGTTTCTCATCCCGGCCCAGGCCGACACGTCTTCTAAAGCGCGCTCAGTTTCAGGTGACAGGTTTGGCGGAATGGGAGGAAAAAAGTCAGTCGGCTCACGCTGAACGTCGTACGTCGGGGTGTAGAAAGAATCAGGCCACTCCCCAGCATTCTCTGGCTGATTGAGAAACCGGTCGATATAAACCCATTCATCAGATGCAACGAGCGCAATCCCGAGAACGGAGAGAAGTATACCTACTGGCAGCAGGACGTACTTTTTCATTAATTGTTGGTCTCGCCCCTTAAAACGCCTTCGGGATTGTCCAGAATGTCAGGGTGATGAATGCTGGTAAGGCGCAACCATTCTTCGGGCATCTCGCTCAAACTGTTGCAGGTGGCGCCGATCCCACTGGACATAGTGTGTCCTTGAACGTCGCCCATTTCCATCCAGGGGCGCCAGCTGGTCGCCGCGGTATAAGATAGCTTTGCAGAGGCGGCGGTGACCTCAGGGTCTAAGAGTTCATCCAGTTCACCCTGCCATATGGCTGATTCTTTATAGAAAATCCGGGCTGCATTAGGGTCTGTGGGGAAAACCCGGCCATATTCTTCTGTCTGTATCCAAACGGTGTTGCCGTCGATCACGGCAGGTCCGACGGATCGCTCAAGCTTGACGTCTCCCTTAGGGGCGAAGGCGGCAGTGGTTTCTTCGCCCTCTTCACTGACAACGCCTTCTTCACCGGTCGCCAATTCTGATATGGCGGTTTTCGCACCGATTGTCACAACGGCCGGCCCCGCCCGGTAAAGCGGCACTTTGACAATCTTGCCGGTTGCCGGCATCGCCAAGGTGTCGAGAAGTTTACCGGTTTCCACGTCAAGGTAATAAGTGATCTCAACAAGATTGATATCGAAGGTGCCGTCGCCGTTGTCGCGTGATGTGCTGATGCTTCCCGCCAACAGAATAAGCAGCGGCGTGATCTCTCCGTCAATGTACGAAAATCGTTTGGCTTCAAGCCAGCCGCTTCTCAGCCCGCCGTCCGTACTGGATCGCATCTTTCTTACTGCTTTGACGAGTTCAGCATCACTGCTCAACATATCTGGGTTAGGCATTTGTGCAGACGCTTGATTTGAAACGCCGACTAAGCCTGAACCCGCGAGACTTAATGCGCCGAAAGCCCGTCTGCTAAAGGGTTTGTTTGGGGGGAATTCACTCATCGTTTTGGCGCCCTTCTAGACAGCTGTCGACCAAGAAGGCAGCACGCTTTTTTAACGATAGCGTTTTCTTTATGCCAGCCGCGGCCGGTGATGGGAGGGAAAGTGGGTGTGGAAGAGATGGCCTCTTCCACACCCGTGTTCCAAGTTTTTGTGCGTACTTCTGGTTTTAGAAGTTCGCGGACAACGTCACACCGAAGGTGCGTGGCTCTGGCAAGGTAAACTGGAAGCCCAGTGTACCCGTCAAGAAGCTGCCGGTGGTGCGCTGT
This sequence comes from Rhodospirillaceae bacterium, assembly GCA_040219235.1. Classification (NCBI taxonomy): domain Bacteria; kingdom Pseudomonadati; phylum Pseudomonadota; class Alphaproteobacteria; order Rhodospirillales; family Rhodospirillaceae; species Rhodospirillaceae bacterium. Next base: position 527,530 of record JAVJSV010000016.1, read on the forward strand.
GCAGCCAGCACAGAGTCATCATTGGTGGCGTTCTCAACCCAAGCGGTAACGCTGTAGCGATCATTGCGCCAGCCACCGCGAAGATTGTGCAGCACTGCAGACTCTGTTTTGGCCAGGTTGACCGTCCACGTGTAGGTTGAAGACTGATACCACGCATCCCAGCGTGCGAACCACTCGCCATCCCCACTACCTAAGTTGTCGGCAGGCATATTGAAGTCCACAGCAAATGTCGCCGAATGTTTCGGTGAACGCGGCACTTTGAACCCACTTGCATCGGCATCGCCGAAGACTCTGGCATTAACAGCATCTTGATACACTTTGATATCGGTATCGAGATAATTATAGGTCGCGCTGACAAGCCAGTTGTCGGTAAGCGCATAGTTTGAGGCTAACTCAAAACCTTTAATATCGGTGCTGCCGTTGCTGTCGTAGTCAATCTGCCCACCGAGACGGTCAGACCCCAGAATGAACACGCCATCACCGTTACTGTCGACGTTTCTGGTAAAGCCACGGAAGCGTTGATTGCCCCATTCCATGTAGTAGATGGCACCGTTTAAGGTCCCTCTACCATCTGGGAAGCTGTACTTGGCACCGATCTCATAGGCATCAAGAGATGCCTGCTCGACCAGGTAACCAATGCCTTCCGCAGCGAAAAACGCCGGGAAAGCAACAGTGGGCTCCATCTGGATGACTTCAGGATTAAAGCCGCCCGGGTTGTTGCCCTTTGCATAGCTGGCATACAACAAGGTGTCGTCATTCATTTTGTAGTCAACGATCACACGTGGCAGTTCAGCTTTGAATTTGCCTTCCACGTCAATTGAGGCCCCGCCAAACTGCTGACGTGTCCCAATCGGATCATTCGGATCAGTCGGCATCGCTTCCTGAATCAGTGCACCACCGTTCGCAAGCGTTTCTTCTTCATAGCGGAACTCGGCGCTGACGGTCAGCTTTTCGGTAATATCATAGGCCAAGCTGCCAAAGAGGGCTTTATTTTCGACCTCATCGGTCACGCCCGGATTAACGCCAAACAGGCCAGGGCCGCCTCTTCCACTGCCGAGGCAGAATGGTCCGTTACCTGGGCAGGGGAAGCCAGAAACGCCATCCTTGTTGTAGGTCACGTCGAGATAGTAGGCACCGATCATCCAACGCAGACGATCTTCATCAGGCGAAGCCAAACGCAGCTCTTGGGAAAAGGACTCATCCCGCCATTTCAGATACACCAGAATTTCATCTGAGAGGAGTTCACGTAATTCTTCTGTGCTTTCGGTGTATTTGCCCGTTATTGAACTCAAGGTGTAACCAGAGCCACCAAGATCCCATTCGATATTCAGGCTGGTGAAGTTGGTATCGCGATCAAGGCCCAAATCACTCTTAATTGAGGTGTCTTCCAAGGGCGATGTATCGATGGAAATGCCGTTGGTGACCAGGTCACGCGACAGACTTCCGCAGTAGTAGGTAGCCGTACCAGTGCCAAACGGTCCACAATTGTTGCTCTCGCCTTTGGCCAGAAACTGAACAGCCAAACCATCGTCATCTACGGTCGTGATATGGTGCAGTTTGATCGAGATGTCTTCCGTCGGTGTGGCGTACAGCGTGATGCCACCGGCAGTTGTTTGCTGAGCACCCAGGTCACCGCCTGAGGGATGCTCGTTTTTCCAGGCCCCATCGTAGGTGTAGTACCGACCGGACGCGCGGATGAACAGCTTGTCCTCGATGATTGGACCTTCCATGCTCAGCCACGTATCTGATCGGCCATGGTTGCCGAGAATCGTGCTCACTTCGCCGCCCCAGTCATTGCCGGGTGTCTTAGAGATAAAGTTGATGGCACCGCCAAAGGTCGCCCGGCCGAAGAAGGCACTCTGTGGGCCTTTGACCACTTCCACGCGCTCGATGTCATTCATAGATAGCCACTGGCTCGTGCCCGGCAAATAAACGCCGTCGACGAACGCAGAGGATGTTTGCTTGTTACGCTCACTTGACGGTGGGTCGATGCCACGGAAGCGGATCGCCGGATTGTTACGGTTCGCCGTGTGGTTGCTCATCTGCACACCAGGGATGAACTGAATGATGTCTTCAACATCCGTGATCGCTTGGTTTTTCAATTGATTGGCACTGAAAGCCGTGACGCTCAGCGGAATGTCCTGAATTGACTCAGCGCGCTTACGCGCGGTGACCACGATTTCTTCTAGCGCAAGGTTTTGCGCTAATGTTTCTCCGGCAAAGGCCGTTAATGCGACTGCACTTGTAAGTGTAGCGAAAATATTCTTGCTAAGCATGCTTAGCTTCCTCCCCAATGGTTTTTGGTCTTTAAAACAGATCGGCAGTTAACTTTAGTCGTATAACGAACGTAACATAACGTTAAAATCAAAAAAATGTGATTATTTATCCAATGCTTTCTCTAGGACTAACTATACAAGAGTTTTATATTAGATTTCCGCAGCAGTGCGCCAGGCCGCTATAAACGCCAGTTTATATCATATTTTTCATCTATCCTCGGCACAGTACGCACCCCTGGAATTGTAATTTTATTATCGCCGATAAGTATTTCTTATCATTCACTGAAGGTTTAATCAGGGTAACGAACCCTCAGACGCGCAAATGCCTGCCTATTTGGTATTAACCAATCAGGGCGGAGTGCCCCGTTTTGATCGGGAGTGGCGGACCCAGCAGGACTCGAACCTGCAACATCTCGCTTAGAAGGCGAGTGCTCTATCCAGTTGAGCTATGGGTCCGTGATAGTGAAACGCACTCTTTAAGAGCGCCCTAAATTATACGGTCAAAGGCGAAGTTGTCGGCGTAGGTTTTAGCGCGAACAACCCGCTCACGAGGTTCCATAAGGCGATACGTCAAACCCTTACGCTTGGCATAGGCAATCGCGTCTTCCTTTGAGGAAAACCGAAGCTTGAGCTGCCTTGATGTATCGTGGGAACCAGACCATCCCATGAGAGTGTCTGTCTTTAGGCCATCGCTAGGTTCAAACTCAAGCACCCACTTCCGGGTGTTCGAGCGACCAGATTGCATAGCCGTCTTGGCCGGCTTGTAAATGCGAACTGTATGACTCATCGCACTACCCTCGTTGATGCACGGCCTCTAAAATAAAGCCACTTTATATGGTCGGGGCGAGAGGATTCGAACCTCCGACCCCCTGGTCCCAAACCAGGTGCGCTACCAGACTGCGCCACACCCCGACACTGCGTGTTATCTACGGGTCGGAACGAGTTTTGGCAAGCATTCTGGTGAATTTACAGCATCTTTCCTTTCATTGACCCCAAACCACAAACACTGGCAGTGTTTAAGGCAACAATTATCGCGTAAGGATCAAGGCTATGAGGCTTACCAGGCGGCAGATTCTCGCAGGCTCAGCATCTTTAATCGCGGCGGCTGAACTAAGTTTTGGTGACGCCAAGGCGGAATCCGCCGCAGTGCGCACCTGGCGGCACTATGCGCCGGGCGGGTGGGGCCAGATTCACATGTGGATGGCAGAGCCAAGCACGGGGCCCGGCTCCGAACCGCCGCTGATCTGCCTGCATCAGAGCCCGACGTCCGGGGCCTATTACAAGGAATTCCAGGCGGTGATGGCCACCGACAGACTGGTAATCTGCCCGGACACCCCCGGCTATGGCGGATCAACGCCGCCGCCTGAGATCCCGGATATGGAAGATTACGGCCGAGCGATGGTTGAGGCGCTGGAAAACCTTGGTTATGGCGCGAATGGCAAAGGCCCAGTGGATATGCTGGGGTTTCATACCGGGAATTTTGTCGCCATAGAAATGGCAGTTAAGCGGCCCGATCTCGTGCGCAGGTTGGTGATGCCAGGCATTCCCTACTATGTCGCGAGTGAGCGGGGGGACAAGCTGCAACAGTACGCCAAGCCCCGCCCCTACTTCAGCGACCCCGACTATATGGCGCGGGCCTATAAAAGCAGCGTTTACGACCGCGATCTGGGCATCCCCAAAGAGCGTCACCTGGAAATGTTTGTTGAGCGACTGCGCGCTGGGACAAAATCCCATTACGGATTTGATGCGGTGTTCCGTTACAATCCCGACCCCGTTCTGAAAGCCCTCAAACAACCGGTTCTGCTGCCAATCCTCAATGAAACCCTGGCCGAACCAACCCGCGTTGCCGGACAGATGATCGCCGATACATCGGTTGTGGACCTGATGGACTTGGACGGCTGGGCCTGGTTCACCGCGCCAGAGCGAATTGCAGCGGTTGTACGCCCCTTCCTGGATGCGGCGTGATGGCCTCTGGGGTGAAAACCTGGCGGCACTACGCGACGACACGCGACGGGCAAGTTCACCTGCTGTCCGCCGCACCGGCTGTGACGCAACAGCAGACGAAAACACCCCTGGCCTGCCTTCATCAAAGCCCCATGTCGGGCGACGTCTTTGCGGAGTTTTTACCCGTCATCGCAACAGACCGAGTAGTGCACTGCCCAGACACCCCCGGGTTCGGTAGCTCCGACCGTCCCCTGAACGTCAGAAACGGCGGCAAAGCCAACATCAAAAACCTGGGCCTGGGTTTAGCCGATGCGCTGACGGACCTTGGCTATAACGAAGGTAACCCCATTGACCTTTTTGGTTTTCACACCGGGTCTCTCGCCGCCATTGAATTGGCCCGCGCCAGACCGGAGATCGTGCGCAAACTTATTCTGGTCGGCATCCCCTACTATCCCGCCGCAGAACGCCCGGCGATGGAAAAACGGTTTGTCACGCCCTACGCCTTTTTGACCGATCCCACCTATGTGCCGGACATGTACAATCGCATGGTCCTCAAAGCGACCAACGACCTCAGCAATGAGGAGCGTTTTGAGAATTTTCTGGGACGTATGCGCGCCGGCCCGAACGGGCAAGATGGCCCGGACTCAGTGTGGAGCTATGACGCCGACGAAGGTTTGTCTGAGCTCGCGGCGCTGAACAAGCCGGTTTTGTTCTTAGCGTTCAACGAGGTCCTCACCGAACCCCATAAGCACGCTCATCGCCTTTACTTTCCGGATGCACCGCTGATCGAACTCAGCCATCTGCCGATGGAAGGTTTCAAAGCAGGCCCGCAGGATGTAGCCGATGCTGTCAGACCATTTTTTAGATAGCGCTTAGGTAAAGACCAGGGATAAAGGCCTGGTGTAAAAGGCCAGAAATGCCAACCTATGTAGCTTTTTCTTGTAAAAAACAATTTAATTTGTTATAGTGCCTTCATCATATGCAGTGCAGGACTTTAAATAAATGCAGCATTCACACACAGCGCGCCAAAACGAGGAGGCGCTACCAGAAGATATAGAAGAACACGCTTCGCACGACCAACGTGGCGACCCAACTTTGCTTAAACGCGGCGTATCTCTTGACGAGGCTGTGACCTGGATGATCGCTAATGAAGCTGGGCTCAATGGACGAAAATTAGCGTCTTCAGGCGCAGACGGTCAGCATGTTCTAAAGCTGCTCCGCGCAACGAAACGCGCACGCGATCCCTATAAAAGAAGAGACTTGGTGCAGCTTACAAGAACCGCCCTTTCCCGCCTCACCCCAGGGCGGCACTGCGCCCTGATTGAAGATGTCACGGCAAACTTGCAGGCAATGCAGCACCCGCAATCTGGCCCCTCCATCAATCCAGATACCGGTCTTCAAGAGTTCTTCTTTGATGGGCTCAGCCGTAAAGTGCGAAAGTGGTTTGAGCCCCAAGACCATATAACGTCACCGCCCCCCAAACGGACTAAGTCAGCACGCACCCCCCCTGTGCAAGCGACTGAAGGTTTGCTCGCTCCCGGCGGACTATCGCAAACAAGGTCACACCCGCTTAATATCCAACCAATTTTGGTTGAGATGCAACGCCGGGATGATGCTTTGCGGGATCAATCATTTGATGACCCAGTAGAGTTTGGGCAAGGTGCAGGAACTGGTTTACTCAGTCGCGTTGCGACAATCGGGATGGTCTCAGGCACAGGGCGAGAATCATATCGTCAGGAAGTCCATAATTTAAAAAAAGATGACTATGAAAAACGGTCACTCATCAAACGAAAATATGGCGCTTTGACTCCTAAGGAAGTTATGGCTTTCGTTACAGCTGAACGTGGTGACAGTGTGGAGCCTGTTAAAGGGTCAGGAAGAACTGCAAATCAAACTAATCCCGTTTGGAACAAGCGTTTTGAAAGACTAGGAAAAATAGGCAAAGGCGCTGGCGCGTTGGGCCTCGTCACAGCTGGCGCGGATATCGCAACTTCTGAGAACCCGACGCGCTCCTCATACGCAAACACTGGCGCGGCAATAGGTGGAAATCTATTAGGGCTGGGTGGTGCAACCATTGGCAGTTCACTTGGTGTTGGTGGCACGATAGGGGGATCACTTCTGGGGTCAACTGCGGGAGGAAAACTCGGATACAGCGCTGGTGAAAAAATATATAACCTACAAGAAAAACTCGAACCATATTACGTTAATCCGTATCTGAACAATCGATGGACCCCGCTGTATTGAGACCCAAGCGGTATAACTTGGAGGTATTATTGATGCATTTTCTTAAAAGAATTCAGACATTCTTTCTAACGTTATTTGGGAAAATGAATCAGGAATACGTGGAGTTATCAAACGACGGGTTCAAAACTTTTCGCAAAGAACATTTTAAGGAATATTCACATGAAACCGCATGGTCAGATATTGCACAGATCCGATTTGCTATTAAAGACATGGGGATGTGGCACGAACTGTTCGTTTATATAAACCTCGATAATGGACAATCTTTTTGGATTAGCGAAGAATTTGAAAACTTCGATGCCTTTAACGCAGCAATGATAAAGCAGTTCCCAGTTATTCAGAAAAACTGGCATCAAGTTGGCCCCCAAGGCTGGGAAAAGGTTCACACTCTGTATGAATCTACCAATTGAAAAAGACATCATTGGCCCAATCCTTAAAGGGCCACCTTGGACTTCATGCGCGTAAAATATTATTGAGCATGATTTCTGTAGCTCACTTTTCTTTCAGATCAAACTTGATCATCAGCAATGACCCCGCGATGTTGCACAGCGCTGGCCCGACGGAGGCGAGTAACAGGATTGCGAGAAAGGCGGTGTCAGGCTGTGTCTCAGGCCACGCACCTCCTGCGGCACTGATAAATCCAGACGCTTCAAGCAGCAGCCCAACAACCAAGGGACCGAACGCCGCCGTGCCCTTCTCGACCATACTGTAGAGGGCCGCCAGGGTTCCTTCCTGGGCGATGCCTGTGGTCTTAGTGTTGTGCGCCATGGTGTCGGGAAGAATAGAGAAGCCCAGCACCAAAATTCCAGACGCCGCTACACCGACCATGAAAATCCGGATGTTGGTAATCCAGTCGAGTTCTGCGGACGAGGCAAACAACCACGACAACGCGACCAAGGCATAAAAATACCCGGCGCCCATATAGGTCAACCGCTTGCCGTAGCGTTTGGAGATGGCCGACCAAAGCGGAAGCGACAGGATTGTTCCCGCCGTTTGATAAATAACGAAACGTCCGAGAAAACTCTCGTCTAAGCCAAGGATATAACGGCCCAGGTAAAGCAACGAAGCTCCAACCATGGCCCCGGCCATCAACTGGCATAGTTTCACACCGATAAAAATTTTGAACGGCCCATTGCGCATCACAATCCGCAATTGATCAAATATACTGCCGGTCGCGATACTTCCGCTGATGATCACAGGAACGCGTGCGACAATTGCGGCGCAGCCCAACATAGCAACAAGAATAATCACCGCATGGACCGCCCCCATGCCGGCGTAGCCTGCACGCCCTCCCCCGAACTGCGTGATCAGAATTGGGCCAAGGCCAGCGACAATCAGCCCAGCCACGGTCATGAAGAAGACGCGAAAGGACATCATCGTCGTGCGCTGCTGAGGAATGTCAGTAATCTCTGCCGGTACGGTGAGATAGGGCACAACGAACAGGGTATACCCTGTCGCAAAAAGCAGCAGTGTGCCAAGCACGTAAGCGCTCAGCAGCAGGCCATCTAAACCTTCCGGGACAGCGAAGAGCAGAAAGTAGGCGACAGCGATGATGGGGGCACCCACCACGAGAAACGGAACGCGTTTGCCCCAGCGGCTTTGGGTGCGGTCACTCCAATTGCCGATCACAAGCGTGGCCGCAATATCCCAAATGCGGGATATAAAAATCAGCAAACCCGCAAGTGACGGCGACAGCCCGACATATTCCGTGAGATAAAACAGCACGAGCAGGCTCATGGCCCCAAGCGCAGTACTCGACCCTATGGTGCCGCTGGCCCAGCCAACGGAAACAGCTTTTGAAACGCTCACAAAATCACGTGCTATTCAGCAGCGACGGCTGTTTTGGGTATCACTTTACCGTTGAGATGCTCGATGGAGTACATGGGTTTATCGGTGCGCAGCATCACGTAATGCCCGCCCAACTGTCCCAATTGAATACGAATATCGTCATCCATATAGGCGATATGGGACCACAGTTTCGGCGACGGTTTGAGTTGTGATTTCAACTCATCGGCAGACTCCACACCGATCGCTTCACAGTAGTCTTCGATCGACATGTCTGGATCTGTTGGAATGATTTCAAAACCATCGAACTCGACAAAAAAGCGGTCCAGGTTTTCTTCCTTCTTTTTAAACCGGCCATAGGCAAAGTGATGGCTGTCAATTTGGTTCTCACCGATTCTGAAGCGTGAATAGAAGTTATAGCCGCCCGTATCCGGGTCGACTTCCAAACCGCTGTACAATTGTGTCGCCGGCACATCCGGCAGGCGCCCCATGGAGAACACTTTTAAAGAGGTGCTGACGCCCTTGCCCTGGTCCGTCGCGCCATCGCCGCCGACCAAACGGCCAAAGCTGAAATAGCTGCCTTCCCAATGGCCGCGGAATATTTCGGGATGATTGAGCGCGCCAGGATAGGGCGTGAACTCAACCAGTTCGTCGATCAGCGCATCGATGCGAATGGTTTCCGGCGTGCCCGCGCCAAATCCTTCCTTGTGGGTTTCGATCAGGCCCAGCAATTCCTCGCGCAGTTCTTCCCGTTTGGACATCTCAAACCCCTTTCTTATGCGTTCAGTCTGTTCATTCTCTACCGGTGATAGACGGCCTGTCTATAGGCTTACGTAGTCCTCGATCTCTTCAATCACGTCAGGAAAGTGTTTTTGGTTCTTTTCTACCAGGTCGGCAGGCAGGTTCTGATAGTCGGCAATCACGCGCCCGGTCCCACGCGACATGGTGACGCCGTCTACATCATCCATCTCCATCCACGGACGCCAACTGATGACGTTCAGCTTATAAACGGTTGTCGGCACATGAGGAGCTGAGCCGCTTAAGTTTTCAAGCGGCGTGCGGAAGGTAAAGACTTCATGAAACTTCAGAGGTTGTCCACCGTCGGTCATCGGCGGCACGTAGGAATCGATCCGCTCTTCAAAAATCATTTCACCGGCTTCGATAGACTCAGGCTCGAGCCAATGATTATTGACCAATCCCTCCATTGGGAACGGCTCGTTGATCATTTTTAGATCGAGAGAAACTTGTACGCGTGTTGGTCCAAGCACTTGGGCCGGAACCGTCACAGCACGCCCGGTGATAGGATTGTTCCAGGTTTCTTCTGCAATGCCTGTTTTGAGATCGGTGAAGTAGACAATTTCAAAATAAACAGCATCGAAGCTGCCGTCTTCATTCAGCCTATGGCGCGTATAAATTTGCTGGCTGACACCAAGCAGCGGCATAGTTTCTTTATCAATGATGGCCGAGAGCACGCCCTTGGTCCAGCGAATGGCAATACCGCCATCGGTGCGCCCCATCATGCGGATCATTGTATTCAAACGATCTCGCTTGGTCATTTCGCTTTGCGCCCGCGCAGCTTTACCGACCAAGGGCGATGCGCCTAGCACCGAAGCCCCGATCACACCAGCGCCGAAGTGTCTTCTGGTTAAGCCCTTCATCGGTATCTCCCCAGCCACGACTTTTAATGACCCACTCTAAAGTTTAGGTCCAGGCAGCAATATCGCTTATGAGGACAGAACTCTAGAGAAGTGGATCAGACGTCTAAGAGCTCAGGATGGTCTGATTCGATCCGGCGAAGCAACCAATCATCGCTATCCATGTGATCTGGGGACTCAAATTTCCGGCCTTTTAACCGCCAACTGATCACACCGGGGGTCTGGCCCATTTTCATCCACCCCCGCCAACTGTTGATAGTGGTGTAGGACATGGTTGAGGGGACAAAACCAGACTCGGAGTTCTCTAAATCTGACAGCAGAGCCATATGGGTTGCCAGCGATGTCGATGTTCTGAAGGGGCCGCTCCATTCGCGTTCGTCTTCATAACGCTCGCGGGGATTTGGAATTTTGACGAAGAGGTCTTCACTGCACCACACCGTATCACCAATCACCGTCGCCGGTGTAATAACACCCTTATACTCGAGGCCATCGGGCCGTTGCGACAGGATAGGGTTCACAGTCGTCGGCGTAAACACGCTGGATTGACCAGAGCGGTAGTGGGCCGGAACGACAGTTAAACCATTCATAGGGTTAACCCACTCATCAATCACGTCGCGGGCATCAAGGCTGGTGTGATATCCAGCTTCCTGCATTGAATAGAGGTAAGAGCCATCGGGCTGACGTTCACACCGGCCCCAACTCATGCCTTCGATACCCATGATCGGACTGGCGACCTCGCCTTCAATTTTGGCGAAGAAGGTTCCGGAGTAGCGGGTATAGGATTTTTTGCCATCGTCACGATTACGCATCCGGACGTAGGCATCCAGCTTCTGTTGAGGATCGGAGAAATTAATCTTGCTGCTTGTGGCGAGAGTCGGGGCCACGGTTGAGGTTGCGACCAGGGCACCGGCTGTACCTGACAGCGCCTGGCGCCGCGTTAATTTTGGCATGTCTTATCCTTCCGTCTTGCGCGGGGGCGCCGGCGTGCGGTCGCGCTTGAAGCGGACCATGCCGGGGACACTGGGTTTGATTTCAGTAGGTGCGTTTAAAAAATCCGGATTGCGGTCTTTGACCACGGCCACAATATCAGCGGGCATATCGTCTAAGCTTGATGCACTGCCTGTGAAGCACCGGAACATAAAATGGCCCGGCGCATCGCCCATCAGCATGAAAGGCTGCCAGGGGCGCACATGCACCCACTTGCCGGTTTCTGAAATGGTTGTGAGGTCCGGGTTCTGCATATCGGCCAGAGACACCATGTAACTCTGGCTATCGGTAATGCGGATCATGGGACCGGCGCTTTCACGCACCCACACTTCCGGGTCTAAGGGATTCTTGGCATAAAGATGTGCGTGCCGTTCTGCAAACAGCAGATCACCCGCAACTTGCCAATCCAGCAGAAACGGCTCGGCTGCTTTCTCGGCTTCAACCGGATCGTCATACAATTTGGCACCCCGCACAACCGGCTCTAAGGGCGCGTTAATCTGCGGGTTGGCAATGTGAAGGACTTCAACTTCCTCATTGGTATAGGGATTGACCCAGGTGTCCAAAACTTCGCCCGTTTCGAGATCGTAGTAATAGCCACATTCACGGCGGACATTGGTAAATCCAGGTTTGTCTTCCATGGGGATCAGCCGCCCGGTGCCCATGCCCATGACACCAAACAAATCGCGACCGGCCTCGCCGGGGCGAAACCCCATAGCAACACCGCGATACCAGCCGTGCTTTTGTTTGCTGAGGTCTAAATCACCGACAATGCGGGCCATGGCCAGCATGTTGCCTTGACCGGTGGTCAAATCAAGATACGGCCCGGTCAGCGATGGCTTTGCAGTCGCGGCCTGCACCGGTGCAACGACCGTAGCAGCAGATGTTATGGCCCCGGCTCCTGTTGCCAGCACCGCGCGTCGAGAAAAACCTGGTTGCGTGTTTGCTTTTAGAGTTTTCATAACGTGTCCTTCTTCATCATTCATCGTCTTGAATGCTGTGGTTCATCCGGGTGAGTTGACTTTATTATTGGGAGATCAAAGTTTGCCGGATGAAAGACCTGAGCTCATAGGTTTCATCGCCATCATCGTCATCCAGAAAATTGACTTCCTTTGTGTTCTCGATGGTGTCTCCGGTGCGCGTTCTGACATAACGCAGAATTGCGGGTCGATCTTCGTAGATTTCTTCGCCGCCCGGAGACGCAATCACTGTGACCCAATGGGTTTCATCGGTCTTTGAAACCTCCAGCACCGAGAACCGGTAATCGCGTTGGCTGCCATTGGCAAAGTAGGACGTGACGATTTCGCCGCTGGACGGCTCGGACACCATGACCGTGACGGAGCTCATCTGCCGATCAGGCGTTAGAAATGTTTCTATTTTGACTGGCACGCTGCCATCTGGTGTAGGTGCCCAAGTTGTCTTTAAATCAACAGTCTGGGGCTTAGAGTCATCCGGTCCGTAGATATCAATAGTCCCTTCCCAATCGCCAGATTGAGAGGCCCAGAGTTGCAGGGCGTCTGCAGCCGGAGAAGCTTGCGCGGCAACGCTAGTCAATAGTAACGAGGAGACGAATAGAGCTCGCATTAGCACAGGCTGTTAACTCCAAAAAATAACCCGTCGCCTACAGGAGAGGACGACGGGTTATAATATGCGTTTAGATTAAGATCTTAGAAACCAAGAGTATGGGTTACCAAGAGTAGCTCGCCCGCACGCCGAGTTGTGTTTTGGGTGGTGCGTTTAAAGCGTACCCGATGTTGCCGAATGCCGTGAAATCACCGAACCCGGTGCCACCGCGCACTGTATCATCTCCGAGAATGTTTGTGCCGTAAGCGTAGACACTCCAGATTTCATTTTCGACACCAAGACGCGCATCCACATTCCAGTAAGATGGGTAGAAGTGTGCTTCTGCTGTATCGTTGCCACGATTGCTTTGGTATTGGGCATCAATCACACCGAACAGCTCGAGTTCATTTGTGATCGGCGTTCTATACCCGGCGGATAAATTCAAAGCATGTTTTGGCGCCCGTTCAATGCGGCTGCCGGTCGAGTCAATAATACACCCTGGCACACCGTTGAGGGTTGTCGGCGTACAATTCCGGGCTCCGGCAATGGCAAGCGGCGTGTTACTGAATTGCGAGAAGTCTGTGTATTCCGTATCGAGGAAGGTGTAGCCGGCGTTTAGACTAACCCCGTCTGCGGGGGCTGCAGCAAAGTCTACCTCGAAGCCACGCACTTCAGAGTCCGCCGCGTTTGCGGTTCGGCCTGTTAGGCCGTTTGGTGAGGTATCATCTGGAATTTGCTGTTGGAACTGCTTGTCGGTGTATTTCATGAGGAACACCGCGCCGTTGGCGATGAGGCGGCCATCCGCCCAGGATGTTTTTGTACCGACTTCGTAGTTCCACACCGTTTCAGCGGTGTAGCGGGCGTTTTCGATAAGCGGTGCCGCCACGGTGGAGAACCCGCCCGGCTTAACCCCTTTCGACACGGACGCGTAAATCAGAGCATCATCTGTGGTCTGATATTCCAAGGTGAACTTTGGTGCAAAGAAGTTATCGGAGTCAGACGCCATGAATGTTGTAAAGGCTCCCGCATCGGCCGGCGGACCGAAAACAGAAACCGCCGCGCCGCCATTGGGCCAGACATAACTGAACGATTCATCCGAGTACCGTGCTTCAACGGACGCGGCGAGTTTTTCAGAAATATCATATTCAAAGATGCCATAAACCGACCAGTGTTCCGTATCGCGGCGTGTGGGTCTTTCCGGAGACGGCATTGCCAATCGCGTATTCAAAGCCGCCGACGATACCCCGGGAGCCCCAACCACGACGGTAATCAGGTTGCGATCAAGCTGAACGTAGTTTTCATCCCAGTACAATCCACCGACAGCCCAGCGGAAACCATCGGACTCCAGATCACCGATGCGCACTTCCTGGTTGATCTGGCGGACGTTGGTGCTGGCACTGGATTCAAACGTGTTTGGCAGCGGCTCGGCGATGCCGCCGGGGGTCGGGAACAGCACCGGCGCATCGGGCTCGGCGTAAAAGTCTGTGTCGACACGGTAGAAGCCATCGACTTCGCTGTAGCCGGTCCAAGTGTTGAGCTTGACGGTGCCAAAGTCGTATTCGGTGATCAAGCTGGCGTAAATTGCATCGACGTCAGAGCCCTCGTAATCTTCACCGGTGCGGGGGTCGAGGCTGAGCGTAATCAACCCTTCCTGTACCGGGGCGAAGTTACCAAAGGGGGCGAGACGGGTCTGAGCGGGCAAGATACCGGCATCAATGAGCGGCTGCGCCCCCGCCGGTAGGTTAGTTAGGATGGTGCCGCCATTGGCAGCGCCGAGGAAGTATTGTGCAGCGGGTTCATTTTCGTCTTTAGAGTAAGAGGCCCGCACATCAACCGTGAAGTTTTCGCTGGCTTCAAAGGAGGCAGACAAGGCTGCACCATAACTCTCATAGCCGCCAATGCCTTCGCCGGAGATGGCGTTATCATAGAAGCCATTGTGCTGGGCGTACGTGGCATTGAGCCTAAGGCCGACGGTATCGGACACCGGGCCAGCGATTGAGCCAGTGACCTCAGCCTGGCCATGATCACCGACATCGGCAAACAAGCGGCCTTCAAATTCATCGCCGGGCTTCTTGGAGATGTAGTTAATGGCACCGCCAAAGGCGACACGACCGTAAAGTGCACTTTGCGGGCCTTTTACAACCTCAATCCGCTCGGCATCGACCAAGCGGAGGTTCATGCCGATCCCGCCACCGCCGGTGAGCAAGGATTCGGAAGAGATATCGATGCCGTCAAGCAGCACACCGATAGGCTGGCGGCCACGTGTGGCGGACAAGCCGCGAATGACCGGGCGGGTGTCTTGCGGCACGAAAGAGGTTTCAAACACCAGGCTGCTGGTCAGTTTAGCGATATCGCCGACGGAACGGATGCCCGATTTCTCAATCATATCGGACGAAAATGCGGTAATGCTAAGTGGTACATCTTGAAGAGATTCGGCCCGCTTGCGCGCCGTAACAACGATTTCCTCGACAGCGACTTGCTGGGCAAATGCCTCTGGTGCGGCAAAAACCAGCCCAGAAAGCGCGAAAACGCTGGAGCGCAGGGCTAATTTGCTTCTAAGTGATTTGGATTTCGTCATTTTTGTTCCCCTCGTGACGGAAAAGTTACGATGCTATTTGCTATCATCCTGAAAAAGCAGACAATATTTTTTACGTTGTGACGCTCTGAGCTTCATGAACTGGCAGAAAACGGCTTTTTTATACGTTTGTGACCTTCATGATGCGCGAATGGGCGAGGTTTTGGCAAAGAAAATTCCCGTTCTGGCCAAAAAATGGTGCTTGGTCGAAATCGTATCTGCCCGACAATAACACCGGAATGAAGTGATACATGAGTGAAATGACACATAATCACGGCAGATCTGAAACAGAGGATGCGTTTCGCATCACACCTACCCTCCTGCTCGTGTATCTGCTGGCCGTTCCCGTTGTTCTAGGTTTGATTTCCGGCATTAATGAATCTGGCAGTGCGCGCATGGTTTCTAAAGAAGCTTATATAATGCGCTATATATTTCGCGGACTGCTGTCGTGGTGGACGACCATCCTGGCCACATATGTCGTGGCTGTCGCATTGCGCCCGTGGAAACCGCATTTTTTGCTGGTGCTGGTCTTCGGACCGCTAATCAACATATTTGTCAATGCGCCGCTTTCGCTGATCTGGCAGCCCCTGTTTGAGCCCTACCTTGCGGAAGGGTCTCAGTTCTTTCCCTTATGGCCATGGCGTTTTGGCGATCCTGTGTATTTGAAAGAGTCCTTGCTCGCCCTGCTGACAAATGAAATTGTTTGGGTGTCCTTCAATGTCATTTTCTGGCGCGCGTTTTCAGTGCGTCTGTACGGCTTTACGCCACCGTCGCCGCGCCAATCAACGCCCGCTGAGCGTCCTGAAAACGAGACGGCGTTAAATTTACCGGTTGTGGCGGCCTCTTCGCCGTTCATGGATCGTTTGCCCAAAGACATCGGGACGAACATTATTGTTCTGGAGGCGCAGGAACATTACACCAAGGTGCAGACCAATCTTGGAACTGCCATGGTGCTGTATCGGTTTGGTGATGCCGTCAAGGAAATGGCCCGCCACTCTGGCATGCAAGTCCATCGGTCTTTTTGGGTCAACACCAGTGCTATTGAGAGTGTCGACAAAACAGGCCGCACCTATGAATTGACAATGACGGGTGGGGGCAAGGTGCCGGTGAGCCGGTCCTACAAAGTCAAGATTGACGAAATGGGGCTAGGTGACACCAGCGGCCCCTCCCCGCTTAAGTAAGGCCCGCTCACCTAAAGCCCTCTCACCTAAAGCAAGGATACGAGACATGTCGTCATCATCTATGGGGCTCAGTGACTCCGTCCTCGCATACCTGCGGACAGTTGGGCTGCGTGAGGACGCGGACCAAATTGCCTTGCGGGACGCGACAGCGAAACATCCGGACTCCAGCAAGATGGCGATGATGCAAATTTCACCTGAGCAAGGGCAGTTTATGACCCTGCTGGTTGAGCTGTTGGGCGTGAAAAAGTATCTGGAGATTGGCGTCTTTACCGGATATAGCGCGATGACGGTGGCCAAAGCGATGGGCCCTGAGGGCCGCGTTGTGGCCCTGGATGTCAGCGAGACGTTTACAGCCATCGCGCGGGAGCATTGGACGCAAGCGGGCGTGACCAATCAGATCGACCTGCGTCTCGCGCCAGCCCTTGAGAGCCTTGAGGCTTTGCGCCGCGCCGGGGAGCAGAACAGCTTTGATCTGGCCTTTATTGACGCTGATAAAGAGAATTACTTAGCCTACTACGAAGCCGCGTTGGACCTGGTCAGGCCCGGGGGCGTCATCGGGATCGACAATGTGCTGTGGAGCGGCAGCGTCGCTGATCCGATGGATCATAGGCCAGACACGGAGGCAATCCGGGCCGTCAATGCGGCGCTCGCTCAAGATGAACGCGTGACCATCAGCATGGTCCCGATTGGTGATGGGCTCACGTTGGCCCGAAAACGGTAGGACACGACTGTCGCACGCCTCTGCAATAACACGCCGCCATTCTATTCTTGCATACCTGCTGATCAAAAAATGCACGCGTATTGTGTGGACAAAGGAGTACGGTTTTCAAGTTTATCTTTGAACTGCGTCTTCAAGAAAGTCTCTAACAATGACACGTGTTTCTGCTTACATTACCGCGCTGAGCGGTTCTGTTCTGGTGTGCGTTACGCTTGGTGTGCTCGCGCTCATCATGGTCTTCTTTGCGGGGCTTGCGGTCGAAGGTCTGTTGGAAGCCTTTGGCGTGCTTGCGTTAGGTTGGGGTGAGTCGCACCTTTCCCTCTTGATCGGCATTGCCACGCTGACAACCCTCCCCCTTTTCATCATGATGTTTATTGCAACATGGAAGAAAATCCTGGCGGCTGAACTGCTGCTACCATAAGCCGCTAGGGCTGGAACATACCGTGTTGAACCTTGTCGCCAACTTCAACACCAAGCCTCGCCACTGTCCCCGCTGCAAGCTCTAATACGGAGCGCACAGGTACGCGCGAGGAGATGGGTTTCTCTGAATGCGGAACTGTGTTTTCGGCAATGGTCATCACCTCGCCGGTATTGCTGAGAAAAAGCATATCCAGCGGGATGAAGGTGTTCCTCATCCACATACTAACCATGCGATCGGTTTCGAAGTCGAACAACATGCCGCGGTTTTGCGGCAGTTCGGCGCGATGCATCAGACCCGTTGCCCGGGTTGAGTGTGTATCTGCAACCTCAAACTGGAAATCGTAAATCTTCGGACTACCGTTCTCGCCCTGAACCACAATAGAACCCTGTGACAGGGAGAGACTTTGCGCCTTGGTTGCGTCAAAAGGTTCGTAAGGTCGCAGGAACTGCGCCGTGGCGGGCACAACACACAGTAAAAACGGGACGAGCAGTAAAACGCGGAAGACGAATGTTATCATGGGATCACCTTACCCCAATTCATCAACTCACATATAGACGAAGTCTACCAGGAGATATATTGCCAACATCACGATGGCCCAAAACGCCATGCGCCCGGTTGGCATTGTGCGCCCGAGAATTCCTGACGGGCCATGCCGACTCTGCAGGGTTTGTATAGTAGACCGTACCCCCTTTGATAAATCATCAATGATGCTGTCGCGCGCTGATCCAGAATTTTGCGTCAGAGAAAGGGCAATTTTTTTGCCTAAGACCCGGTACAGCCAATCGAAATCCAGTGTCAGGCTATTGACCAAGTGCCAGCCATAATACTTGAGGAACAAGAAGAAAGCCGCGCCGGAGAACAGCAGAATTTGGAACTGGGTGACGATGTGATCGGGTGTGTTCGGCGCGTAATCCTGCTCAAACGGCAGAAGTTGATAGAACTGCTGGGGCAACACGCCAATCGCAACACACAGTATAGCAAAAAACACCATTGCCGTGCGCATATGCAGCGGCGGCTCCGGCGGTCGCAAACCCGAGTCTTTTCCGAAGAACACAAAGTATTGCAACTTGATACCAACGTCCAAGAACACCCCTGCCGTACCGGCCGCGAGCAAATACCAAACCCAATAATATTGTTCGAGGTAGGCCGCTTCTGAGGTCATTGCCTTAGCCGCAAAACCAGAGGTAAACGGAAAGGCCGAGATTGAAAGTCCGCCGATGATGCAACAAATTGCGGTGAGCGGCATTGTCCGAAACAATCCGCCATATTCGGTGAATTTGCGTTTGCCGGTCATGTAAAACACAGACCCCGTCGCCATGATCAACAGCGCCTTATAGATAATGTGCGCAAAGGCATGGGCAACCGCGCCATTGATCGCCAGGGTCGTCCCAATGCCAATTGCCGTGACCATGAAGCCAACTTGGTTGACGATGGAATAGCCAAGCATTTTGCGCGCGTTGTTTTCGCAAAGTCCGTAAATGATGCCGTAGAAAATCATAAACAGACCGACAAAGATCAGAATTTCTGCACCGGGAAAGCCCCGCGCCAGCACGTAAACGGCTGTCTTGGTGGTGAACGCAGACAGGAACACCATCCCGGAATAACTGGCTTCCGGGTAGGAATCCGGTACCCAGGCTGAAAATGGCGGCGCACCAGTATTGAGCAAAAAGCCGGCTAAAATGAGTGCCCGAGGAAGCGTATCCGGCAGCATCGACGTAAACGCAATGGAACCGGTGGACGCGACTTCGCCAGCGATGCCGGCCATCAGCACCACCCCACCAAACAGATGCACCAGAAGGTAGCGCAGACCGGCAGCCCGGGCGGTATCAGTCCCCGCCGAGAAAATAACAGTCGCCGACGCCAAGGCCATCATTTCCCAGAAAATAAAGACGGTGATGAGATCACCGGCAAACACGACGCCGAGTGAAAAAGCAATGTAAACGTTGGCGGCAAACAGTTCCAAAACGCGCTCTTGTTTCAGCGCATACAAATTGCCGGCCAGCGCCATCAAGGCAAACACAGTGGCGAACAGACGGCTGAGTTTATCTGTCTTAAACGGTTCTAGCGTCCACTCCATGTAGGATATGGAAAAGAGCACTCCCTCCGCCGTCATCCAGACAAAGGCTAAGGAAATCAGCGGAGCCCCAAGCAGAACGACGCTGCGGGCGGTTCCGGTCAATCGTAAGACCAGAAGTGCACCAATAAGAATTGGTAAAGAGGGGTGCAGCAAAAGACTACTCATCGTAGTAGGTGTCCTTCCGCTTCAGCACTTTCTTCCAGCCTTTCGAGAGTAAAATTGACACCCCGCCAACCAGGAACCCAAACCACGCACTAAATCCGTAGGTAAACATAAATCCCTTATGGTGATGGGTTACGAACAGCTCAGCAATAAGCAATAAGGCCAGCACGACCGTAAAGCCCAACCATAAGCGTTTGGGGGTCGCAGGATTATCCAGCCAATGCTTGTTGTTTTGCTCGTTCATAAGGTTTGCCCTACCAAGGCTTTGGCTAACGTCAATGGGACTTCTGGGAAAAGGAACAGCGCAAGCGTTCCCGATGCGGTCAAACAGAGCGCCAGTACAATGGGCCACGGCGCTTCACCATGCTCGTGCGACGGTGCAACATCCTCTTTTTTGAAAAAAGCCCGGTAAATAATCGGTACGAAGTAGCCGGTGTTGAGCAATGTACTGACAAAGATGACGAACAGAACGAACCAGTCTTTTAAGTCCATCGCTGCAGATAAAATATACCACTTGCCCAAAAAGCCTGCCGTTGGCGGCACCCCAATCATACTGAGCGCCCCAATTGTAAACGCCGCCATGGTCAAAGGCATACGTTTACCGATGCCGTTTAATTGACTAATCTCGGTTTTATGGGCGGCTGTATAAATTGAGCCAGCTGCAAAGAACAGAGTGATCTTACCAAACGCGTGCGCCGTTATATGCATCGCCGCGCCAATAATTGCCAGCGGCGTTGCCATCGCCGCAGCCAACACCACATAAGACAATTGACTAACGGTAGAATAGGCAAGTCTGCGCTTTAAGTTATCTTGACTAAGGGCGATGATGGACGCCACCAGAACAGTAAACCCGGCGGCATACACCACCCAGCCGGTTGCCTGACCGCTAAAGAGATCCAGGCCAAACACATAGACGATAATTTTTACGACGGAGAACACACCCGCTTTAACAACGGCGACGGCATGAAGGAGTGCGCTGACAGGAGTAGGCGCAACCATCGCTGCTGGCAACCAACGGTGCACCGGCATCACAGCCGCCTTACCTATGCCGTAAATAAACAGAACACTGAGTGCTCCAACAAGAAACGGATTTTCATCTTTTGGAATAATACCACCGACTGTGAAATCACCCGTGCCAGCAATAAAATAAGTGCCAATCACGGCTGGCAGTAAAAACACGACGGATGTCGTTAAGAGAATTCCAAGATAGACACGTCCTCCAGCTTTCGCAGCTTCATTGCCTTTGTGCGTCACAAGCGGGTAGGTCGAAAGCGTCAGGACCTCGTAAAACAAAAACATCGTAAAGAGGTTGCCTGCGAAAGCGATCCCAATGGTCCCCGCAATCGCAAGAGCAAAGCATGTGTAGAATACGGTCTGGTTTTCTTCCTTATTTCCGCGCACATACCCGATGGAATAGATGGAATTGACGATCCAGAGCGAGGAGGCAATCATCGCGAAAAGCATGCCCATTGGCTCAATCTCAAATCGGATTGTTAGCCCAGGCAAGACTGCAAAGCTCTCTGTAGAAGGGCGAGCCCCTTGCATAACTGACGGCACGAGTACAAACACAACCGCAAACAACAGGGCCGCAGTAACAAGTGTATAGGCTTCTCTGATATTTGGTTTTGAGCCGCTGGACGCAATAAAGACAGCCCCAAAACTCGGGATCAGAAGCGCCGCAACAATAAGCAGGGAGAGGTCTGTCATTGACCTGCCCCTAACAAGACGCTGACAATTTGCTCAGCAACACCGACTGTGAACGATGTATCAATCCCAAGATAGATACATGCCAATACAAAAACCCATGATGTTATCAGCATAGACTTAGGCGGGTCTTTTAGAGCTGGTGCACCAGCGGGTCTCTCTCGGAAAAAAGCAACTTCAATCACGCGCCCAATGTAGGCAAGAACGAGCAGTGAGCTCACCATCAGCAGAGCAACCATCCACCACCAACCGTTTTCGAGCGCACCAACTGACAGGTACCACTTAGAGACAAAGCCGACCGTCCCAGGTACGCCGAGCATGCTGAATCCAGCCAAAACAATACCGAACATTGTAAGCGGCATGGCTTTGCCCAGCCCTGCCATATCAGATAGGCGAACTGTGCCGATCTGCAGCGCTATGCCGCCGATCAACATGAATAACGCCCCCTTCATCATCGCGTGGTTCGCGATATGAACTAAACTACCGACCAGTCCAGGAGCATCCGCGAGCGCTATACCAAGCGTGATGTAACCGATCTGCGCGACACTTGAATATGCAAGCATGCGCTTTACGTTTTCCTGGAAAATGGCCGAAAAAGAGCCTGCAAAAATTGCGATAAGGGACAAAATCAAAATCACTTCGGGTATTGGTGTTTGTTCGATGGCAAACCCAAAGCCGAAAACTGAATATAAAAACCGCATCAAAAGATAAATTGCGACCTTCGTCGCCGTTGCGGCAAGAAAAGCTGTGACCGCCGATGGTGCATACGCGTACGCGCTCGGCAACCAAAGGTGCAAGGGAAATAGAGCAATTTTTAACGAGAGCCCGACAAGAATAAAGGCCATTCCTGCAATAGCCGCAGGTGTATCTAGCAAAGGCCGTAAGCGTTCCGCCATATCAACAAGGTTGAGCGTGCCGGTAATCGTAAAGAGCAGTCCAACACCAATAACATACATGGTGGCCCCGATCGTCCCCATGATGAGATATTGGTAGGCTGCTGCAAGAGCTCGGCGATCCTTGCCAAGCGCGATCAATGTATACATTGAGAGCGAGGAGATCTCCATAAAGACAAACGCATTAAACGCATCGCCTGTTATGACAATCCCCATCAAACCGCACATGCACAGCAGATACATCGTATAGTACCAGCCACGCAGGCTCTGCTTTATCTCCGCCTGAACACTCACCCGTCCGTAAACTAGAACCGCGGTTGCAATCAAAGAAACCAAAACAAGAAGGTATCCCGAAAGAATATCAATCCTGTACTCGATACCGACAGGAGGTGCCCACCCCCCCATTTGATATGAAATTGGCCCATAGTCCTGGACCTGAGCCAACATGGCAATGCTGCCAAGCGTGCTAACACCACAGACAACAAGGGCGATCAGCCAGCAGGCCGTCTGCTGACGCACTATCGCACAGACAGCGGCCGCAATGAGCGGAACAGCAACAACAATAGCGGGAAGTTGGTCGAGCACTGTTTAGTCCCAATCCGCACTAGTGTAGACGTCGTCTTCTTCGATTGAGCCATAGGCTTCATTGATTCTGACAACCAGTGCCAGGCCAAGGGCAAGCGTAGCTACGCCGACGACAATTGCAGTGAGAATGAGAACATGGGGCAAGGGATTTGAATAAAGCTGCCCTGGAGCATCCTCAATAATGATTGGTGCCGTGCCCCCCAGAATTTTCCCTGGGGAAACGTACAACAAATAAACTGACGTTTGAAATATGGAGAGCCCGACCAGCTTTTTGATCATGTTTGAACGAGAAACAATGATGTAGAGGCCAGCCATAATTAAGAAGATGGTTATCCAATGATTGATACCACCGATGATAAACGCAAGTTCGTTGAGTCCTTCCATCGCCCGCCCCTAACGCCCGCGGCCAGCAAAAGTATAAAAGATCAACAGCATCGTGGAAGAGACAGTTAGCAATACGCCGGCTTCAACAAGCAATATGCCCAGATGTTGACCATGCGAGGGATCATGTGAATCTAGCAGGCCATAATCCAAGAAATTTCCGCCCATGATCCAGGAGAAAATACCGACGCCAGCGTAAATCAAAACGCCCAAAGGAACGGCAATTTCCAGAACCGAAGACGGAATAATTTTTTGAGTCTCATGGAGGCCAAAAATCAGCGCATACAAAACAAACGCTGCGGCCACAATAACTCCGGCCTGAAAGCCGCCACCCGGACCAAAGTCACCGTGGAACTGCACATACAGAGCGAACAGAAGCAAAAATGGAATCAGCAACTTGGATATAACGCGGAGAACGAGATGGCCTCTCATGTGCGCTCCTCCTCTTCTTCGTCATCCTCTTTGCGACGTCTTCCTTTAAGCAACATCAACACACCAATACCAGCTGTAAAAATCACAGCCGTTTCCCCCAGCGTGTCATAGCCCCGGTAGCTGGCCAGAACTGACGTTACAACGTTAGGCACTGTCGTTTCTGGGATTGAACGCTCTAAATATTCAGCGCCAACATGCGTGTTCATGGGGGTATCCGGATCGCCATAACGAGGAAGCCCCCAGGTTCCATAAATGAGAACCACGCCGATTAAAACGGACAGAGCGATAGGCAAGACATTGGAATGCTTGGCAGGCGCTTCATCTGTTTTGGTAAGGTGAAGCGCAGAGAGTAGGAGAACGGTAGACACCCCTGCCCCGACTGCGGCTTCCGTCATGCCCACGTCCACGGCATCCATAGCGATCAATAGCGTTGCCATTAAAAAACTATACGCACTACCCAGAACAACAACGGCAAACAGATTGCGGACGCCTATAATACCGATAGTCACAGCCGTAAGAAAAAGGAGCAATATCAGATTAATCAGGAATTCCACGTCTAGCGTCCTTCCTTTGTGCGATCTTCGGACAGCACCGGTTCAACATTTCTGTGTTTCATAGCCCTGGCAATGGCATGAGTTGCAACAGGGCTTGTGAAGAACACCAGCGCCAAAATAATTGCCAGACGCGCCGTCGTGAGCGTCAACCCCGACTGCACCATCAATCCGATGATGATCATGCCAACGCCTAAAGTATCAATGACACTGGCTGCATGCATCCGGGTAAACGCGTCAGGCATGCGCACGATACCAATGGCGCCGACAACGCAGAAAAACCCGCCACCAGCCAACAGAGCCCAACTTACAATGTTAAGAAGCAGCTCCATAGTTACAGCCCGGCCTCATCTTCGCCAGCGCCCAGGTCGCCGTAACGGAAAAATTTCAAGACGGCGATGGTGCCGATAACATTAAGCAGCGCATATGTGATTGCGAGGTCAATAAATTCTGGTCGCCCGAAGACGTACCCCATAACCGCTAACAGCAAAACGCATAGAGTGCCCAGCGAGTTACCGGCAACCACCCTGTCAAAAACTGTTGGTCCTTTGAGCACCCGCGTGACGACCAGCCCGAGGGATACAAGAAGGGCAATTGCAGCAACAGCAAACATACTCATGCCGAGCCCTCAAACTTTGCGCATCTTCGATCCATTTCACCGGACTCGACGTCCGTCGCGTTCTCCCGCGTAATGGCATGCACAAGAATTTCGTCATCTTCGATATCGACAGAGATTGTCCCTGGCGTAAGCGTGATCGAATTTGCATACGTCACACGGCCAACATCAGATTTTTGGCTCATTTTCGTTCGTGTCAAAGTCGGACTGATTGGCAAAGACGGATTCAAAATGATTTTCGTTACATTGATGGCTGACAAGATGATTTGCCAGACCAGCCATGGCCAGTAGGTGAAAGCGGATGTTGCAAGGTGAATGGGGTGTCCTTCTTTATCGGACACATTCATCTTTTTTGCCAACAGCGCAATCGCGATGGTACTGATCACTCCGGCGGAGACCAAAAAGAAAGTGTATTTGCCCGACAGAGTGAGCCAGAAAATAAGCAAGACGATAGTCATGCTGATCACTTGCCCCATCGAACCTTTACCCCTTCCTCAGTTACGCTGCCCCAGTGACGATAGCAATGGGCAAAGCGTAGTCTTGATTCCCCCAATTAAACCTTACTATGCACCGCATCGCCCGCAGCGCTCTATTGATAATGCTCAAGGTTTAAGGAGTTTTGGTAGCAGCGCCGATCCGTCGAGGCAATCAAAATAGTATAAACACCTGCCTATTTTGTGACTCGACGTGGTGACCACTGATTAACACTTACAGGTTTCCCCGTATGTGATCTCATCAACTTAGGCCTGAGCACTTGATCAACTGTTGGCGCATCAGCAGGCGATCCAGCACCTTTTCCATCGCGACGGCCAAGGTTATCGCTCAGTGCTGTCATATAAAACTCGACGAGGTCGTCAAAGCCGATCTCTGTACCGACGCCATTATCTTTCGCCTTTACAACCGGTGGATGCGTATTTAGAGCTGTATTGAGGCGCTCCGTAGATTTTGCGCCAAATTGACGCCAAACACTGTCAAGAATGTGCAACACGTCTTCCTCTATAGGGCCAGTGTCAATCATCGGCCGACCCCGCTCCATAGCCCTAAAAACTGTCGGCTCTACCGGCCCTTCGGCACCGACGACAAAAACAGCAGGCATCAGCTTCGCCCCGTTTTTTGCCGAAGCATAATATGCTTGCGCTAAAAACATGAGCCGATGCATTTTTTGAGGCTGGAGATACTCTCCATCATCCAGCGCCCGGTCCAGAAGCCAGAACGCAACATCAAAGCAAGATTCGACAGCAGGCCTGTGCATTCCTAAACTCCAAAAACATTAAGGACGTTCATAGACATCCCGTCTGGGCAGAACCATAGCTTTTGCCGTGATCACCAGACAATACAGCCGAGACTATTCCTACATGGTTAAACGTGCCGCAAAACTTCTTGGGATTACAATCATCCTCGTCCTCACTGCCGCTGTGGTGCTGAGAGCGTCTCTGATTGAATTTATCGCCACATCCGCCTTGGATCAGCAAGGGCTTAGCCCTGCGAGTTTAACTGTCAGCCGGGCAAACTTCAGGGGACTGGAATTTAAAGCTATATCGCTCTCGTCTGGGCAAATTAAGGCGGACACAGCTAGCGTGACTTATGCGTGGTCGCTCTGGCGTGACGGGCGGGTCGAGCACCTAGAACTCTCGGGACTAGATGTCTCCGGAACATGGACAGAAGACGGCGTGAAGTTCGGGGAGCTCGCGTTTCCCCAACAGTTGGAGCAAGAAAACAAGACCGGCGACGACCCAAACAGTTCTGGCGGCCTGCCGTTTCGTTCCGTTGTCATAGACAACGCTAATGTGCATGTGCAACACCCGCAGGGGCAGATAGACCTTATTCTCAGCGCTGAGCTACAGAACAATGATGAGGTGCTAGAGACTGAGATTTTTGCTGCGCTGGCTGGCCCAGACTTAAGTGGCACCGTCGATTTTTCCGGATCTCTGAGTCTTCAGGACATCCTGAGTTCGTCACTTTCAGGGATGGTCAAGCTGACCGCTGAGTCATTTACTGTGCCCGGTTCTGAGAGCACTTTTTCTGCAGACGTTGATCTCAAAGGCTCTATTGAAGACAAATCCGTAACGGTTATGGCCGAAAAAGACATGCGGTTCTCTGCCCCCTGGCCAAGTCAGTTTTTCGGCAGCATCGGCCAAGCGAAAAATCAAACGGTTGAGGTTGTGGTGAGCAAAGGCACAGCCTCCGGTCCACTTTTCAGAATTGAACCTACGGACAGCGGGTATCGCGCAGAAGTCGATATGGTTTTAAGGGGTGAGACGCCACTGGGTCGCGCCGGAGCAAAATCCGCAGCCTGGGCAACATTCGGCACAGATGGCCTACCGCAGGATTTCAGCTTTGAGACGTTCAACGTTGAACTGAGCGGGCTGCCAACGGCATACGGGACTGTCAGCGCGTCGCTTGATGCCTCCGGACTCAGAGGGCCGATCGCCATAGCCGGTGGCCCTGTTTATGCCACCCTTGCCGTCAAAGATGCTGTTTATGGTGATCTGTCTGGTCGCACCCTGACCGTCGATATGGCATCTGATTTTAGACTGGATGGCTTATCGCTGGCCTTTCAATTTCAAAAACTTTCTGCCGCGGTGGAGGCCCTAAAATACGGAACTCAACTTGCCGCTCAAGACACCATTGAGCTGAATTTGGCAGATGGCACTACCGCTGCCCAAACAGCAAATGTCGTGTTTGGTGCCGATGGCAGCGCCACCTTAACCTTCGATACTGCGCTTGCTCTAACATCAAAAACCTTGGAGTTGCGCTTGAATAATAGCCCACTATTGATAAGCGCGTCGGCCCCAGAAATATCCCTCAAAGGATATTGGACGGCACCCGACCAAACTGGTGATCTTCAGGTTGGACTAACGAATGGTCTGATTGAGTCAGAAAGCCTATCGGCTACAGCTTTGAACATTCTGCTCGCCGGTGATCTGGAAAATATGTCCGGCACATATCTCACGACACTTGTAGACCCCAAAGACACGTCCAGCCAGAGCCCTTTATTGCGCTTAAACGGCGATCTTAATAAGACACAAAATAACTATAATATTGAAGGCTCTATACGCCTTCCCTCACGTAGATTAATAGGTACTTACAGCCTCACCTATGCCTTAGATTCCGCCAGTGGATCGGCCTCGGCCTCAAGTGGACCACTGCTGTTCGGAGGGGAAAACCTTGGCCCCTCAGACTTACGTCCGCTCGGATTACCCTTCACTCCTACCGCCGGGGAATTCGCCGCAGATATCGACATCTCCTTTAACGGCAGAGAATTGAAGCAACAGCAAGCTCACATTTATGTCAAAGAGGTGGACGTTGAGGGGAATGATTTTGCGCTCAGGCGACTGAACACGGCGGTCGTTTTTGACTCTGTTGTGCCGCTCCGCACTGATGGCCCGCAGAGTGTTGCGATCGGACTGCTTCAAGCTGGAATTCCGATTACCGATTTCCTTGGAACATTCGCCCTGGACTCTACAGGTATCCTTGAAGTTGATCGGATTTCCATGAATTTCGCCGGGGGCGAAGTCACCGGTGGCCCCCTTTCCTTGCGGCTGGACCAGGAAGAGACTTTAGCTGAACTCTCCGTCACTGCCGTCAGTTTACCTGCACTCGCCTCTATGACGGAATTGGACGGTTTAGAGGCTACGGGAACGCTGTCGGGCCGGATCCCAATTATTATCAGGGGCAGTAACATTTTGATTGAGTCTGGCACGCTCAAAACCTCTGGCCCGGGTGTTGTCAGATACAGAACGTCAAGTTCTGCGGACACCATCGCCGCTGACCAAGGCGGACTTTCTCTGGCCCTTCAGGCCCTTCAAGACTTCCGGTATGACTCTATTGAGGTCACGGTGTCAGGGTCAGTGCAAAAAGAGCTTGAAGCCTCGCTAGCGATTAAGGGGAGGAATCCAGATCTGTATGACGGCTACCCCATAGACTTTAATCTTAATTTAAGTGGCGAACTGGCAAACATCATCAGAGGTAGCATGGCGGGCTATCGGGTTCCAGAAGCCATAAAGCGACAACTGATGGCTTTCCCACCTAGTCCATAACCGCCTATATATTCTCAAACAGCTGCTAGGCTGACATGAATAAGCCTAATTTGTGGTTTATCTTGAATAGTACTGATTCAGGAATTGACGTTTTGCTCTGCGAACCCTAAAGCGTTGAGCGTATATCCGGCTTGGAGTTTGAAAAACGATGTTGCGTTTACATTCAATACTGGAAAACAACGGCTTCAATCGGTTCAAACAGTTAATATCTGTTCTGCTTATTGGCGTTGTTGTGAGTGCCTGCTCGCCCACGGTCAAAGTACAGGCCCCAGATAAGCCCATAGTGATCAACCTAAACGTCAAAATTGAGCAAGAAGTTCGGATTAGGGTCGAGAAAGGTGTTGAAGACTTGCTGACTGAGAATCCAGATATATTCTAGTTTGTTTCCAGAGGAGAATGGCAATGGCTCACTTCCAAAAAACCCGGAGATCCTTTTTAACCGTTTTATCTGTTATAATCGGCCTAGGTATCGCCGGTCCGGCTTACGCCGTTACTTTGGATGAAGCCCGCGACTTAGGATTAGTTGGCGAGAGACCAGACGGCTTGATTGCAGCGGTGTCCCCGCAAGTGGCTGCGGAAGTCAGCACCCTGATTTTAGAAGTTAACGCCGCGCGGCTAGAGAGCTACAAACAACTCGCAGCTAAGGACGGCGCACCTATCCAAGCTGTACAGGCAATAGCCGGTGAAAAGCTCTTACAACGGGCACGCCAAAATGGGTGGTATGTCATGAGCGCTTCAGGAAACTGGTCACGTTAAGGAACGTGCGCAAAGTCATAATATCTAAAACCGGGCAACACCAACCGTTGTAACGACTTCTGGTGTGCCAATGAGAGATTGATTAAATTCGTAGATGCGAATTTGCTTCTCGGCTTCTGGTATTGACGTTGACTTCGGTAATGAGGCCTGAGCTTGAGCCTGCATTATCGTTGTTCCAACTTCACGAGACACGAATATCCCGCCAAACCTGATTGATCTATCGCGATGCTGGCCAAGATTTTGCCGCTTATCGCCATGCAGATCAGACCAGCGCTCATCATACTGTAAGGCTTGGTCGCCTGGTCGGGCTCCAATGGACTGGTCGAGGGCATCTACATAACCTAAGGTCGTTGAGTTCCCGACACGCGTAGTGTCTATCCGCGCCGTGGCGGATGCCAGCGTACTTGAAGAGACTAAAGCGGTACTCATGACCTAATACCTAAGTAATCGGCGCAGGCTTTTATTTTATATTTTCCACGCACTCTCATATAATGCCTGAACAGCTCAAATGTCAATATTTCTGCCCCTTACGTGGCATAACGGCCTATTATGTTGAGCAGTTCTCTAAGGCTAGGTTAATGTACACTTTTCCATCTGAGTTGCAGTCTGACGGCAGAAATATGGTGTGTGCGCCTTTCGGCGCGGACAAGCTGCCACCCGTAGGCTTCAATGATCTAAGTCATGCTTGGGAAATCGCGAGCACCGCAGCTGAACTCGGCCTCACGGCAGATGAGAAAACGCCCAGCGGCGTTATTTTTGATAACCACTCTAGCAACACAATCGAGCTTCAATTCGATGACTATGACGCGATCTGCTGGGCCACAGCAATTCATCGCGCCTTCGACCTTAAAACCGTCAAAGGCCTGTCGGTCTGTCTCAGAATGCTGGGACTATTCAAAATTATGGCTGAAAATATCTGGTCCCGCCAACTCTATAGCTTTGACCGCAGCAAAAAACTCAAAATAAACAAAGCATTACTTGCAGCGGCAGCAGCAGCCCAACTCACTCAAGATGGGCTTTTTGATCCAGAAAGCATTAAGCAAGAAACAGGTGTTAACCAACTCACCAACGCATCAAAATAGACTTAAGCTTGAAGTGCAAACGCGACCACAGCCCACAAGTAAATAACACCAAATAACCCTAGCAGAGCCAAAGAGTCTTTAAGGTATCTAGTAGCATTCATGTTCGATCTCCCGTGTTCCTGTATTGTTCTTTTATTAAAAAGAACATTTAGGGAACATATTGTCAAGGGGGTTTTGCAGAGGTACTACCCCGTCTCTTGAGATTATGAATAGGTTCGATATGGCTGAGGAACGCCAAAATAGTTTTAGTCTGTCACGCCGATTTAGCGTGGCCCCAATGATGGCTTGGACAGACCGGCACGCTAGGTATTTCCTGCGTCTCATAAGCCAGCGCGCCCTTCTTTATACTGAGATGGTGCCGGTTAACGGCCTTCTTTATGGCGATCCAGAACGTTTTCTTGAATTTGATCAAGCCGAACATCCCATCGCACTGCAATTAGGTGGATCAGACCCAAAGCAACTTGCCAGGGGATCCATCATTGGTGAGCAGTGGGGCTACGACGAGATCAACTTAAATGTCGGCTGCCCAAGTGATCGGGTATCAAGTGGAAATTTCGGAGCCTGTCTTATGGCTGAGCCACAACTGGTGGCGGACTGTGTAAGTGCCATGACAGAGGCCACTCGCTTACCCGTAAGCGTGAAATGCCGGATTGGTATTGATGATATGGATACGGATGCTCCCCTGGATTTTTTTGTTGCGGGAATAATTGAGGCGGGCTGTCAGGCCGTTGTCGTTCATGCACGAAAAGCATGGCTAAAAGGCTTGAGCCCTAAGGAAAACAGAGATGTGCCTCCTCTGGACTACAAGAGAGTTCACAGATTAAAGAGCGACTTCCCGGACACTGAGATCATCATAAATGGCGGCATCACAAGCATCGAGGACGGATTAAGCCACCTTCCGTTTGTCGATGGAGTGATGCTCGGCCGTGCTGCCTATGAAAATCCTTATCTTCTTTCAACAGTGGACAGTTTATTTTTCGGCCAAACGACAAACGCTCTATCGCGATTAGATGTTATTGAACGGATTGTCCCTTATTGTGAGCGCGAGATTTCTAAGGGTACACCTTTGCATCGAATGACGCGTCATATTTTAGGTTTGTTTCATGGATACCCTGGTGCAAGGCGCTGGCGCCGCCACTTGTGCACAAACGCTGTGAAGCCTGGTGCATCTGCTTCGCTACTTTACGAGGCATTAGAGTTGATGAATATAGACCGCAAAGCGGCATAAAACTCTTTCTAGGGTCGAAACTACCTCAGAACTAACGTTGGGAACGAAAGCTCTTATTCTGCTATACCCAAAATTAAGGGTTGGTGCTCAGAGTCTATGAGGACCGATAACGCTGCGGGGAAAAGGAATAAAAATGCCGGCTGAACGTTATGCCGTTTATTATGTCCCACCGAGAGACAGTGCTCTTGCTAAGTTTGGGCAAGAATGGCTGGGCATTGATATTGAAACCGGTGCAAGCGTCAAACAACTCGAAATCAACTCTATTTCTTCCTCCCAATTCAAGGCGATAACAAGTACGCCTCGCTTGTATGGCTTTCATGGCACGCTTAAGCCACCTTTTTCACTGGCGAAGAATACGTCGCCCGAGGGCTTATTGGTCGCGACACACATCCTTGCGAGAAGCCTCTCCAAAATAGAGATTCCTCCACTCGAACTTGCTTTCATTGGAAAATTTCTGGCGCTCTCTCCTGAAACATCATCCATGCAGTTGGAAAAACTGGCAAGCAACTGTGTGCGCGCTTTAGAAGGGTTCAGACAACGCCGGTCAGAACAAGAACTTGCAGAGTATAGGCAAGGTAAGCTGACTGTGCATCAGGAACAGATGCTGGAGAACTGGGGGTATCCTTATGTTCTGGAAGAGTTCAGATTTCATATGACCCTGACAGAAAAAACAGAAAGCGACGCCGAGCGTGCGATCCTTATGAAAAGTGCTCAAGAAAAGTGTCGTGATATTATAGGTCAACCAATCAAGATAACTGAGATAGCGGTTTGCCGTCAGAATACTCCGCATGAACCGATGCACGTTGTTGAGCGTGTTCGTTTAGGGCAAAATTAAGAAATCGTGCCTTTGAAAGCCGATGTTTTTGAGCCACAGGCTATATGACAAAACTTAAGAGCTAAGCACGATGAAGATTCCTATCGTATCTGGATTGCTGACGAGGCTTAAGTCTGGCACCAATACGACAAGTCCACAAAGCGTTCGGCGTGTTACAGAAAAAAGCAGCAAATGGTCTGACGACTCCCTTGATCTCGCACTTGGGACATTATTGGCCGATAAAGAAAGTAAGTCATACGGAGTCGTACAGGCGATAACACTGAACCAGTTCAGAGAAGACTTGGGCGACCTCTGGGAGCAGCATCAAAAAAGTATTTTTCTAATCGCAGAAACTACAATTGACCGAATGCTTGGCAAAGGTCAAACGGCCATACAAGAAGATGAGTATTCTTGGCTTTTAATAACTCCAGACTTAACTCAGAGTGAAGCGGCTTCTTTTGCGGAACATATCGCAGCCACCATTGGTGAGAAGTTAGTGGGTGCGCGCTTTGAAGCAAATGATGACTCAGACCTAACCCCTCAAACAAGCGCCATCGACCTCACAACTGCGTTGTCTGTAGATGGATCAATCAATAAAGAAGCAATCCAAAAAGCAGTCGCTCAAGCTAGGGCAATCATAGCTCGACGCGATAAGCGCATCAGACAAACAAAACCACCGACTACGTCCAATGCCATTGACCATGAAAAAAATACTCAGTCAACGCAAAGCCCGAAGTCATCATCCGAAATAGTAACGGCAGAGCACGGGCTAAAATTGCTTTACTGGCCGATGTGGTCAGCCGACTCACAAGCGATAGATATGTTTGTCTGCCGTCCACTCGCCGGTGACCGAGGCGATCCCTTTTCAAGGTCAGACCCCTCTTTGGTTGCTGCTAATTCAACTGCTGTAACCAGAGCATGTACTGTTGCCTTAAACTCAATGATAAAAGACGGCGTTCGAGCAAAGCTTGTTGTTCCTATTCCTTTAGCTGTTGTTTTATCTCCCAACCAAAGATTGGTCTTCCAAGCACTTGAAAAGCTTCAAGACGCACACCGTTTTTTGTACTTAAGAACTGAGATCGTAGCCGTTCCCAAATCAGTGTCGGCGGCCTCTTTACTCACTGCACGAGACTTGCTGAAGCCGCTGGCGCGCGATGTTTCAATACTCACAGATCTGAACGAACCAAACGAAGCTGTGCTAGCTGCCGGCAAGGTCGTCATCGGATGCGACGCATCCGCAATTGCGTCCACGAGCTCTGATATTCTGACCAGAGATTTGATGAAGTTTAAAAATTCAGTTCGAGACAGACCATCTTACGTCTTTGGTCTCACCGAAAAAAGTGACATAACTGTCGCTGCCAAATGTGGGTTCGACGAAATTGGCGGGCCTGGGTTACGCGCCCCTCTCCGGCACACACCAAAGACGACCGAGCCTTTACTGCGTGATGACCTGATTAATAAGACTTGAGCCTGATAGTTATTCGACACCAGCAATGTTTAAAAGGCACCGTGATCTTTTAGGACCTTGCTGACATCTTGGCCCATCATGATGCTGTAGCGAATATCAAACTCTTTTTTCAGCGCAGCCATAGCTTCCTCAACAATAGACGGCCAGATTTCTTTTGGAATTGCGACCACACCGTCATCGTCAGCAAAAACGTAATCTCCATTGTTGATGGTGACTCCCCCGATTTGAATGGGCCGATTCATGGCTGCAACAGTACCTTCGTATTTGATGTCGTGACTGTAAATGCCCTTTGCAAAGACAGAAAATTCCAAATCCTTTACGGCTCGACTATCCCTCGTATAACTATCAACGACTGCGCCGACGGCTCCGGACCGGATAGCAATGTTGGCATTCAGGTCACCAAAATAAGCCGCGTCCTGCACTTCGCTT
This sequence comes from Rhodospirillaceae bacterium, assembly GCA_040219235.1. Taxonomy (NCBI): domain Bacteria; kingdom Pseudomonadati; phylum Pseudomonadota; class Alphaproteobacteria; order Rhodospirillales; family Rhodospirillaceae; species Rhodospirillaceae bacterium. The sequence goes on from JAVJSV010000016.1 coordinate 562,091, forward strand.
TGCACAACGATGACGTCACCAGGCCGGACAAAATCGTATGTGGACAGGGCGTCATAGATACCGTGCCAATCATCCCCCTTTCTAAGTCTTTTGAGTTCGAGCGTTTTTGCAACACCCAGCACTGAGCGGCCACTCACACGTTGAAAGCCGGGGGGGAGGAGAGTCGATAACCCTCTGTCTTTTGAGATGTCTGCCAAGAGCGATGAATATAAGTGTGGTCGTATTGCATCTAGGTTCGCATTATGAGCTGCCCGATAGCCGGCACAAATTCTTTCGGCAAAGGCAAGGTCATCTGGCCAGTTTAAGTCAACTGCCTCTTCCTCGGTTAAATCGAATAGAAGTGGTGATTTCCCAAACCTTTGTTTCGGTGGACTCGCCCCATCACGTCGGACCATATACAACCCCATGGACTCAATAACCGACTCAGGTAAATCCACGCTATTTGGAATTTTACCGTCTCCATATTGAGGGCGGCCATCCACCCATTGGTATTGCTTTTTTTTCTGAACAGCGACAAGGGAGTCAGAATTCTCATCTTCTAAAAGGGCCTTAAGCGCTCTTGAAATAGTGTCTTTTGTAATGAAAGGACTAGTACAGAGACTCTGAATGTAGATATCAGCATCAACTTGAGCGCACTCATTGGCAAATAATGCGTGACCATCCGTTGAATTGGATGCCAAATTTGGATCGCGCGTGAGGACTTTAACATCCAAGTCTGATGCAAGGTCGATGAGATCTCTTGATTCAGTATCAAGGTAGACCTCGTCAATTAGGTCACACTCAAGCAGTTGCCTGAGTTTCCGTTTGAACAGGTGTTCACCATCAAGAATGACTGTGTTCTTATTGGCTATTCTATCACTTTGGCCTTTGGCAGGCACAAATGCGACTATTCGCATGACCCCACTCCTTATAAGCACGCCTTATTTAGCAAGTGTACTGTATTTCAATGCGGTTAAGAAAAACTTGTGATTGTGAAATTATTGCAAGGTCTTAGTCTGCGCGACAGTTAGTAAGTTAATAGGCCAAATCCATGAGTACGAACACCTCCCCTCATCAGACCATTCTCCTGAAAGATTATACACCACCGCCTTATTTTGTTGATTCTATCTGCTTAGAGTTTGATCTGGACCCAGTATGCACCAAAGTCATCAGCACAACCGAATACCGCAGAAACCCTGATTCAAATGAACCCTCTGAGCAACTTGAATTGGACGGAGAAGACCTCGAACTGGTTGAAGTATTGGTTGACGGCAAAGTTCTAAACCCAGAACTCTGGTCAAAATCAGCACAAAAGCTCACAATCTCAAACCCAACAGACTCTTTTACGCTTACCGTTACAACACATATTAGACCTAACAAAAATCATGCGCTGGAAGGTCTCTTTATGACGGGAGGCCGGTTTTGCACACAATGTGAAGCACAAGGGTTTCGGCGAATTACATATTGCTTGGACAGACCGGATGTGTTGACGAAGTACCGCGTAAGACTCGTCGCAGATAAAAAAGAATACCCGGTTCTGCTTTCGAACGGTAACTGTATAGAACGCGGCGACTTCAATGAGCAACAACACTACGCAGTTTGGCAGGACCCCTTCCCAAAACCAAGTTATCTGTTTGCGTTAGTTGCCGGAAAATTAGACAAACTAAATGATCAGTTTACGACCAAATCCGGCAAGCCCGTCTCCTTAAACATCTATGCCGAACCTGGGAAAACACCGCAGTGTGAATACGCTATGGACTCCCTGAAACGTGCGATGGCTTGGGACGAAAAAGTTTATGGCCTGGAGTACGACCTAAACGAATTTAACATTGTTGCCGTTTCAGATTTCAATATGGGAGCCATGGAGAATAAGTCACTCAATATCTTCAATGATAAATTCATTCTTGCTGATCCCGAAACAGCAACCGATACCGATTATGCGTGGATCGAATCGGTCGTCGCGCACGAGTATTTTCACAACTGGACAGGCAACAGGGTGACATGCCGAGACTGGTTCCAACTTAGCCTCAAAGAAGGCTTAACTGTATTTCGTGATCAACAGTTTTCTGCTGACCAACGTAATGAAGACGTACAGAGAGTCGATGACGTCCAACGCTTAATCGAAACACAGTTTCCAGAAGATGCTGGGCCTCTCGCGCACCCCGTACGACCGGATCGCTACTCAGAGATAAACAACTTCTATACTTACACCGTATATGAGAAAGGTGCGGAAGTTGTGCGAATGATTCACACACTCATTGGAAAAGATAATTTCCGCAAAGGAATAGACCTATATTTTCAACGGCATGATGGCCAAGCCGTAACATGCGAGGACTTTATAGTTGCAATGCAAGACGCTTCTGGCTGTGACCTGAGTCAGTTTATGATCTGGTACACGCAGGCTGGAACGCCGAGAATCAGCTACGAAAGTCATTATGATGCCTCAAGAAACCAGGTCACACTCAACCTAACCCAATCATGCCTTGGAACACCGGGTCAGCCGATCAAAAAGCCCATGCATATTCCATTAAGTATCGGATTTATCGATCAGGAGCATGGCCCTCTAAAAACAAAGCTTAATGGCTCAAATAACACGGCAGAGCATACACATCTCATCTCGCTGAAGAACGCTAAAGAAACACTCATATTCAAAGGCATTCCTAGCAAAACAAGAGCCCCTGTTGCCTCAATCAACCGGGGCTTTGCGGCACCTGTACATACAATGCCGCCGCAAAGTCATGACGACCTCGCGGTTATCGCAATTCATGACCCGGATGCTGTTTCAAGGTGGCTTGCGATTCAGCACTTATACCTTGGGCTGCTGACAAAAGAATGTAACTCAAAAGCTCTAAGTATAGCACTTAGCGTGATAGCACTCCCATTTGGAAAAATTCTCGATCATGCCATCGATCAACCAGAGATGTCGGCAAAACTATTGACGCTTCCTAGTGAAAACATGATCGCAGACTCTTTGGATCTCGTTGACCCAGCGAAAATACATTCTGTTCGGAAAAATTTTAAAGCCGGGATTGGCAAAACGTATACGAATACCTTGCAAGGTATTCTCGCTCACAATCCAAAGAATGCCTCACAGGCAGATCTTGTTGGTCATAGGGCACTTAAAGGTGTTGTGCTTAGTTATCTTGTTTGTGCCAACACACAGGACAATGCTGAACTTGCATTTAAAGTGTATCAAAATGCGACAAACATGACCGAAAAATGGTCTGCCCTTATCGCTCTCAACGAAACTACAAGTCCTCTAAGGAAACAAGCTTTACGACAATTCTCGGAGCAGTATGCGGACAATCATCTTGTCGTGGATAAGTGGCTCAGTCTTGAAGCAAGACACACGAGCCTTGAAACTCTTGAGAGAGTTAAAACTCTTCTTTCTCATGAATTATATGATCAGAAAAACCCAAACAAGATCAGAGCGCTGTTAGGTACCTTTGCAACTCAAAACCCAACGGCCTTTCATCACTCTTCTGGTGCTGCTTATGATTTTTTAGCCAGCCAAATTCTAGCCATCGACCGGATCAATCCTCAAGTCGCTGCTCGTCTAGCAAGTTCCTTACAGAAATGGCCGCGATATAAACACCCTCTAAGGAGCTTAATGGAAACCCAACTCAAGCGCATAGCTGCAACGAAAGATATCTCAATAGATGTTAAAGAGCTTGTTAGTAAATCTTTGCAAGATGTAACGACTTAGTAATCTATAAATCGACTTGCTAACGCTGGAACAAATGATGGGGTTCGAATTCTAACATTGTACCCAGTCTGCTCTGCCGTTGATAAAATATCAAATAAATCGCGGCAATAGGACCAATACTCTTCTTCATAATTTCTGTTCCAGAAATCCTTATGAACACGATGGGTTACCGACATGCTTTTCGAGTAATCCATCTCGTTCGCATGTTGCCAGGGGTTGGATGCCTCTCTGAAAGGCATCCCGTCACACCCGTAGATATCAATATTTTTCGACAGCGTGCAAACAACCGGCAGCACAAGCATAGTAAAGATATTGGCGGTGGCTGCAGACAGATACTCTGCTTCCAGATTAAGGTTGAATTTCGGTCGCCGGTCATTGCCAATACCAATAATGCGATTATGGCATTCTGGCGGCGTAACGGATCGAAAATACGGAACGTAACCGAGCTGTGTAAACAGAACTCGGTTAGGGTTTTCTAAGGCCTTGGCCATGCCTCTGCGGAAGTCCCCTGCATAACGCGACACGCCGCAATGCTGCACTGGGTCACCGCAAAACAAAAGCTCAGGGTTTAAATACAAAAGTGATTGTTCATCGCAGATTGTTGAATTGCAGACGGCCCGGACCGAGTCACCTAAGTCAACTTTATCGGACATGGTTGCACTTAATGAAGGACCATTTCCAAAAGCACTAATCGACCGCCCCTTCCATTTCGTCGCATGCTCTTGGAATAGCGAATAAGATTCCGCAACTAGGCTATCGAGTTCCTCAATTGACCAAAGTGAATACGCAAATTTTATGACGGCCAGAGTTTCCTGCTGAACCGAATTAGGGTCGACCACCACAACATCTGCTTTTTGCGCCTGGCCTATACCTTGGGCGTCTTTCACGGTCTGTTTTACTGCCGCGTTCCAGACAAAAATGGCATCGACAGACTCACTCGCTTGACGGAGTTCGTTCTCATGAACCAGAGAGATGCGACCCAAAAAATCCGCTGTGAAGTTAACAATGTCCGGGTCAAAATCCGGGCTGATGCGCGACGAGGCCGTAAGCAGGCATTGATCCGCCTCCGGTAAAGCAGCAGCGGGGCCGGAAAAAGCAAAGGTTATCTTATCAATGCGCTCCGCCATCGGCGAGAAATGCCAAATTGAGCGGTACAATTGATCATACAGGCTCTCCAGGTCTGGAAATGCAGGATAAAAGAGAATATGTGCCATAGGGTCGATCAAATTGGCCTGGAATTGGGGGAAAATAGCTCTGAAATTAAGGATAAATGCAGAATATTGGCCAAAAAGAGCCCTTCCAACGACGGTCGAATGTTGTCTTTAATGCAAAACGACAATGTAAAACGATTGCAACCCGAGATGGGACTACAAAATCGACGGCATTAAGTATGCTACTGTGAACATGATAAAATTAAACTTAACATAAGGTACGAATACAAAACGGTAATCTTGCGCAGGTTAGCTGCAGCTATTTTGCGTATATCTTTTAACCCGATCACTCTCAGAAGGAAGTCACTATGCACCTCAAGAACCGATCTATTATTCACGCTGCTGCTGCCGTTTTTCTCGGCTCTGTCGCGTTCTCGGCACCAAGCGCCGCTGATAATACCGATGCCCGTCTCAAACAGGCCATCGCTGGAGAGCACCGGAGCGCAGAAAAAGTCGCCAGAGATGCATATAGAAATCCTTATGAAACGTTGACCTTCTTTGGACTCAAAGAAGATATGACCGTTCTAGAGATTTTCGCGCAAGGTGCTTGGTACACAGAAGTCATCGCGCCTGTTGTGGCAAATACAGGAAAATACTATGCGGCGCTGCCAGACCCCAACGTCAGCGAGCGCTCACAAAACTCCTTCAACAGTTTTGTTGAAACATTAGAAGCCAACAAGTCAATCTACGGCGACGCAGAAGCAACAGGCATAGGCATGGAAGCCACTCAACCTATTGCACCAGGAACGGCAGACCTTGTTTTGACCTTCCGCAATATTCATAACTGGATGGGCAGCGACACAGCCGAGAAAATGTATGAAATCATGTACAACTCGGCAAAACCCGGCGGCTACCTGGGTGTTGTAGAACACCGCGGAGACCCGATGATTAAGCAAGACCCGAAAGCCCGTTCCGGTTATGTCAACGAAGGTTATGCCATCAAGTTGGCCGAGGATGCAGGCTGGCAACTGGTCGCGTCTTCAAGCATCAACGACAACCCAATGGACGACAAAGATTACGAAGGACGCGTGTGGCGGCTTCCACCCACAATGCGCTATTTCGGCAAAGAAGGTTTTCCAAATTTAGAGGGCGCTGATCGCCAGAAGAGTCTCGCCATTGGTGAAAGTGACCGCTTCACGTTGCTGTTTGTAAAACCAAAATCTGAGTAAGGTATTGAGCCCCCTCGTTGACATAGCGAGGGGGCTTTCACTTGGATCGTAAAAATTGAAAATTAAACGCCACTATTACGATTGCTCATTGGGCCAATTGCATGTCCGCAGTGCTGAATCCGACCCCAGTGCAAAGACACCTTTGCTGTGCTTCCATCAAAGCCCTCAGTCCAGCCGCGCATTTACTGAGATTCTAAATACAATAGGGCAAACACGTCTCGTCATTGCCCCTGATACGCCCGGCTTTGGCGAGTCCGACCCGCCCAAGGACATGCCGAGCATCGAAGACTTTGCAAACGTCATGGAGGAGTTAATTGATCAGCTGGGTTGCGATGCGTTTGATATTCTCGGATACCATACCGGGGCGTTGATCGGCAGCGAACTTGCCCTGCGTAGACCAAATCAAATCAGACGCTTGGTTCTCATTGGTATGCCCGTCTTTACGCAGCAGGAAATCGACGCCTTTTTTGAAATTCCCTGGCCGCTCCCAATGAAGGAGGATGGCTCTCATATTTCCGCAGAATGGGAGCGCTCTGTGAAGTGGGCCGGTCCAGGCATGACCCTGCCGCTCATACAGCGCGGATTTGTTGATAAGCTCAAAGCCGGAGATCGCGCGTTTTGGGGTGGCCGTGCTGCAATGCTTTATCCCTACGCCGAAAAACTCCCGCAAATTCATCAGCCGATCCTGGCGCTTGGCCCTAAAGACGATCTTTGGGAAATATCACCACGCGCAGAAGCACTCATTCAAAACGGCCGGTTTGAGAGATGGCCGGACCACGGATTTGGGCTGTTCGATGTCGCTCGAGTTGAAATTAGCGATAAGATTTTATCTCATTTAGACGATTAGTCCGCCGCCACAGCCATTTTTGTGCAGTACCCCCTAATGAGAGCCTTCCAAAATACGGAAGCACTTTGACTGTCTTCCGGATAACGTTAAATTGGGGGCCAACATAGAATTTAGTAAGGTCCCTTTTATGCCTGATGACAGCCCCCGATTGAACACAATCCCGGTTAAAAACCCGCGCACTGGCGAAGTCGATTATCATGTGACGCCCCCGACACGAGACGAGATCATCGCCGAATGTCAATCCTTGCGCAGTGCCCAGGTGGATTGGGCCAATGCGCCGCTGGCAGACCGTATTGGAGTCATGTTGAAGTGGGCCGATGCGGTCGAAGCAAAACGCGATGACATCGTAAAAGCTGAGTCACAAGACACCGGTCGTTGGCGGCTTTCAACAGAAAGTCCCGATGCTGTCATTTGGGGAATACGTGGCTGGTGCGACAAAGCCGAGAGCGTCATCCAGCAGGCTTTAAATGTGGGACAATCCTCCACAATGCCTGCGATCAAACTCCACCAGCAGCTTGTTCCGTATTCTTTACTTGGGGTTATTAGCCCCTGGAACTTCCCGCTCATGCTCAGCAGCATAGACGCTATCCCGGCCCTCATCGCCGGCAGCGCAGCCATTATAAAACCGAGCGAAGTTACGCCGCGCTTCATTGAGCCGCTCAAAGAGTCGATCGCCGCCGTGCCTGAGTTAGACAGAGTCCTCAGTTACGTTGCAGGTGGCGGTCAAACCGGGCAGGACATCATCGATCATGTCGATATCGTGTGCTTCACGGGCTCGGTGCCAACCGGTCGGAAAGTCGCAGAAGCCTGCGCCCGCAATTTCATACCGGCCTTTCTTGAACTGGGCGGCAAAGACCCTGTCATCGTTACAAAATCAGCGGACCTTGATCGAGCGACGGATGCCGTTCTCAGAGGCTCTGTCCACGCCACAGGCCAGATTTGCTTCTCAATCGAGCGTGTCTATGTTGACAACGAAATACATGATGCTTTTGTGGATAAACTGATCGAAAAGACGGCGCAAATCTCTCTCAATGATGCAGACATTCATAAAGGCCATGTTGGCCCTCTTATCTTTGATAAGCAGGCGGCCATCATTGATCGGCAACTTGATGATGCTATTGCAAAAGGCGCAAAGGTACGCGCCGGAGGCAAATCTAAAGAGATTGCTGGCGGCAAGTATATCGAGCCTACCATCCTGACAAATGTTGACCACTCAATGACTCTAATGCGCGACGAAACATTTGGACCAGTCATGCCGGTCATGGGCTTCGACTCAATCGACGAAGCTGTGGCATTGGCAAATGATACCGAGTTTGGTCTATCCGCCGCTGTCATCGCTGGAGATGAAAATGAGGCATTGGAAATTGGTAAAAGAATTAATGCGGGTGGCGTAAGCCTTATGGATACGACGCTGACCGGCGCGATCCTAAGGGACGCGGAAAAGAATTCTTTTAACTTGTCCGGTATTGGAGGCTCTCGCATGGGCGGCGCTTCCATATTGCGCTTCTATCGCAAGAAAGCTCTTATGGCCAACCCAAACATGCCCGCTAAGTTACAAGATTTGCACGAAATATAGAGAACGAACTAGGGCTCACACCTCAAGCCAACCGCTTGATCAGGCTTGACGTATCCCAACGCCCGCCGCCTTCGTTTTGAACGTCCGCATAGAACTGATCAACAATCGCTGTAACAGGCAGTGTTGCCCCGACCCGCCGTGCCTGTTCTAAACAAATGCGTAAGTCTTTTCTCATCCAGTCGACAGCAAAACCGAACTCAAATTCATTGGCAATCATGGTGGAGGCTCTGTTGTCCATTTGCCAGGACTGCGCCGCACCGCGCGAAATAACGTCCGTCACAGCCGCCATATCCAAGCCCGCTTTCATGCCAAAGCGCAACGCTTCTGATAAGCCCTGAATCACACCGGCAATACAAATCTGATTTACCATCTTGGCCTTTTGACCGCTCCCAGGACCGCCGATCAACTTCGCGTGGCTGCCATAAATTGCCAAAAGGTCTGTTACTCGGTCAAACGCCGCCTGATCACCGCCGCACATGATCGTCAGGGTCCCATTCTTGGCCCCGGCTTCACCGCCCGACACCGGCGCATCAATGAAGGCAATACCCTTCGCCTTGGCAGCGGCGTATATATTCTCGGCCAGATGTGCCGACGTTGTCGTATGATCAACCAGCGTGGCGCCGGTCTTCATCGCTTCGAGTATGCCCTCTCGATCCAGCACAATTTGTTCAACATCTGAGTCATCGCCCAAGCAGCAGAACACAATATCGGCTTTGGAACATGCGTCTCTGGCCGAGTCCGCGACAACGCCCTTAAACTGCTCTGACCAGGCTTCAGCTTTCGCTCTCGTTCTATTGAACACAAACAGGTTTTTGCTTTGGGCGGCCAGATGTCCGGCCATGTGAAACCCCATGACGCCCAAACCGATGAATGCCAGTTTCATTTTCTGTCCCCTGCTCCACAAACTAAGTGATATTGAGCGTCACTCTAAAACCTTGCCCAATGCTCGGTCACCATCAGATAACTATAATATTCAGTTTGAATGTATACCTTAGGCAAGACACTCTGTTACCTAACATTGAATCAATGAGTGGTCTCGGAATGAAATCCGTCGTCAAATTCTTGCTGTTCATGACTCTCGGGATCATCGTGACCTTAGGGGCAGTTGCTTCACTTTTCTTGGTCAGAGGCGGAGTTTTTTACAAGAATGAGGCCGTCTCGCCCGGGGCTTGCAAAAACATTGCATTGTCTGGTGGCAGCGCAGAAGATATCCAAACCAACCGGCTCTCAAAAATAGCCTATCTGTCTGTCTTAGATCGAAGGGCAATTGGGAATGGCAAGCACCTGACTGGCACAGTTTTGTCCTTAGACTTGGGAGCAGACAATCCAGTTCCTCAACCTGCCTTAATATCTCAACCGGATGATTTTCGCCCCCACGGTTTGAGCCTGTTTACAAACGTTAGCGGTCGAACATCTCTATTCGTTCTGAACCATGCAGAGGATGGAGAAAAAATAGAACTGTTCATTAAAGATGGCGATGACCCCGCTTTCGAGCACATCAGAACCTTCAGCAGTCCATTGCTGATCAAACCCAACGACATAGTCGCGATAAGTGAGTCGTCTTTTTATGTGGCAAATGACTCGGGTGCATCAAATGCTTTGGAACGGGCAGCAGAGATGCTGTTGGCCATAGGGCTATCGCCTTTGGTCTATTTCGACGGAACTACATTTTCAATACCGGCAGACGATTTGAAATCTGCTGGCGGCATTAACGTAAATCAGGAGAGAACAAAACTTTTCGTCGGCGAAACCCTGGGTAAATCCATAAAAGTCTATGACTTAAATACCGATGGAGCAGTATACGGTGAACCGGAAACCATATCCTTGGCGGGTGGCGTAGATAATATTGATGTCGATGCGAATGGCGTTTTGTGGATTGCCAACCATACCAACACCCTCTCGCTGATAAAGCACTTCACCGATGCCTCATCACCATCTCCAACTCAAATACAAACCATAACGTTTAACGCGTATGACCAAGTTAAGATCACGACTGTTTACGAAGAAGACGGCACAACGTTCTCTGCCGGAAGCGTGGCCAACAGGGTTGGTGATCAGATCTTAATGGGCTCAATTACTGAAAAGCGCGTGCGCATTTGTCAGATGCAGGGAGGCTAAAAAATGAAAGCATTAGAAATCATTGGTAAAGCGCTTGGAATCTTGGCCGGTCTGGGCATCATCTCAATTGCCGCTGCACTTTGGTATTATAGAGACATTCCGATGGAAACCCTGGAGGCGCGCTATGCGGCACCGGAGTCTCAATTTATGACCCTTGATGGTGTGCGAGTGCACTACAGAGATGAAGGCCCCAGAGATGGCCCAACCGTGATGCTGCTCCACGCGCATTGGGGCAGTCTCATCATGTGGGACGAGTGGGCGAGCGTGTTAAAGGATAAATATAGGGTGATCCGTTTTGATATGGCGGGACACGGACTGACAGGAATTGACCCCACCGGCGATTACACACTTGAACGCGGCGTCGCCCTTATGGAGCAGTTTAACGAAGCCTTGGGCATTGACCGCTTCGATATTATCGGCACCTCACTCGGCGGCACACACGCCATTCATTACACGGTCAAGCATCCGTCTCAAATCAACCGCCTCGTGCTGCTGAACCCGGGAGCCTTGAATGCTGGTGTCAGGGGGCGTGACACCCCACGCGGATTGCCCTGGTGGATTAACATTTTGACCTACATCACGCCACAGCAGTTGTTTCAGTTTATGTTGGAAGGCGGTTACGGCTCCGCCAACGAGGTCGACGCAGAGATTGTTCAGCGCTGGCATGATATGCAGATGGGCGAAGGCCACAGACCGGCAGAGTTGGCACGCACAAGTCAGTATATTTCTGGCGATATAGTATCGATGATTAAATCAATACAATCACCAACGCTTATCATGTGGGGCGAGGACAACCCTGTCGTGACCGTAGACCAAGCCTATGAGTTTATGGATTTGCTTGAAAGTGCTCCTGAAAAACAACTCGTCGTGTTTCCAGGTTTGGGGCACATGGCCGTACTTGAAGACCCCGAAGTCACCTCGATCGCGATTAAAGAGTATCTAGAAGGAACGCGCGTTTTTGACGATCATCTTTAAGAGCAAGGATAAAGAGAAATCACACAGAGAAACGATAAGGCCAGCGCAACGCTCACGCCATCTTTGACCACACTTTAACCATCTAGGTTAAGCGGATCACAGTACTGATTTGATCGCTTGAGCTGGTCGCAGATCGACTTGGCACGTTGTTGATCTTGCACTGGCCCGGCAAGAAGCCTGAAAAATGTGCCTTTCCCCTGGCCAAGATTCACCTGGTTGATTTTAGGGTCCAGACCGGAGAGTTGCCCTTTGTATTTGCCGCTTATTGTCTGCCAGCCGGCCTCGGCCGCCTGTTGTGTGCGATACGAAGCGAGATGCAACCCGAGACCCGACTGAGCGGATGCCGCAACAGCAGGCGCACGCTCAGCGGCTTGACCAGAGGTCACTGATGCGACGTCATCAGACGTATCAGGGATCATCCCGGTCATCAAATAGCTGTCAATTGCAGATCTTTCCCGGTCAAATTCTTGATCAGAAATAATGCCCGAGAAACGCAGACTCTCCAATTGCCCAATCAGTGCTGCCGCTTCAATAACATCAGACGGTGGCGGTTCAGGCTGGGCACGCTGCCTTGGCTCAGCAGGCAGTAAAGCATCAAGGATGATACTGCGTTCCAACGCATGTTGGCGCGGCGTTATCGCGCGCATTTCCAAAGAGCGGCGTAACGACGCCAACCGCGCGGAAATTGCATCACCGCTTGGCACTTCACGGCCGAGGAAACGCGCCGGTGACGGTGCAGAGTATGGCAATAAGGCGCCGATGTTCTGGGCGCGGCGTTGATCGCGCTCCTGACGCGTGAGCAGCCCCTCTTCGGTCAAGCGCTCCAAAATAGCAAACCGTTCCAGAATATTTTTTTGCTCACGCGTTAATGCAATGTCACCGGGCAACATGGACTCCGACATCGGCCCGTCCGGCGCAATTGAGGCCGGAATAAACTCTCGTCCCACCAAAGTGGGTTGGGGGTCCACAGATGAAATCACAACCGTTTCGGTTCTAGTGGGGCTTGCCGCCATAATCGGCTGAGGCTGATCTGCTGCGGCTTGCATGGGCTGCGCCCGTTCAAATTGAGTCTGGGGAGATTGAGCCTGCATCGAGGAAGGCTGCACAGAAGACGATCCTACAGACTGAGATGCCGGTGCGTTGACCATAGCTTGCGGCGGTGCCGTCTGCTGAACTTGTGCGGCCTCGAAAACCGGCATTGGCTCACCTGGCGCAGGAACGAGCATCATGGGGCGGCTGGCTGGTGGCATACTCTGCGCTGATGCCGCCTGAGACGATGCCGCCTGAGACGATGCCAGTTGAGAAGTTGTCATTTGGGCAGCTGGGGATGGCTGTGGCGCGACACTTGGGGGCGGAGGTGCGTTGATCGGATCAACAAAAGCTGGCCCGGCCGCTTGTGCACCTATAGCGCTGTCCGTGCTGCGCACCGCCATAACCGGCTGTTGATTTGCCATTGGCGCTGCGCTTGCATCTTGACTACTCGCACCCTGACTGGCCGCGCGCTGCGGAACAAATTCCTGGTTCTGTGAGCGCTCCACAACAACAAATCGTGCAAGCTCACCATCTGTGAGTTCGTTGAGTCCAGCGCAGCCCTGCAGAATCATTAATGATGCAGTCGCGATTACAGCTGGCTTAACAGCCTGCATATCTGAATCCACCCAAACCATTTAGTCTTCAAAATAGACATCGTCCACGAGACGAATCTATTGAAAACCCACTCCATTCCCATTTTGACTATTGTATCAACACTTTAAGAAACAATTAACCGAACGAGTAAGGCCCTCTATTGAAATGAAATTTCGCAAAACAAAGCTAACCTTATTACGGATCCGCTTCGGCAATTATGGCTCGGGATTGGGGATCCAAATTGCCTGACTGGCAATTAAATCTGTTTTACCATCTAACCATGGATTTAGGGCTTGTATAACAGCGGAAGATGTCCCTTCCCTTTGCGCAAGCTTTGAGACCGTATCCCCCTGACGTGCCAATACTCTTGAAATCGGAAATCTTGCGGGACCAGACACGAGTTTTGGCTGCAATAACTCAGCCAGTTGATCATTTAGGTTCTCGACTTCACTGAGTAAGTCAGAGTTCACCTGCTCACTATTTTCTAGGGATTTTTCAAGCCTCATGTTGTTTGAACTGAGGGTAGAAATCGTAGCTTCAAGACTGCCGATGTGCTGAACAACCAAAGTAACCAAGCTGACTGTAAAGACAACAGCAACAATAAAAAGGACAATCGTTTTTCTAGAGTTCGGCATTTCGACACACTATCCAGAATTGCCGTACCTGACCAGTGATTTGCCATGAGCCGCATTACCGGTCTCTAACGTACCAGCATTCGTTCGGCCAACGCCAAAGCCCGAAATCCTGCGTCTCGGATTACTTATTTAAAATTAGCCCCGAAAGACAATGATGACGATTTACTGGAACTGTTCGAAAGCGTCGGAAACGGTGTATTTGAGAGCATATTTGCTCGCCATTCCGCCATATTAAACGGCACGTCCAGATTCGCTTGCTCTTGCTGCTGTTGTTGCAGGCCCGCTTGCGCCAAAAGCTCTGCGTTTTGAAGAATACGCTGATCCGCCAATTGTTGGGCGGTTTGTTTCGCCCCCGCCATGCCCTGCACAGCATTTAATCGCTGGGCATCGTTTTGATACCGCGACGAAATATCCGCTTGCCGTCCCCGCATCATCAAATCGGCATTGGTTGAATTCGCCTGTTGCTGCAATTGAGCTTGCTGGATCGCCCGCTGCAAGTTGACGCTTTGGTTCGATTGGGCAGCCTGTAAAGCTCGATTTTGATCATTTTGAATCAATCCCGCCGCCGTTCCAAATGCTTGATGCCTCAGTTGTGAAGATGTGCTGCCAACGTTGCGTAAATAATCATCCGCCACTTGTGCATCGCGAATGCCATGTCGGCCACCCCCAAAGGCACCACCTGCCGCTTGCTGCAAGTCAGAGGCATTGAGCGTGCGCGCATAATTCGCACCCAAATCTTCGAGAGACGCGTCAACAACTTGGCTGGTGTAAGGATTCATATACGCCGACATATCGGCGTCCGTGAAGGTTTGGGCAGCAACATTCTGAACGTCGCCTATCGCTGCGGCACCCATCTGCGGAATTCCACCTTGGGACTCCAGCGTATACGGTCCCTGTTGCGCCAGCGTGTTGTAATGCGACCAGCCAAGATCATTGGCCGTCAGCGGGCTTTGTTGTGCCGCATAGTTGCGGGTGAGATCAAAACTCTGCAATTGATCGTTGTTAAAACGGGCCACACGTTCTGTCGGCACATCTGCAACAAAAGGCGCGGTGAGCTTATTTGCCAACGCCAGGTTCTGCTGGCCAGCCTCGGCAACCCATGGCACAAGGAATTGCGAAGACTTGCTGCTGCTTTTGCTCTTACTACCATTAAAAATTCCGCCCATGAAATTTATATATCCTTTATGCCTATGCAAAACGCCTCTGTGTATCCCAGCGCACGAGTCCATCCCCGCCGGCCACAGAATTCAACCCGGTCACATCCCAACTCTCGTGCCTTTTTAATTAAATCAGCTTCAAGCCCTGCAATGTCATCAAGCGCACCGCCCGCCAGCAGAAAAACCATGGCACTGGCCATGGGATACTCCGACAACGTATAAACAATGGCTGACGCTGCGCCGCCACGGAGGAAATACTCCCCTCGCACGAGGCCATCGATAACATCAGCTTCGGAAAAAAAGCGCTGACTTCTCTCAAGCGCAGGAGCCAACCAATCCCTGCATCTCACCCATTCCGTTGCCAGGTCTGTCATCGCTTTGCCAGATCCGTCACCGCTTTGATTGCGTCTGCCGGATATCAGCGCGCAGCGCGCCTAAACGCATAAACGCTGGTGCAGATGAGCCTTCGAGCAAGACGGCTAAATCGCGACCCTGTGCCCGGAGATCAATCTTGCCTGTATTTTGAGTGATGCCATACGGCCCATAATCCGCAGGCTGACTGCTCGGATAAGACCAGGACTGCACGGTGAGATTGACTCCGCCTTTTAAATCCTCGAAATCAGGGATTAGCCCATACACATCCTTGTGCACGTTTGAGTTCCCGGCATCCGTTCTGCCACTTTGCAAACGCCAAGAGAGAACACCCCCGTCCGCGGAATTTCCTTTTTCTTGGAAATAGATATTCCCATCTAACCCTGTCGCCATTGGAAATCTCAGCACACCGCTGTCAATCCACGCAGACCGGTCAAACGTTCCTGACGTCCATACATTTTCCACAAAATTATAGGCCACATAGCGGGAGCATTCATTCCCTTCGCGGCTATCAGGATACAACCACCAGACTTCGTTATATGCCGCGACCCGGAACGCGAAGACCTTATCTCCTTGCACCTTCGCCAGGTTCTCAAACACGTCCCGCCTGAGCGTACATTGCAGCGGTTGCGGCACACCGCCCGCGTATCTGAAGAACTCACCCGAATTAGACCACCAGAAAACTTGCCCATCAACCACAACAGCCGCGTTCGGACCAAGCAAGCCACAGCCACTTCCCACATGATCGAAGCGGTAAACCACCGTAGGGTCCGGCACAAACCGCATGGTGTAGAGCCCTTCATCGGTAAAGATGTAGTTCTCTCCACGGCCCGGTTTTCCACCAACAATACGCCCACCTTTCGCAAGCTTGTAGAAGCCCGCGGTATTAGAGGCTGTCGCCGTCCATTGCTGATTGTTTTCCTGGTCTGACCAGCACACCAGCAAAGGATCGAAATTACCATTTGAGTCAGAACACCCCAGCGCCGCCAACATACGTTCTGGCGTCACCAGAATAGAAGTCGCCCTTTTGGGAGCATTTGGAATTTCAGACGCTGTCGAGAAAGCGATTGCGGTTACGTTATCAATCGAAAAAATGCCGGCCGCATCCGCACTAAAATGCAAAACCTGCGCGCCCCCTGAGCCGGAAAAAAATACACGCGTGTAACGCCCGGTCGCCGTAATCGCATCCCCCATCGTATCGGTTCCGACCATAGGCTGAAGTGTACCAGCGCTGTAGGCTGTCACTTCAAACGTCAGCAAACACCATGAGCTTTGCGGCAGCGTCACGTTCTGCGACAAATTGCTCGCTCCCGCACCCGCAACACGAGAGGCTACACCGCCACTGACAGACCAGTCCGTTCCAATTGTCCACGCGCCTCCTGAATCAAACGAACCATCTTCTATTAGGTTAACAGCCCCAATATTCGGGGCCCACTCATAGATCGCGCCGCCTCTCGGATTGGCTATAAGGTTTTGCCCCCAATTCGACATCGACCAGCTGCGCAAGAAGTAATCGATGTCCGATACAATACCGTAATCGCCAACACCGTAAGCACCCGTGCCGTATCCGGCTCCACCTGTGCCATCAATCAAACCTGGCGCGAGATCATATTCATATGAAACTGTGCCACCGTCGCTGGCGGAGGACGTCGCAGCAGCGCTATGCAACACAGCGTAACTGTCCTCATCGAATATCTGTGCAACATTATACGCACCATCCAGCGTCACCCCACCCACCGGCGACGCCCCTGAAAAACGCACAACTTGATCCACATTCAATCCATGCGCTACATGGTTAACCGTGACCGTTGTTGACGCATCAACAGTTGTGAATGGGTCGATTAATGTTCCACGAGAGACAACGGGTGTCATGTCATACACTTCGCCGTCAAAGAAAACCTGAAGCCGTTGATGCGTTCCAAAAGCCGCATAGACTTGTCCCAGGTTATCAAGCCAGGAATGAACACCACGGCAAACACCGGTCAGGGTATCTGTTGACGCCGTTTCCCAGCCGCCGATGGTTTGCGGCTTCCCGCGCACGAACCTGATTTTGTCGGCATCAATAAAAAAGCCCTCTGCGGAGAGAGGGCTGTCATCTTTATAAATACCGGGTTGAAAGGTGAGTTTTGTGTATGTCATTCTGTCATTTAAATAATTATAAAGTTGTTTATTTAGTTTTGCTTTCAATCATATTTTAAAGCTACCAACAATATCATTGCAGCTACAGTTCTAAATTATTAAGGCCAAAATGTGGATAAGCCAGAAGATATCTTACGGAATGTAATTCAGGTCACGCAAAACCAAGATTATTATTCAGCAGTCACAGAATACGACCTCCTGATGAAACAGTATCCCGGCTTTGTAGAGCGCCTGTTTAAGAATCAGCAAAACCGAGAGCTTCATGAATTGCTGGCACGGCACTCACTAATTCAACAAGCTTATGGATCAATATCAGGGTGTGGTTATGAAGTAGATATTTCGACATACCTCGGTGGCCCCGGCAGGATACGTATGCCGCAAGAGTTTTCTAAACCCCTGGCTGATTTCAAAGGAAATCGTGAATCATTCAACACCGACAAAGAGCTTGTTTTGCAACGATATTCGCAAACTCTTCAAGCGGTATTCGGAAAGTTAGCAAAGGTGGATTGGTCTCCCGTTTATCTTGGCTATTGGGTACTAGACGATTTCTTTAAGATTAGAGCCTATTTTCCGCTTAACTTTTCTAAAGTTTTAGATCTTGGATGCGGCATCGGATCCATCAATATATTGATTGACCAAATAGATGGGAACGAAAAAATCTTCACCATTATAGATATAAAAAAAGAATTTCTTGAGGTTGCAGAGGGGTTTTTAACTAGCAATCAAGTATCCGCTTCAACCAAAACTCAATCAGTCTACGACGTGATTATTTCTCTACGTTCTTGTTGCTATCTCTACAGTTACAAAGAGTATGAAAGTGTGTTTCTAGAGCAAACACGAAAAGGTTCTAGTATAATACTAGACATAAGCCCTGAGCTGCTAAGCGAAAGCCTTTCATTTTTTAAATCCTTCTGCGAGTACTCAATACCCATTGAGTCAGGTTCAGCGAACTTTCACAGATACGCTTTTATAAGATGAACCGTACTATCACACCCATAGAAATGAATATTTCTAATTACTCACATAATAAATAACAGCGATATACGGAGAACCTCCGTTACCACTTGAAATTGCTCCAGTTGAAATACCACTTGTGCCACCGCCGCCAGCGGATACACCACCATCGCCTCCCGCACCAGATTGTGTGTTAACACATAGCCCGCCGCCGCCGCCCATGAAGCCGCCATGCGGTGATAAAATCGGTTGACTACCGTTGATGTAGTACCCACCACCTCCGCCAAACCAACCGCCCATGCCACCATGTCTGATATTCCCGGAACCTACGTAAAACATACCTCCGCCTCCACCACCCGGACCTGCTGTAGTATAAAAAGTTGGACCACCTATATTTCCTTGGCAATGCCCACTCAGAGTGAAGTAAAGACCGGACACAGGGTTCAGACCTGTCACCTGATCCGCACCAGAAACCCGATTAAAACTACTGTTAGTATTTGGCATTCCAGCGCCGTATCCGTTAGCAGTATTATCTGGGCTTGATCCCCAAGCTCCGCCACCACCCGTCCCAGCTACTGAGCCATCGTTATCGCCAGATTTACCGCCCTGCCCTCCGCCACCGGTAACGGCTGGAACACTTAACTCACCCGTAACACTACCACTTGGAAAAAATGCAGAAGCACCACCAGTTGCGCCATTCCAGTTACCCAAAATTACGCCCGAAGATGCACCATCACCCCATGGCCCACCTGGACCACCACCACCTGTTACAGTTCGGTGATCTGTTGATACACCTGAAATAGCACCACTAGCACCGCCTAAAGCAGTTTCAATATCACCACCGTCGCTAACTGTCGGAGTACTGCCCATTAACGCCGCCGGAACTGATGTTATAGGGGATACAGCGGCATTTCCTGCACCTCCGCCCGGCACAGTTAAAGTTACAGTGCCATCTGTTAAAGTGGAATTTTGAGCTGAATTTCCAGAAGATGTCGTATCTGAGGAAATCTCAACTCCATTACCTGGTAAGCCAAGCACAGCAGTCAATGAGCTTACACCAGCTAGTAAGGGACGTTTAATATGACCATAGCAACCGCCTGCCCCCCCTGTTGCCTTTGCTGCTGTGCCACGAGCAACGCCACCGGAACCGCCTCCACCGAAAAGCCAGACCTCCCATGAAACACACTCAGCTGGTACAGGTATCATATGCGTGCCGGCACCAATAATCTGAATCGGCGGCAGTGCTCGCAAGTCACGTAAAATACTCATAGATCAATCCATCCTGTAGCTGCATTTGTATATTGGAGAACAATCACACCCTGGGCCGCGGTGGCCGGGCCGGTTGCCGAGCCGTAATATTTGAGCGCGTTGAGTCCGACCGAAAGTAAACCGCTGCCATATTTTCCCAGCACAATGATATCGCCCTTAGCCGGTGATGCAGGCAAGGTAACCGTCACCGCACCGGCGCACTCCACCGTGTATTTTGTGTTTGCTGCGGCGGTAAAATGTGACGCTTTGTCTCCGCCATCAGCCAGACCCAATGACTCCGACGGAATATCAAGACTATCGCCATTGTCTGTCAGCGGGCTTCCGCCAGCCGTCAGCGCATCTATCAGAAATTGCGCAGTGGCCGTGGCGTCGACCTTCACCGTCCCGGTCACGCCCGCAACAGAAGCCCCGGCAATGGCTGCATCAAGCTGAGTTTTGTTAATCGCATCTGCGGCATCAGTTCCGGCAACAACACCCATGACCTTGCCCGCAACGGCGAGAGGACCGGCAATGCTCGTCGCACCGCCCAGCGTTGTCGGCGCACCGTTCAGCACATCCGCGCCGTCACAATACACCAGCGCCGTACGGCCATGCGCAACGGCAACGCCCGCGCCTGCCGCGGTCTTAAGCGTGATCTGCGCTCCGGCTGCATTCACAGCCAGATACCAGTGCTCAACACTTGGTAGGGTCACGACCGCAGCGCCCGTTAGCGTGCCCGTAAATTTTAAAACCCGGTTCAGGCTTTCATCGGCAATCGTGTAATTGCTGGACGACAGCACCTTGTCGCCGGTCAACGCAATCGCTTCAACACCGTCCAGCGCCTGATCAATCGCGTCGATCACCTCGTTGAGCTTATCGTCGCCCCAGGTGTTGGTGTTGGTGCCAAGTTCCTGCTTACGAAGCCGGTTCCTAATCGTTGGAGTATCAACCATCAGCTCACCACCGCACGGTCGGTACACCGCCGCCACTGCGCCCCGTCGCTAAAGGCCGGCACCGCGCCACCCGTGTCATCGCGCACAAAAATCATGCGATACCGAAAACGCCCGGCATCCGGCAAATCAGATTTTTGATAATCCGGCAAATACGCCGGTTGACTCATGTGCACGCCAATTTCCGTTTCAACACGGCGGGCAAAGTCGTGCGCCCACACGGGCGCGTCAGCAGCGATGGGAATCACACGCAACTCCTAAGTCTTATGAATACAGTAAATAAAGGGAAGCTACGGCGTCGCAGCCGTCACCTGCATGGCGATGGGGCTTCCTGCCCACTGCGCGCGATTGTCGGTGGACTCCACCGCGTCCAGCGCCCGCGCATACAACCCCGCCCACACGCCGGCACGCGCGTCGTCCCCCAAATAAGGCGAGGCCTGCACCAACGCGCCGTACAAATACAAATCCGGATGCGCCTGCAGCACCCAGTTGCTTGTCACCGTGTCCGACAACGCCGATATAGACGTATAGTACGTCACTGAAATCGCGTAGGCCGCGTCCGGTGTTGGCCCAAGTTTTAACGTGCGCCCCAGCACACTGTATCCCACAGGCCGACCGGACCCACACAGCGCATACCGCGCCTCCAAAGCCTGCCGGGGCAAAAAGCTCAACACCGCTTTCGGGTTTGCATCAAGCACCACAGTGCGCAGTTCAACAACATCGTCCGGCAAAGTCACACTGCCGTTGCCCGCCACCGTCGCCAACGTGGCCGACGCCACCATGTCTTGTGTTCTCAAGTCGCGGTTCAAACTGGATTCCGTCAGCGCAATAAAATCAGGAATACGCGCCGCCAAGTCGGTCCGGTTCAACCAGTCCGCAATGGCCGATTGCAACTCGGCATAGGTCGTCAGCGCCATAAAGCCACCTTTCTAGAATGTGAAATATGTGTTCATCGCAAGCCCCCGCAGGGCAGGAGCCCAAAAAATGTGACGAGAACGCCGCATAAAGGGTCCGCGCTTAAAGAGTCCGCGCTTCAAGCGCCTGGGGTTAAAGGTTGCCCGGCCAGGTGCGAAACGCCGCATTGTCCGGGTCATTGGCCCAGCGCTTCCAGGCCTCCGGGTCATTCGCCCACCCGTCTCGGATCGCCTGGGCATACACAAAATGCGGCACCACCGCCGCATGGCGCATCTCCTTGCCCGGCGTCTGCGCCGACAACTCTTTCGCCTGCGCCACATAGGGCTCGCAGTCTTCCACCTCATGCACCAAGACTTTGCCATCCAGATGCGTCTCATCAATATACACCTCCGCCCGGTTGGCAGAGGCGCTGAGAAGTTTACGTTTAGTCATGGAACTACCATTCAAGAGTGTTATAATGTTAATGCAATTTCAAAGTGTGACGCAGCGGCATTAAAGTGGTAACTGCTCGCCGCGACAGGAAAGAGGTAACGATGCAGCATATAAGACACGTTATTGCCGTTTTACTGGCATTTGGCATAACTGCATTAATTCAAAACAACACCAGCATTGCGCAAAGTGCAGCAGAAAAGCCCGGTCAGACTCTTACTGAATTCAATACGCAGGTTTTATTAAATCTGCAGGAACAGTTCCGCCTCTATGAAATGACTAGGTTCGTAGGCAACGGCACCCTAAAAGACTTTCTAAAAGTAGCAGAAGAGGGAGACACTACAGCGCAAGTCAACTTAGCCATGCTTTATTGGATGGGCTGGGATGAGTACGATGAAAAAAGTCAGAATGAAGATGTAATTCCAGAAAAAAGAGATGTTTGCCTAACACGATATTGGCTAGCTGTGGCATCCAAGCAGGGAGATTTATCTGCCATTACACAGCATGCATATTTCTATGCTTTAGGTTCCTATAACCGAACGCCCGAGCATGACCAGGACAACATGAAAATGGCCTACCTGTTAAGTTTAGAGTGGGGTTCGCGAAGAGGATTCAGCGTTGACGAATCAAGAAGATACGTCGTCGATTTTGATGAGAAAGCGGATTCTAAGTGGCTTGAGGAATACAAATCATGGTCAGTAGAAGAAATTCAGCTTCCTCCAAAACAGTCCTGTCAGGGTTGCCCCTCAGGACAAATAGACAAATGCCTGGCCGAACAGCGTACCGATTAACTTTTTACTGATTTCTCCTGTTCAGTTCAGATTGAAAGACGTGATGCTTTGGCAATATTTCAATTCATGCAGGGTAGCGACATGAATAGACTCACTCCCTTTAAGTTATTTCTGGCACTAACAGTCTGGATTTTACCGGCCCAAGCAGAGACCACAGCGCAACTCATTCAGCGTATTGAGGATGCCCAATCCAGGGGCGCCGCTTACATGCTGCGTCCGAGTGAAATAACCCAGCTCGAGAGTTCATCAGACCCGGTCGCACACTATTACCTTGGCTTGGTCTATGCAGAAGGCGATACGCCCAATACACCAAGAGACCAATGCAAAGCGGCTGAGCACATCTTCCAGTCCGCGAAGGCCGGCTATCCATATGCACAGCTGTATTTGGCCCATGCAAGTATTTGGGGTATCGGCATAGAGCATGATCTTGAAAATGCTTTTGCCTGGGCAACACAGGCCCAGAAAATCCTCATTAAAACAAACCTGGAGAACGAGACCGAACCACACCAGCCCTACAATTTCCATGACGCTAAAACCGTCTTAGACTCAGCCCTCAAATGTAGCTTGGCCATCAGAACAGCCGTTGGCATTGAAACCGAGGTGACACCAACAATTCCACGGCAGCCAGTTGCCGCTGTACCTTGCCTTTCAGATAACAAAATTGTGTTCGAACAAAACCGCATCCCGACTCTGCTCGACATCGCAGAGACGCGGGCTGGACAAGATAGCATTAAACGCAACCTACTAAATTGCGCGCCATTGAATGCAGCAAAAACGAACTAAACCAGAGAATTCGCTTTAACGCTGGCAATTGTTCTTTTCCATAGACCACTCATGGAATAGAATTATTACGCAAAAACACTTCTAATGAGTATTCAGAGAAGCTTCCTACCTATGTCAAAACTCCTAAGCAATATCCTCTTATTTCTGTTGGTTTTTATTAAGGTCGCCTCTGGTGCTTATCTTGAACAAAAAGAGGAAACGCCCTCGGTGCCAACCTTTAACCCGGGGGAAACAAGAGCCTGGATGGATGACCTTCTAGGGTTGAGCGATGAAGAACGTGTCCAGTTCCAAGTACAACTCTATAAGCAAGACCAAAACAGACACTTCGTCAGAGGTCCTATACACTCATTTTATGATGCCGCAGAGCAAGGCAATGTGGCTGCACAACTCAATTTGGTTTTTCGTTACGACACAGGTCTTGCAGATTTCGAGGGCATGACCGACGAATTCGATTACAGCGCTATTAAACCAGAAAATATAGATTATTGTTTAATGCAGTACTGGCTCAGCAGAGCAGCCACGTCTGGTGATCAGAGCGCCCTCGCCTGGAGTTCATTTACATCTGGTTACTCGTACTTCGATAACTCCAAAGGCTTTTTTGACGAAGCCAATCATAAGCGTGCCTATTTTTATACGCTGAAGTGGGGTGAACACTGGGGGTTTACTCCTAATGATCTCAGCGAGATCTCTATTTTTGTAAAGGGACAAACGATAGATCCTAAATGGCTGGATGATTACGCCTCATGGACCTTAGATGACGTTCCTATTCCACCACGCGTTTCTTGCCGCGGCTGTCCATTCGGGCAAGCTGAACAGTGCCGCAAAGAAATTGTTGAAAGTGACAACAATTAATGTCGTCGTCTATCCAACTCATTCTGATAGATGCCCAGTACATAGTTATACTGATCAACCAGTTCTATCTTGCCTGATTTCAAATGTGGCCCAGGCAGCGGCAATACTTTGAAAAAACCTGCTCCCAATTTTATTTCATTTATCTTTGATTCTAATTCTTCTTCACTCATAGTCTGTAAGTCCTGCCCAGTAGGGCGGGCCGGAGCGAGTTTATAACCAATTATTGGTTTAACACGGTTCTCAGGAAGGCATTCTGGAACGATCTCTTCGGCTGGCAATCCACTCCTCTCCATAATTCCTACACAAGGATCATAAACCGGGGGCTGAAATCTGCCAGCATCGTTAAACAGCGAACTACCGCCAGAGTTTGTTGTATCAGGAAATGCTGGGTATGGATTAATCGGCTCAGCGGGAGCAACCTCATCCGGTGCCTGCCCCGTAACGACAATCTCCTCAATGTCAGGGCGATTTGGTCGACCTCCAACGCGTGGCGCAATCCTTTGATTTCTCCAATCCGTCGGGAGCATGCCCCGCGCCGAACTGCCAGTTGTTCCTCCACCACCGCCAATACCGCGGGATCCAATAACGGTGATCTCCTCCATGAGGCCGTCGCCTCTTGAATTCCTCGCAAACTCTTTCAAACCCGTTTCTGGGTTCAGGCTGTTTTCCCTCGCGCCCACCGTATACCGGTTGACGTCAACACCGGCATTTATTGCAGCCATCTGAAGCGCCGACATCACGTCTGCTGTTTGCAATTGATGTGGGGCCACCACTTCTCCGGGCGTGAGATGAGCGACCTCGGTATCTCCACCGCGCCCCTGCAGTGCAAGAATACGCATTTGCATCGCCTGCGCTAAGTCTGGATGCTCATAGGCATTCACATCGTTGATGTGAGCATGTGCTTTGCGCAAATAACGCGCTTTCGCTTTTACCGTTTTAGCTCGCGCGGCATCGCGGATGTAACTCAGTACATCTTGTGCCGCTTCACCGGCTTGCACTGCAAGGTGCGGATCAATACCCGCATCAGCGGCAATCACACCCGCTACGCCGCCGTCTAAACTATACTCTTTGCTGTGCATTATTCATTCCCATCGGGCGTTAAAAAAGGGGGCGGGAGAAGTGGTTAAACTCCTCCCGCCCACGGCGCAGGGTCACTCACCGTCATCAGCCGTCGTCCCTGGGGGAAGGGGAACCCCAATAGTGGAAGACTGGCATTCGTGAGACTGCGGGGGGCTTTGGCCTCTCCCCGCCTGCCCTGCGGCCGCGTTCTGTTAACAGTTCAACTTGTCTAGGCCACCGTTGTGGTCAGGTCGGCAATCACACCATGTGCGGCTTCGTTCTTCATGCACAGGGTGTACTCAGCGACAATAAACTTCTTCGTCGCATCGCCGGTGGTAGCCAGGTCTTTGCGTTGGAACTTTCTGAGATACGCGATCGAGGCATATTCCGGGTCCAACACAAAGGCGGATCGTTCCCGTTGAAAACGGTTGGGCACCACACGAATGTCGCCAAAGTCAGACGCGTACAAATGCGCCGCTGCTTGGATTTTTTCGTCTTTGACGATTTCGCGCGCTGAACTCCGCCCTGTAAAGCCAGACACATTTTGCTTGTTTGCTGGGCCCACCATCAAAATTTGTGGCGTGGCCCCTTCCGCGTAACAACTTTGAATCACATCTTTCAACAGCGTTTCCGTAATCGCCCGCTGAGTGCCGTCTGTGGCACCAGCCGTCGCAGAGGGTGCATCCGCACCCGTTGCACCGCGATTAGAGTTGGTCGAAAGCCAGCTCTCTAAGGACCTCAACTTGCGCGCCGTGGTGGAGTTGCCAACCACATAGCCTTGGTTGCCGGTCAGAATTTTTTCCATATCGCGTTTCAGTTCGCGGCCACGTTTTAAGAGTTGATACTCCATTTCGTGTTCGCGCCCGGCTTTGTGCACGTAGTTCTGGGTGTTCGACACCACCACATCTTTGCGCGAAATCTGACAATAATTATGTTCGCGTGTGGTTGGGGAAGACGTCGTCCCCGTCACATCATCGCCTTCAATCTGCGCGTTGGTGTCGTCCGCATCGGCAAGGGCATCTATCTGCCATTCGTGCTTGGTTGATTTCGCGGTCGACGACCCAACAGCACTCATAAACGGGCAATCAGTTGGTGAAATATTATAGATGAAGTCTGACAAATCTTCCCGATTGCCAACGGCTTCGTATGTTTTAAAAGTCCCTGTGGGAGCTGCCATGAGAGTTTATCCTCCTAGATAACGCATGAGCTTGGCGGCATCATCAATGCTGCCAGATTTATGAAACTGGTCGCGCAACGCCTTTACGGTGGCGGCATCAACCTCTTGTTTTGAGCGCGCAGCACCGGGGGCTTGCACCTGCGGTACACTGCGCACTTTCTTTTGCGCTAAGTTCCGTTTGCTCATCAGTTTGTCGTATTGCAAAGCTTTATGGGCCAGCACCACGAGTCTGTGATCAGTGAACTCGTTTAAGTCCTCCTGTGTCGCGCCATAGGCCCGCACAAGATAATCTCCGATCTCGGCCTTTCCGGCATGCCGGGCCGTTGGATCGGACCATCCAGGAACGACGGAGGCAAGCAAGCGGTCTTGCTGAGCCTGTTGCTCAGCGCTGCTGGCCGTCTGTTCGGAATCAATCTCCGCTTGAACACGGGCCTGTTCCCGTGCCGCGGCCCCCGCCACTTGTTGTCGCGCCTGCCACTGCTGAGACTGGCGTATGTACTCCGCCGGATCAGCGTCGAGCAAACGTTGGTCAGGCGGTTGTGTCGGGCCAGAAGCGGCTGTTTGCGATATTGTATTTAAAACCTGCTGATACTGGCTGCGCTCTGTTTGCAGTTGGCGCCGTTCTTCAGCAAGGGTTTGCGTTTTGCGGGTATAATCCGCCTGCCGCTGATATCCGGCCTTTAGCTCTCCCAGGGTGACGGGATAGTCCTGACCATCAATTTTTATTGCGTGCTGGTCAGCGTCATTGTTTTCACGTTGATGTGCTGCTTTGTCAGCCTCCACCGCAGCGGGGATAATCGGGTGACCATTCAGATCAATCGAGCCTGTCTCGTCCAGTGAAGCGAGGTCTTCGTCATCATCGAGGCCATCAAACTCATCCAGATCATCTTCACTATCAGGGCCACCATCCCGCAAATCAAGCTCCGCTAATTTTGCCGCCGCATCTTCCATAGACCATGCTTCAGGTTCCGCTGTGTTGGTTTCATCAGAAGACGAGGCCTGTTCAGTCATAGACATATCCTTGATGTTAAACGCACTCGTCCACTGCTCAGTTCCATGAGGCATGAGGGCGTGAACATTGGTCGTTGGTGCGAATAAGTATGAGTGGGACAGAAAACTGTTTTGACAATGCAGCTCTCTGTTGATGCGCCGTGTTTCCGGCATGTCTCCGCCGGTGCGGGTCAACGTGGCGGCATTTCCAACGGTTCGAATTATGTCAAATCCATTTGGTTAAGTCAACAATTATTATTGTTGACTTAACCAAAGACAAAATCACCAAATGCCTTTGCCGCCACGACGCAACTCTTGAATGTCATTCACAGCCAAAGCGCCGGCTTCTACTTGCGCCTCTAATTGACGCTTCACCAACCGCAGCACTTTCATGCCTTCCGAGAGACGAAAGCGCCCCAAATCATCTTCTTTTTTACAGTCCAGTAACGCCTCCACATACGCTTGTTCTAGGTCTGTAAAAGCCTCGGCCAATGCGGGGTGAGACAGAACTGCTTTCGCCTCCTCCGCCCGACGGAGAACGTCATCTTGTGTCATACGAATGTCTTTTTTTGAAGGGAAGAAGTGTCAGTAGAAAATTTATGGTAGAGTGTAAATAACTCGATTAATGGAATTTATGACCATGAATATTTTTACAAATGCGGTGTGCTTTTTAGCCTTAGCAATCGCTTTCTCTACTCACTCAAACGCCGAAGTCGATAAAGAGCCAAGTACCACTACCCTATCCGATTACTCCACCGAAGCAATCATCAAAGAGTACCATCGTAGACTCGATCTAATCTTAGATGTCATTGATCCAATCGATCAGAAACTCGGCGATTACATGGCCAAGCGTTCAACGGATGGCGAAAGCTGGGAAATAACAAAAGATGAGACTTTTGCAGAATTCTATATCGAATTACAGAAAGTGGGCCGCGATCTTATTCCTTTTGCACAAGCAGGTAACATTGATGCTCAAGGTATAATAGGCCCGTTAGGTATGTACGGTCTATTTGGAGAGGAATGGATTTGCCCATCAATACAATTTACATCATCTGCCGCAAAAAAAGGTAGCTATTTAGCAGCACCTGCAATGATCATGAAATATGATGATCTACTGACAGGACGCCGTATCAACGCACCAATAGAAATTAGGAGAAAGAACCAGTTTTGGACTCTTGAGACAGCCCATAAAAATCCAGCATATCATTTCAGGAGAGACAATCTACTCGAAGACCTTGCCACTCTAGAAAAAACGAACCTCATTCAAGAGTGGATGGATTGGAATACCTTCACAGCTGATACAGATGATTTGCTTGAGGGATGCAAAACTGCTCGAGAGTAATCTAACTTAGCAGGCGTACCCGTTAATGCGACAAGCTTCTCTAATACGCGCAAGCTTAGCCTGATAATAAATAGCTTGAATACCAAAGCCTATGCTCGCCCTAGGGTGACCGCCCTTAGTGGTGTTTTCCATATTATTGACCTCACTTCTGGAACCACTCTGGGCTTCATTGAGTTCTTGGCGAAGTTCTCCCTCAGACCAAGTCGAGTACTCTGTGACAGAAGGAGTTTCAGGCGCTATAATAGCTAGAAAATGGTCACGTAGACCCAAATCAGGCTTGGTTGAGTCATTATGGCCATATCCACCTATGACGGGGCCTATACTTGGATCATATCCCCCGCCAATACCTGCCCCGAGGCCTGAACCAGGATAGTTAACACCGGGGTAAACCGTGACCGGTGGCCCAGGTCTAAATGAAGTCGTGCCGTTTGTATTTCCTGTTACGGTATAATCGACCCAAGGTGGATCTGGCACAGGGTTTTCTTTTGTTCCATACTCTGGTTTCTCATCTTCCGGCTCTGGACCATACGGTACTCCGCCACTACCGAAACCGCCACTTCCCGAACCACCTCGTCCGCCAGTCCAGTTATCTGCTGAATACGCATCGTACTGACCCGTAGGACTTGTGCTGGTACCGGTAACGTTGACATACGTTGTGCCGCCATAGTCGTAGATGTTGGGACCTCTGTACCCAACGGGGTCCTGCCGGCAGCCACCTTCATCGGCGCACTCAACCGAATACTCCTCCAACCCCGTCTCTGGGTTCACACTGCTGGCAGGGGAACCTGCGGTATAGCGGCGCAGATCAATGCCCGCGTTTTGTGCGGCCTGTTGCAACGCCTGCACCACCTCTGGCGTTTGCAGTTGCGAGGGCACCACCATTTCGCCAGGGGTTAAGTGTGCTAACTCTGTATCCCCGCCCCGGCCTTGCAACGTCAGAAGTTTGGCCTCAATGTGTTGCACCAATTCACCATGACGGCTGAGCCCAGCTTTGGACAAAAGCACTTTGGCCAAGCGTGTCTTGGTCCGTCGCACCAGTTTGGCCTGACGCCGGGGGGCGGTTGCGCTGGTGGCATCGCGCAGGGATTTCAGAACATCCCATACCTCTTCGCCGGCGTCGGCGGCAAGGTCTGGGTCCAGTCCTGCCTGGGCGGCATATTGTGCGGCCAGGCCTTGGTCCAGGTTCCAGCCATCGGTGGTGGTCTTCCTGCAATGTGAAGCGTGCATGTTTCTATCCTTGTTAAAAAAAGGGAATGATGTGGGCATAAAAAAACCGCCTTTGGTTTTCCAAAAAAGGCGGTGGAAAGGAAATTTTTCCGCTTTATCTTTGACGTGCGAATACACACGCGCTTCAATAGCAAGGTCCTTAGTAAAATAACGACGGGTCCGAAAATATTACTATTGGTTACGGAGCGATAACTGTGAGCACACTCATAAAAACAGCTTTGGTATCTTTTCTCATTATCGGTTTCGGAGCTTGCTCCGAAGAAAGCACGCTTAAAGACTACTCAACGGAAGAGATTGTTCTCGAATACCGCAAGAGATTTAACGATATTGTTAACGGGCCTATGAAGGATTTTGCTAGTTTGTCTGAGCAATCAACACAGGCAAGGTTGAAAAATAACACCGACCTTCTCTCAGAACTCAACCGACCAATGTTAGAGAAACAAGCAGAAACAGCGCGTTTGTTAAGACCTTTTGCTGATCAAGGAGTACAAGTTGCCGAGTTTGTCGTTGGTCATAACTTACTAGCTAACTCAAGCTCAGATTTAGAGCGGTGTAATGGCCTTAGACTCATCTATCGATCCGCACTTGGCGGCCATCCTATGGCCTCCGTCTCTATGTCATTCCATTACCGAGAGATGGCTGGTTTCCCAGTTACAGATAAAGAAAGCCTCAAACTCGCCTATTTTTGGGCGCGAGAAGCTGACCGTCGTGATGGCGGCCCAACAACTATCGCCAAAGATTTATTTTTAACTGTTAAGGACGACCTGATTGCAGAATTTAATGACGATTGGTTTAATTGGTCACCTATAGAAACGCCACTACAAATACCCGGCCTGCCCTGTATGCAAGATTAATCTAGCGAGCTATTGAAGCTATTCGTTAGTCTAACGTCCATTCACCATTTGATTTCCGGCGGTTAATTTCATGCGATATATCAATAAAAGGTTTGTTGATTGCCGCCCAACTAGAGTCCCATATTGCACCGTTACCCTCCTCTATGAAATCACCTTTAGATGCCAACGTACCAACGGTGTTTATCAGGAATAAGCCTCCACCTTCGTTCCAATACCAATCCATCACTATCCTTTCTCGCTGCCTCAACGCCCAAAGCAAATTTTCATCATCTGCTGCCCTTAAATCTCTATTGATAGCGTCAAAACGGTTGGTAGAGACTTCTATTTCTTCTGGCAACCCGTCATTAGAAACCAACCCTGGAGGATCTTGTGTATTAGGGAACACGCCCACACCGCTTCCAGGAAAGCGTCCTGTGCCAGTCTGCCAAGCAGCCCCCGTAAACTGTCCTGGGTAGGTGCTGGTCATACCAGGTTGATTGGGTGAGAGACGGCCAGAACCGTCATATATAAATCTATGAGTCATTGTATTGATGGGATCAGCTATGTTTCCACACGGCCCATTGCGCCCTTCAACACATTCAAAGCGATACTCCTCCAACCCCGTGTCCGGGTTCACGCTGCTGGCAGAGGAGCCTGCGGTGTAACGCCGCAGATCAATGCCGGCAGTGTGCGCCGCTTGGTGCAGCGCCTGCACCACCTCCGGCGTTTGCAGCTGCGCTGGCACAATCATCTCGCCCGGGGTCAGGTGCGCCAGTTCTGTATCTCCGCCCCGGCCCTGTAACGCCAACAGCTTCGCCTCAATGTGCTGCACCAATTCACCAT
Organism: Rhodospirillaceae bacterium; assembly: GCA_040219235.1. Lineage (NCBI taxonomy): Bacteria > Pseudomonadati > Pseudomonadota > Alphaproteobacteria > Rhodospirillales > Rhodospirillaceae > Rhodospirillaceae bacterium. Next base: position 593,994 of record JAVJSV010000016.1, read on the forward strand.
GACGGCTGAGCCCAGCTTTGGACAAAAGCCCTTTGGCCAAACGCGCCTTGGTCCGTCGCACCAGCTTGGCCTGACGGTGCGGGTCGATCTCACTCGTGGCATCGCGCAGGGATTTCAGAACATCCCACACCTCTTCGCCAGCCTCAGCGGCCAGGTCTGGGTCAAGCCCGGCCTGGGCGGCATATTGTGCGGCCAGGCCTTGGTCCAGGGTCCAGCCATCGGTGGTGGTCTTCCTGCAATGTGAAGCGTGCATGTTTCTATCCTTGTTAAAAAAAGGGAATGATGTGGGCATAAAAAAACCGCCGACCTTTAAAAATGGCGGCGGGTCAGGCCAACCCTGAAAGCTCGCAAACAACTACAAGCTTGCATGCGCGCTTAAACACCAAGTTCACAGCAAGACAACTTATGATAAAGTTTGCTCATTACTCACTAGGGAGCTTTAGCTGTGCGCATACTCATAAAGGCAACTGCTGTATCTGTACTTATTCTTGGATTAGGTGGTTGCTCAGAAGACACCCCGCCTCTGCCACCGGCTATTCCCGCCGCAACTCTGGATGTGGTCGATCTCTATGACGAGAGAACCGATCTCGCGCGCGCGTTTAGGGCTGACAACATGTATGGAGTTCCAGAAACCTGGTACGAAACAGCCAAGTCTATTTATGACGCCTATATGTCTGTGGACTTGTAACGGTTTTGCGCCGGTCACCTATCTCATTATGCCACCTTGGCCTCGAATGCGAGCGGGCTGATGCCGCCCAGATATGAATGACGTCTTCGGGTGTTGTAGAACCCGTTGATGTACTTGAAGATTGCGGCT